>CAZHOS010000015.1:0-24941 GCA_964534605.1 uncultured Candidatus Saccharibacteria bacterium
CTGATGCTCTACTTAAGTTGGACTTAGGTGTCGCGATTTGAATTATAATTCAGGATATTTAAATCTTCAATTTGGGAAAGAAAGCAGGCGTCTTCTTTTTATATGCCTGGAATTCTTTATTTCTGTCGTACTTCTTTTCGAGCATTGGAATGCCAGAAACTTTTAGTAATAAGTAGGTGATTAGTAGTGGGCTAATGATGCCGATCCAACCATTTTCTCCGACGACAACTATCAAGAAGAGGCCCCACCACATAGATACTTCCCCAAAGTAGTTAGGGTGACGGGTGAGTGCCCAGACGCCGGATGTCATAATTTTCTTCTTGGTCTTGCCTGCTTTTTTGTCTTTTAAGAATCGGCTAAGCTGGTAGTCGCCTACGGCCTCGAACAGAAATCCGATTGCCCAGATAACCATACCGATGATCTGGACGGTGTGTAAGCTGTCGCGGTCGGGTTGCCAGGCAGATAACCAAATAGGGGCAGCCACAATACAGGTTAATAGTGCCTGTAGCAGGAATATGCGGTAATAGCTCTGCCACCAAAACTTTTTGCCCCAATCTTTGCGCCACTGAGTATAGCGCCAGTCTTCTTTAGGTTCGTCCAGCTTGCGCATTAGTATGTGTAGCGCTAGCCGTCCGCCCCAGAGTGTCGTCATGGCCGCAACGATTAGCTGGGTGGTAGTGGGCGGATCAGCCGCAATCAGCAGCACTCGTGCCAAAACTAGAAAGCCAAGGCCCCAGAATATATCGACGATACTGGCGTCCCTCAGTTTTAGCGACAGCAAGTAAGCAAATGTCATAATACCAACGGTTACGCCGGCTGTGTAGATTATAGTTGTCGAGGCATCCATAGGGCTATTCTACCCCAGATCTTCACGAATGCCACCGCTTTCTGCGGTAGGAGAAAGGCCCATTACCTTGTTTAGATTACGTCTATCGAAGCGTAGATTTATATAGTTCTTATTGTTATAATTTTCAGATATGAAAAAGCGTGTAGTTTTTGGGTTGGTGGCGCTACTTGTAGTTGGCGGAGGTGTTTTTGTTGCTACACGCAGCAATGACGACAATTCGATGGAAGGGTCTGATCAGGCCACACTGCAAGGAGTTTCACTAGAGTCAGAGTTTATACAGCAAGCAACGAACACTTCTGGTTTTGATGATGATCAGTTGGCTCAGCATCATTTTGTTTTGGCGCTTACACAGAGAGGAGAGGGTAACGAATCGGATGCCCTGGAGAATCTTATTATAGCCAACGATCTACAGCCCGGTAACTACGAATATATTGTTAATTTGATGCTAGCTTACAGTGCTGACGACCAATTTGCTGAGGCAGAATCGCTACTAGAGCTGTCGAGAGAATCTTTGGATGAAGACCAAATTTCTACACTACAGTCGATCGCTCAGCCTGCAGATCCCGTTACTGAGATTGATGGCCAGCCCTTAACCGAGGATAACTTCTGACCATGAAGAGTGCGAATAGACTATTTGCTGGTGTACTCTTCTTTCTTGCTAGTCTTTTATTTTTGCTGCTCGTGGCGGCACCAAAGGTGTCTGCATTTGAGCTCCCAAGCAACAACCTGCCCTTAGTAACGAATCATACAGCGGGTGATGATCAATTCTTGATTGTCTCGCACTCTGGACCAGGCAACGGTCTTGACGCAAGATTCTCGCGCTATATCGCCGTCTTTGATAGCCCAACGGGCAACAGCATCAACTTTGTACACGCCGAGCCATGCATGCAGCGCATTGATAGCAACTCGCCTGCCACAACCACCTTTAGTATTTCGCGCTCAGGGTATGACGAGGCAAACAGTCGCTTTCGGACTGTAGGGGGAGGTCTTAGATCTCAAACGCTTGTAGACGAAAGCTTTGGTCGATGTGATAGTCCTCTCGATATAACACTGCCTGTACCTGAGCTAACGGAGGCAACAAATGAAGGCTATGAGGGTAGGTACGTTGCTATCATTAGCGTAGAGATAGCAAACGGTTCCCCAGGGGGTCTTAATGCATTCAAGATTTCTAGCACCACCAACAATGCAAGGATCGGCTTTCTTGGAAACCCACAATCTACATACCCATTTGTATTGCAGGCGCGTGGGCAACGAAACGATACAAGATTTTTGTCAGACTCTAGCATTGTCTTTAGTCTACCCTGCGAAGTTAGATCCGTAACGGCCAGTGAGGCTCGAATACGCTGGCAGGATGCTGACTGGGGTACATTTGCTCAAGGCACGAATCCTGGCTTTGCGACTAGGCTAGTGCGCTACAGCGCGGATGGGACTGGGAGGCAAGTAATTGTTGAAAGAACAGGAGCGCAGCTAGGCGGTAATGGCGAGGTTCGCGACTTTGGCACAGGCTATGTGTTAGAGGCTGGCTTCTTTTACGTGTGGGAATGGGACGAAGTGCGTAGTACGAACGGCCTAGAGCTGTTTATACCGTTTAGCTCGACCAACGACCCCAACGACTGTTTAAGCGGGGCTGAGGGTGTTGACCCTGTCGTGCCACTGGACCTCAGTGCCTCGTGTAGCATAAACAGTCAGATAGAGCTGATTGACCGAACAGCAGTTGCAAGCATTACTATCACCAACGACGGTGATGCTACCTTTACTATCCCTGACAGCCGCCCGATATTTAACGTTACTGGCGGGAGTGCAAACCCTAATTCTGGCACAGGGCAGGGTGGGGTTAGGACGCTCGCGTCCGGCGAGAGCACCACATTTAATAGTGGGCCGATACAGCTAAGCGATTTGACTGCCTATACGGTGTCCTGGCCAGAGTTTGCGGTGACTGGTGTACCGCTTAGCGACCCAGCAACCTTAAACATATGCGAAGAGCAGTCAACGGTGACTGTCACTCGGCAACCTTACTTTAAGGTTTTTAACGGTGACGTGTCGGTAGGAGGCTATTTTGGCATTGGTGACGGGGCAGACGCTTGCAGTGCTGGCAATACTATCTTGCCAACTAATAACCACGTAGGCCAGGTTACAGGTAGCGGCGAGGTATACGCCTATACGAGAGAAAGCGGCAGCTCCATTAGAGGGGCATCAGTGCAGTTTGGGTTGCAGGCTCTTGGTGATGTAGAGAATTTCTACAGCGCCAGTCAAAGCTTTGATCCAAGCCCTCAAACCGGGCTGACTTTTGCTAATGTACCGTCGCTAGGTTTTGGCGGTAATTTTGGCAGCAACGGGATACGTTGCATTAGTAACTATTGGCGTGGCGCCGATCAAGCACCTGTGCATAGTGCGGATGATATTGATCTAGCGGACTTGTCCGATGATCAACAGCTTAGACGTGACGGCGGCTCAGGTACGCCTCTGTATATCTCTCAGTCTGCGGGCGGCGATAGCAGTCTAACGACCACTATATATAACGAAGGCTCTACTGTAATAACCTCGGATATTATTAATAACGAAGGCACATTTACTAGTCGCGCCAGTGTCGGCAGTATATATATTGTAACCAAAGGCGACATCTTTATACGCCCTGAAGTCCAGAGGATCGATGCTGTACTGATCGCATTGCCAGCGGATGACGATCCGGCTAATACCGAATATTTCCCGCGTGGCCGAGTATTTACCTGCCGCGAGGCCACTACTGCGGTTATAGATAATCCTGCGCTGGCAGAGGCGGACCGAGACCGCTTCCCCGGGGGAGATGCCTGCAGCAATCCGCTAGAGATAAACGGGGCTGTTGTTGCGCGCGAACTAAGACTAGGCAGGACCACTGGCGATATAAATAGCTCCATCGCGCGTGAGCAGCCGACTATTACGTCTGGCGGTGCTGCCGATGATGAGGGGGTCTTGACGGTAGAGGTAAGGGCCTGGAGTGCTCTTGGTACAGACCAAGAACTAGAGATTATAAACGGCTCATCCCTTAACCTTCTAACGGGCGAGAGACTAGGCGAATTTACCTTAACTCCGACCCCCACAACGTTTACATTCGAAACAACAAACGCTGTCAGCAACATAATTATTAGGCAGTTGGAAGACGGGATAAGGGGCACGAACTTTGGTGGTAGGGGCGGAGATGACGGAGACGCTCTAATTGAGTACGTGAAGGTAGGCGAGGGGCCTGATTCGACGATATTTACAGCCAGTAATCCGGATAGAGTTAATAAAGCAGATGTCGACCTGGTACGTCTCGCTAGCGGTTCGCTGCCACTGTGTGCTTTGCTGCAGAGTGATTTTAGACCCAACGATCCTCCGATATACCATGGTGACGCAGTCCTTTACTGCGATGGAGGGAGCTTCTCTTACAATTTTGGTAGCGCCATAACCCCAACCCCTCAGGTGTCCAATAATGACAACATTGCCGAGATTATTAATCTAAGTCCAGAGTATTTTGTGGGCCGGCCTGCGCAACCAATCATATCTAGTGACGTGTACACATCCGACAGTATCCTGGCGCTGCCGCCAACCCTGTAAGTATAAAGTAAAAAAAGTGTACTAAGCATAAGCCCTTAGTGATATACTTGGAGTCATGGGAATATTGAGTGGGGTATCGGACTTCTTTGGACTAGACATAGGCTCTAGCGCTATTAGGGTCGTCCAGCTTAAGGGTGGTGGTGCTGTGAAGTCGCTGGTTACATACGGCGCAACACCAGTTGACACAAAGACCGCCCTTAGCGAAGCACCCGCAGATATGGCTCAGTTGGCAGCCATACTCAAGGACTCTTTTGCTAAACATCGTATTACTACCGCCAACGTAGCTGTCGGCTTGCCCTCAGAAAAAGTATTTTCGACGACTGTAGATATCGACAAGCTCAGCCCGAGCGAGATGGAAAAGAGCATATCCTACCAGGCGGACTCAATCCTGCCAACACCCCTTAACGAATCAAAGATCGACTGGGCAGTACTGGGCGAATCACCAAAGTCCAAGGATAAATCCGAGGTGCTAATTAGCAGTGTTACGAATACATTCATCGAAAAGCGCCTCGATATGCTAGAAGGTATAGGACTAAACGTCATCGCTTTCGAGCCAGAGAGCTTGGCGCTGGCGCGGTCTATAATTGCGCCCGATGCTACCGCACCTGTAATGGTTATCGACATCGGTGCTCGATCGACAGATATCATTGTTGTTATGGCTGGTGCACCTCGCTTAACGCGCGCTATCACAACTGGATCTGACGCCATCGTCAAGGCTGCGGTACAGAATCTTAACATCGATCAAAAGCAGGCTGAACAATTCGTGTATAAGTTCGGCCTCGTTAAGGATAAGCTGGAGGGACAAGTCTATAACGCTATAACTCCAACTGTAGATATTTTGGCTAGCGAAATAGACAAGTCGATAAAGTTCTTTGAAGCTCGCTACACCGGCCAAAAAATACAAAGCATTATCGTAACAGGCGGAGCGTCTGTGTTGCCAGAGTTCCCTTTGTATTTGGCTAACAAATTTGGACTAAATGTAGAGATCGGCAATGCCTGGCGTAATGTAGCCTACGAAAGCAGCCGACAGAACGAGCTGATTGCAGTGTCTAACCATTTTGGGGTTGCCGTAGGCTTAGCCGGGAGGAAGGAATAGCTCATGATCCAGTTAAATCTACTCCCAGACATAAAACAAAAGTTTATTAAAACTCGTAGATTGCGCAGAAGGATAATGGGCATTGCCGGCCTGCTATCTATCGGCTCGCTTGCCGTAGTGGCCTTTATGTTCTTGACAGCCAACGTGTGGCAGTCCAGTCGCATTAGTGGGCTAGACGAAGATATCGAGTCGAGGCGCCAAGAAGTTGAGTCGACGCCAGATATCGCCAAGATTTTAACTGTTCAAAACCAGCTGGATAGTCTTGATCAGCTGCACCTGAGCAAGACATCTACGTCTCGTTTGTTTGGCTATCTAGAGGCAGTTTTACCAAGCGATGTGTCGGTTGTCTCGGTCGAGCTAGAGCACGATGACCTTACTGTAGAACTAGAAGGAGAGAGCCCTAACTTTGAGCAAGTAAATAAGCTGGTCGACACCATGAAGTTTACAGATTATGTGACTACATCCGATGATCAGTCGCTTGAAGGAAGAGCTTTTTCCAACGTAGTTATACGAGATACGAGCCCATCAGACTCTGGAGTCATATTTACAGTTACTGCAGAGTTCGACTCAATCCTCTTTGACAACTCCTACGAAGAGGACCAGATCGGCATTAACGTCCCAGAGATAACAACGACCCGCTCTACGACAGAGCGCCCGAATGATGTGTTCGAAAACAGCTCGTCAGGAGAGGACCAGTAATGAAAGATCAAGTGAATGTACCCTCAAAAAAACGTGTCGCGATCGATAAGGATCAGCAGCGAATACTCATTGCTATTGCGGTGGCTGCAGCGGCGATCGTGTTTAGCTTGTTTGCGTCCAGGGTTTTGTGGAGTAAAATTTCGCATCAGCGGCAGGTCATATCTGCCAAGCAAGCTGCCCGAGACCAGCTAGACCTTAACTTGGAGAGTCTGGAGAAGCTAGAGAGCTCCTACCTGGTATTTGATCAAGAACCAGAGTCGATACTGGGCAATAGCGGAGAGAGCAATGCCAAGGTCGTGCTAGATGCGTTGCCAAGTAAATATGACTATGCCGCGCTGCTCACTAGCCTAGAAGAAGTAGCGTCTGAGGGCGGCATAAGTATATCCGAGATAAGTGGGGCGGACCTCGAGTTAGAGGCTCAGCAATCTAGCGATGCACCGGCCCCCGAGATTATAGAGCTGCGTATAGGTGTCGATACAACTTACGGCGGTGCAGAAACATTCCTGGAATTACTAGAGAGGTCTATTCGACCCTTCGATGTACGCTCGATTAACTTAACGGGCGAGGATAGTCAGCTAAATGCCTCAATCGAGCTCACAACCCATTACCAACCGGAGACCAATGTTGGCATACTGTCAGAGGAGATAAACTAATGAAACAGCAAGATATAGCCCTTATTATTGTCGTCGTAGCGGTCTCGGCACTGCTATCTTTCTTTGTAAGCAACTTCTTGCTTGGAGGTACGGATAGAAGCACTGAGGTGGAAGTTGTCACCCCCATACGATCGGAATTTAATCGACCAAACGAAAGATTCTTTAACTCATCCTCGCTTAATCCGACCATAGACATCGTTATCGGAGATGATGGGAACCAGCAACCCTTTAATAACAGTGCAAACTAGGCGACTTCAGCCATGAGTATTTTACTCGCAGAAAACCAACAACAGCTTGAGCAAGAGCTTGTCGCACAAGGCTTGCTGAGCAGCGAGCAGATTAAAGAGTTTTCGGAGGCCGCCAAGCAGGCTGGAGAGCCATTTGTAGCTTACCTGTTAGACAACGGCCATGTAGGCGACGAGCATATTACCAAGGCGATCGCTAGCGTAACGGGCTTGCCCTACGTTAACCTCAGCGGGGCAAAGGTTAATCCGGAAACACTCGATCTTCTTCCAGAAGATATCGCTGAGCGCTATATGGCTGTTCCGTTGGGCGAAATGCAAAATAGGCTCGTCGTGGCGATGCTAGATGCTGGTAATGTCCAAGCGGTGGACTTCTTGTCTAACAAGATCGGCAGAGCGCTAAAAGTCTATCTAGCCAGCGACAGTGGCATTCGCAATGTGCTAAAGCAGTACAACCCGGACATTAACGCAGATATAGCCAATAAGCTGGGCGTCGAGGTTTCTGATGAAGAGGTTGGCGCTAAAGAGAAAGAAATAAAGACACTCGTCCAAGACTCCCCAATAAGTAAGGCTTTGTCTGCAATTCTAGAGTTCGCTGCCAGAAATAGGGCCAGCGATATACATATCGAGCCGCTAGAAAAGATGCTCAAGATCCGCGCAAGGATCGACGGCGTGCTTAGGGAGGTGATGACTCTACCCAAAAGCACTGAAGCACCCTTGGTGTCTAGAGTAAAGATTTTATCCAGCCTAAAGATCGACGAGCACAGGATACCCCAGGATGGACAGTTCACTATTGCTGTAGCCGGCAAGAGTATTGATCTACGTATCGCTATATCCCCCGTTGTCTGGGGCGAGCAGGTTGTGATCCGTCTTCTAGACAAGAGCGGCACTAGTTTGCAGCTCGAAGACATGGGCTATAAAGGCAGGGCATTACGCTCTATTAAAAAGGGTATCCAGAACTCCAACGGCATGGTCTTGACCTCCGGACCTACAGGTTCTGGTAAGTCCACTTCGCTGTATGCGCTCATCCAAGAGATAAAGAGCGAAGAGATTAATATCGTCACCCTTGAAGATCCTGTCGAGTACAAGATGGACGGCATAAATCAGATTCAGGTTAACGCAGACGTTGGCCTTACCTTTACTTCGGGCCTAAGGTCCATTCTTAGGCAGGACCCAGACGTTGTGATGGTAGGTGAGATCCGTGACAAAGAGACAGCCAAGCTGGCAGTGCAGGCTGCCCTGACAGGTCACCTTGTTTTTAGCACTCTGCACACTAACTCAGCCGCGGGTATTTTGCCACGTCTACTAGACATGGGTATCGAGCCGTTTCTGATAGCCAGCACTGTGCGTACGGTCATCGGCCAAAGGCTCGTGAGGCGCATAGCCGAAGATAAGCAAGAACGCCTTAGCACCGAAGCCGAAACTGCTGCCATCAAAGCAACGCTAGCCAACATTTTGCCAAAAGACAAAGAGTCTGCTGCCAAGGTAGCCAAAGATATTGGCTACGAAAGCTTGCCTATGCTTGATCAAAAAGCTTATACTTTATACAACGGCATTGACTCGAGTGAGGCACCGGGAGGCTACAAAGGCAGACTTGGACTCTACGAGGTCTTTAATGTTAGTGAAGAAATACAGAAGCTCATCATTAACAGGGCAACCAGTAGCGAGATCCAGCGAATGGCCGTGTCGCAGGGCATGATAACCATGCGTCAGGATGGATATCTTAAAGCTCTTGCCGGCAAAACAACGCTAGAAGAAGTAAATAGAGTTGCGGCAGCAGACAATGCATAAAAGAAAAGGTGGTGAATAATGGCTGGATTAAGAATAGAGGTGCTGCTAGAAGAAGTTCTAAAGCGCAAGGCTTCTGACCTTCATTTGCAGGTAGGTCTACCTCCGATGCTGCGTGTTGATGGTGCATTGGTGCCTGTCGCGGCAGCCGAGCCTCTGTCTGCAGAAGATGTTGATTCTTTGGTGTTTGCGATTGTTGATGATGATCAGAAAAAGATTTTACTGAAGGACAAGGAGTTTGACTTTAGCTTTGCGTTTGGCGAACTAGGAAGATTCCGAGTTAACGCCTTCCACGAAAGAGGCAATATAGCTTGTGCGCTGCGTTTAATTCCTAACGAGATACTGTCAGTCGACCAGCTTGGCCTACCCGACGTGGTTAAGGGCTTTGCAGACTTTCCAAGAGGCCTCGTGCTAGTTACAGGCCCAACGGGCTCGGGTAAATCGACTACGCTTGCCGCCATAGTCGACAAGATTAATACCGAGCGCAGCGAGCATATCGTGACTATCGAAGACCCGATAGAATTTACCCACAAATCCAAGAGCTCAGTGGTTGTCCAGCGAGAAGTACACTACGACACCTATTCGTTTAGTGCTGCATTGCGGTCCAGCCTTAGGCAGGACCCTGACGTAGTGCTGATCGGCGAGATGCGTGACCTCGAGACTATTTCTGCTGCCATTACCATTGCAGAAACAGGCCACCTTGTATTTGCTACTCTGCACACTAACTCGGCGGCCCAGAGCATCGATCGCATGATCGACGTCTTCCCGCCGCATCAGCAACCTCAGGTACGAGCACAGCTCAGTAACATATTGATGTCTATCGTGTCCCAAAGACTCGTACCTGCTATCGGTGGTGGCCGTATAGCAGCCAGCGAGATCTTAGTTGCTAACCCTGCCGTCCGCAACATTATCCGCGAGGGTAAAACACACCAGCTTGACGCTGTTATACAGACAGGTGCAGACCAAGGTATGCGCAGTATGGACAAGACACTTGTGCAGCTAATCCACGAAGGCTCTATTACTTACGATGAGGCTCGTAACTTTGCTGTAGATATCGAAGAGCTAGATCGGTTAATGAGGGGCTAGGACTACAAGCATGATTAACTATGACTACACAGCGAGGGACTCTACAGGTAAAAAAGTCACTAGCTCTGTGCAGGCGAGCAACGAGCGCGCAGCCGCTAGGTTAATCAAAGAACAAGGTCTGACTCTGGTCGATCTTCAGTCCAATACATCCGGCGGTGGTGGGCTCTTCTCGAGCTTTAGGAATCGCATAAAGACCAAAGAAAAGATTATATTTGCGCGCCAGCTATCGACACTAATAAACGCCGGCCTACCATTGGTGCAGAGTCTGCGCAGTGTTGCCGATCAGACCGATAGTAAGCCGATGAAACTAGTCATAAACGACATAATTGTGCGTGTTGAGGCAGGAGGTAAGTTTTCCGAGGCCTTGATGGCCTACCCAAAGGTATTTGGTCAGGTCTTCGTTAGTCTAGTGGCCTCTGGTGAGGTGTCTGGTACGCTGGATAATTCTTTAGAAAGGTTGGCCCACCAGCAAGAAAAAGACGCTGAGGTAAATAGCAAAGTACGCGGAGCACTCGTATACCCAGCAGTCGTACTGCTGGTTATGATCGGTGTCGTTACATTTATGCTTGTCGGTGTGTTGCCGCAGGTCGAAGAGCTATACGACGGCTTGCCTGGCGCTCGGTTGCCTTTTGTAACACGCTTGCTATTAGCTATATCTGGCTTTGTAACTAGCTTTTGGTGGCTGGTTGTCATCATTCTTTTCGTGGCTGGTGTGCTGGGGCGCCGCTGGGTGCAAACGATAGGCGGGCGTAGGGCGTTTGATCGCCTTAAGATGCGGGCCCCGCCATTTGGTCAGCTATTTATGAAGCTTTACATGGCTAGGTTCTCGCGAACAGGGTCTACACTAGTAGCTAGTGGCGTGCCGCTTATCCAGGTGCTCGAGATTGTCTCTAAGGCTGTTAACAACGTTATCATAGCCGATTCTATAAATGGCGCCATCGAGAAGGTTAAGGGTGGTAGGGCATTGTCAGATTCTATCGAGGGCGACTCAAGCTTTCTGTCGCTCGTACCAAACATGCTGCGTATTGGGGAGCAGTCTGGTTCGATCGAGCAAATGATGGAGCGTAGCGCCATCTATTACGAGAAAGAAGTCGACAATCAGATCAAGACAATATCGACAATCATCGAACCGATACTGATGGTGATTCTAGGCATCGTAGCCATCACTATCGTGGCTGCCATATTGCTGCCTATATATTCGTTGGTGGGCGAGAACGTCCTTCGCTAGGCTGCGACTGCTACGCCTTGCATAATAATCATAGTATCTATACAATTAAAGCATAAGCAGTTTCGAGCTGTAATTATAAAATTTAGGGGAAACAGAATGAATCTAAGGGCACCACAAAAAAACGAAAAAGGCTTCACCATTATCGAAGTAATGATCGTTCTTGCAATCGCAGGTCTAATAATACTAATAGTCTTCTTGGCGGTACCAGCTTTGCAGCGTAACAGTCGTAACACACAACGTCGTAACGATGCTGCTCGTATATCTGGTCTTGTATCGGAGTTTGTCGCCAACAACAATGGGTCTCTGCCGTCAGCTCTCGGAATGGGTAATGGTGAGATCGATATACCGAGCTCAAACTTCTCTTACTACGACGTAGCAAACTTGGAGCTAAACAGTGCTAGTGGAGATATTACAGACGCAGAAGCTATCCAGATTCGAGCAGGCGTTCAGTGTGAGGCTAACGAACTTTCTAGTGCTGGTAACAGGTCGTTTGCTATCGCCTTCGCGGTTGAAACATCCGGTGATGCTATCGAACCTCAGTGCGTATAGTTCGGCACGCTAAATAAACTATCTTAAACGAGCCCCCTAGGGCTCGTTTTTGGAGTGGAGTCTAGCCCTAGCCTATGGTAGGCTCTTTCTATGACTATAGGAGTATTAGCGGTACTAGGCCTTGTTATGGGCAGCTTTATAACGGCGCTAGTCGACAGACTACATGATGGCCGCGATTGGGTTAAGGGAAGATCGAGCTGTGATAGCTGTAAAAAGACGCTAGCAGCCCGCGACCTTGTGCCAGTGCTCAGCTGGTTGAGTTCTGCTGGCAAATGCCGACAGTGCAAACAAAAAATATCCTGGCAATATCCGATTATAGAGCTAGTAACCGGGGCTCTATTCGTTATTAGCTATCTAGCCTGGCCGACGGATATAGTTGGGTTCCAGCAGGCAAAGTTTACTATTTGGCTGATAACACTAGTAGGCTTGATCGCTCTAAGCGTCTACGACTTGCGCTGGTTTATTATCCCCAATAGGATTATCTATCCGCTGATAGCGCTGATGACAGCGGTGATAGCGGTCGAGTCAGTATTTTATGGCGGCGGCCCCGCGTTAGTTCGCGACAGCGTACTAGGGCTACTGGCTTGTGGAGGGCTCTTTTATGTGCTTTTCCAGGTGTCTGGCGGCCGTTGGATAGGTGGGGGTGATGTAAAGCTAGGGTTCTTGCTGGGCATGTTGGCTGGCGGAGTGTTTGAGTCATTAATGCTGGTGATGTTAGCTTCTGTAATCGGGCTAGTATTCTCCTTGCCGCTAATACTTACCAAGAAGCTTGGTCCAAAATCGCAGATACCTTTTGGGCCTGTTCTAGTAGTTGCTGGCATAGTTATATTTCTGGCCGGCGAGTCAATCGTAGACTGGTACTTAAACGGCGTTATCTCTTAATTTTGCCTGGCTTCTGCAAGCCAACAAAATTGCCAAGTAAATAACTGGATTTAAGCATCCGTTTATACAGTGCTTATGATAAAATATAAGCATGAGGAATAACAGGGGTGGATTCACCATAATCGAGTCGATGATATTTTTAGCGATATCTGGACTAATGTTTAGCTCTGCCATCCTCGTATTTAGAGGGCAGCAACAATCAAGCCAGTTTAACCAAAGTATGCGGCAGCTTGACTCCTATATATCAGACATCATTAACGACACCCAGACGGGTGTCTTCCCTGACGTAGATGCTTCCTGTGAGTATACGGGTAGTAATGTTTCTTTCGATCTAAGCGGAGAGGTGTCGAACGACTGCATCTTTTTGGGTAAAATAACTCAACTAGGTGTCGGCCCTCCCGGCAGCGATCTTGAACCTCGGCTATTAACCTATACGGTTGTCGGGGAGAACCCTGGATCTAGCGCATCAACTAACCGCGACAGCTTCTCTTTCCAGGATGTAAACCCAGCTGTATATGCAGACAGCACATTCGATACTACAGAGAACTTCGACATTAATTGGGGCTCGTCAGTTACATCAGCTTTTTATAAAGACAAATCGGGTACAGTAGTTTATGTGCGGGGGATAGGTGTACTTTATAGCAGCTTTGGTCAATTTACGCGGGCAAACTCTGTTAGCTCGGGCGAAGCCGATATATCCCTGTATGCCGTGACGGCAACTGCCGGTGCTTCGTCTAACGCGTCATCATTCCGTCAAGCTCCAGATGTTTTTAGGAGTAGTATCTCGGCCAATTCTAGCAATAACACCTATGTCTTGCTCTCCGCAGAGGAAGTATCTAGTCCGCTTACGCTCTGTATCGAAGGGGCTGGCGGCCGGCAGGCAAGTGTAGAGATCGGCAGCGACAAAGGCAGCATTGTAACTACTACTAACTTCCAGCCACCAGTGGAGTGTGTGTAATGTTTATGCGCAGCAAACAAGGCGGAGAGACAATCATAGAGGTGATGATGAGCGCGGCTATTTTGGGGCTCGTCGTTACTGGTTCGTTTGTTGTTGCTCGTCGCAGCTTAAACATTGGTCAGCAGGCAAAGGAGCGTACTCAGGCTCTTAAGATTGTAGAGTCACAGATAGAGCGACTCAAATTTTTGGCCACCCAGGAGGGCAACCGTACCGGTGAGGGCATATTTGACCCCAACCGCGGCGAGTTCTGCATATCTGTAAATCCTATGACTGGCGAGATGACATTAAACGATCTAGGGGCAACAGAATCTGACGAGAACTGCGATCATGGTAACTTCCCAGAAAGTAACTTGCGCGTCAGTATTGTCTATAACAACGAAGGCCCGGATTCGTCAAACCAATACGACGACAATACATATGTCGTTACAGCTGACTGGGATCGTATCGGAGGGCAGGGCGAAGATACCTTGTCGATTGTTTACCGCTTGCATCCACTAGAGCCGCCAACACTGCGCGAGCCAGTCCTGCCAGTCGCTCAGTGTGGCCAGTCCGCCGATATCCCTCTAGGAATAGAGGCTGCAGTTATACCTTCTCCAGGTAACCGGTTTATCAGGGGCGGCCTACACCCTGCCAACGATCCATTCTGGCACGACGAAGATCCTAACTTGTCCAATCCCAGCAATTATCATTTTAATATTGAGTCGTTCAATATCCAGACCTCATCGGACCCTGCATGTTCTTATTCGGTGACCTCAGAACAATTCTGCACACAGCCGGTAATACTTACAGACGATGGCGGCACCCCAGAACTAGAGGACGACGTGTATAGCAGAGCGTTTCATTGCGGTGTCACTTACGATAGTGACGGCTTGAAGGATCCAAGCCGTCACTACCAACCAAACGAGGAGGGTCGAGTATATCTATACGAGACCTATACCCTAAATGAGGTCGACTCGCTAGGACAGGATAACGGTACATGTGGTGGCTCGTTGGTCGCCTATTTTGATACTAGTGACGAGTTTAATAGACCTCCAGACTACAAAGACTACAAAGAGGCGGGTAATGGTCAGATAAACGAAAATGACCGGCCGGGATTAAGGCCTTGGACGACCGAGCTAAACGAGGCGGCTGGGCTGACCATCTTGGAGTCAG
Organism: uncultured Candidatus Saccharibacteria bacterium; assembly: GCA_964534605.1. Taxonomy (GTDB): domain Bacteria; phylum Patescibacteriota; class Saccharimonadia; order Saccharimonadales; family VXPC01; genus CAZHOS01. Next base: position 14,754 of record CAZHOS010000015.1, read on the forward strand.
ATACGACTATCAGCTGCATTAGACTGCAGCATGTATGCGATGTCCTCTTTAATGGTGGCCTAGAAGGCACCTCGGCGCCTGCAAGCATAGAAGAACAAGAAGACAGAGAGTGCTTAATCGGCGGAGGTAGACGAAACTCTTCCTTCTGGATAGATAATATAATTTGGGATGCGGGGACATGATTAAGAAACGACTGCATGCGCACAGCCGAGGATTTACTATTATCGAGCTTATGATAGCAACGTCTGCATTCTCGTTGCTTTTGATGGCAATGTTAAGCGCTTTTGTCTTCCTTGGCAGGCTGTACTACAAAGGCATATCGGAAGCCAACACGCAGGAGGTAGCGCGTAGTGTGCTAAGCCGTACGTCTGATGTTGTGCGTCTTAGTGGCTCTAGTATAGCTAATGCGCCGGCGTCATTTGGCTGGGACGGTGCACATTGTATCGGCAATAAAAAATACTCTTACAAGATCAATAAACAGCTCACATCTAATGTCGAGGACGATACCCTGCAAAGCGACCAGGTACTTATAGAAAGCGACGACCCCGGCTGCTCTAACACTAGAAGTTCTGACCCAAGACCTGGCGATAATCCCAATGAGCTGCTAGAGGAGTTAATGGGTCTGGCTGAGTTTAATATATTAGAGCAGAACAATCTAGTCGATGTTGATATAACCATTACACTCGGTGATAACGATCAATTCACCAGAGATGACCAAGGTAAGGCAATAGGTTGCCAAAGCGATATGGCCGGTAGCGAATTCTGTGCTGTATCCGAGCTGGACACAGTAGTTTTTAGGAAGGTGAATTAAATGAGACTCAAAGATAACCAATCCGGTGTAGTATCTATGATTGTTAGTATAACAATCATGATTATTATCAGTCTGCTAATAATATCCTTCGCCCGTTTGATGCGTACGGAGCAAGAACAGGCACTAGATAGACAGCTTAGCGCACAGGCCTACTACGCTGCAGAAGCAGCTGTTAACGATGCGCGTAATGCCTTTTTTGCTGGTGAGCTAGAGCCAGAGCGAACAGAGTGCCAGACTGATAGCGGTCCGTTAAGTCAGAACGAGCTTTTATCAGGGGGTGTCAGTGAGTATACCTGCGTAACATTAGACAGCCAACCCAATACTCTCGTTTACGACAATGTTAGCGTAGATAGGTCAACAATTACAGAAATCAGAGCCTTTAATGACACAGGAGATCCAGAAGACATATCTGAGATAACTATCGCGTGGGAGGATCCAGACAGAAACACCAATTTTGCCACTGGCACAAGCTTTGAGTTTCCAAGCTTTGACGACTGGAATGGCGGGGCGGATAGAATCAGCCCAGGTGTTCTCCGAGTAGACATCGTCCCGCTGCCTGCAGCTGGCTACGACAGGGAGTACCTACGCGATAATACGCAAGTAATGTTCCTGTACCCGTCAGAGGACGGGGGGAACACGCACGCTTGGTCGGCGGCAATTGGAGATCAGGGCAGGGTATTAAGTGGCAGATGCTCTGCTAACCCAACTGGGCTCCGTCACTGCCAGACAACGATAAGCGGTCTTCCACTGAATGCCGGCGATAGCTACTTGTTGCGTATGAGATCCATATACACCCGGTCATCCGTAACTGTTTCTGCTCAGCTAGGCAGCGGAGGTAATGCTTCATTTGGCGACGCCCAGCTAGTAATCGACGCTACCGGACAGTCGCAGAACGTCCTTCGGCGCGTAGAAGAGCGGTCTCCGCTAGCCTTCACCTACGACTTCCCAGAGTTTGCCCTAGACATAGGCAATGACCTCTGTAAAAGACTTAACGTCGCTGGCGATACTCAGTGGGACGACATCGTAGATTCTTCGGTTGCCGGTGTCAGCGCTTGTCGCCCCTAAACTCTAAGAGTCTGTTTTATTCCCGGAATGGAATTTGCGATGAACTTCTTTAAGGTGAGGGTCGGTGACATGGGTGTAGATCTGGGTGGTGCTAATATTCTCGTGCCCTAACATTGCCTGGACGCTGCGAATGTCGGCGCCATTGGTTAGCAAGTTGGTAGCGAAGGAATGGCGCATGGTATGCGGACTGACCTTTTTGGTTATACCGGCCATCAGGGCGTATTTACTGACAAGTCGTTGGATGCTGCGTGCACTCAGGCGCATATGATTACCATCAGTGCTGGTTTGCTTACGTCCACTGGTGCGGATAAAGAGGGGGGTAGAGTTATCGCCGCGCTTATCCAGGTATTTCCCCAACCAATCGGCGGCTTGCTCTGTTATAAATATTGGGCGGTCTTTCTGGCCTTTACCGCGCACCATAAATTCGCGGCGTTTGATATTAACGTGTGCCTTGTCGAGGCCGACTAGCTCGGACACGCGTAGACCACTGCTAAATAGTAGTTCTAGTATGGCTCTGTCGCGCAGGCCGGTGGTCTCGTTGACGTCTGGTTCGGCCAGCAGTCTGTCCATTTCCTCGGCACTTAGGAAGGTTACTTGTTTGCGGACGACTTTGGCTAGCTCTATATTGTCTGGACTCATGCACTCCCGCCCGCGTTTTATCTGATATTTCAAAAAGTTACGCAGGGCGATTAGGTGGTAGTTTTGGGTAGATTTGCCTAGCTCATCGCTCGTTGCCGTGCCCAGCCTGTTGAGCCACAGGCGCCATTCGCGCACCAGGTCTTGATCGATGTCTTGGAGTTTTATGTCTCCAGCAAAGTCAGATAGCCTACCTAGGTAGTGGTGATAATTTTTGATCGTCTTTTGCGATCTATTCTGCTCGATCTCAAGGTATTCCAGATAGTCGATGACAGCTTTGTCGTAAGTCATACCTACATTATAGCCTTAAGTGATGCTATAGTTATGTTTATCTTATGGGGATCATCGAATCAATCATCTTGGGGGTAGTGCAGGGCATCACAGAATTTATCCCGGTATCGAGTTCTGGCCACCTTAGCATCGCCGGGGCATTGCTGGATCTAGAGGACGCCTTCGAGTTCGATGTGCTGCTAAACATCGGCACGCTGGCGGCTCTTGTATATCACACACGCACGCAACTGCTGCAGTTGGTACGCCAGTTCCTGGGCGGGCAGAGGCAAACTGGCTACAAACTGATCGCTGCAACACTGCCAGCAGCAGTGGCAGGCCTTGTTTTTTCTGATCGGATCGAGTCTGTTAACGACAATACCCAGTTGGTTCTCGTCATGCTGGCACTCGTTGGCGCGGCGATGGTACTGGTCAAACCCAAGAAGTCGCCACTCAAAGATATGGAAGACATTAACTGGCGGATCGTTGGATTCATTGGCTTTGCTCAAGTGTTGGCCCTTGTGCCTGGCACATCGCGCTCGGGCATCACTATTCTAGCTGGCCTTTACATCGGACTTAGCCGCGGGTTATCTGCGCAGTGGAGTTTTTTGATGGCCATACCTATTATAGCCGGTGCTACAGCTAAGATACTTTTAAGCCCGGACGGGCTAGAGTTAGTATCAGGCAACATGGCCGAGGTTATTGTTGGCAATATCGCATCGTTCGTGGTTGGTCTACTGGCAATCGGCTTTTTGCTGAGGATCCTAGGCTCGAACACACTAAAGCCATTCGGCTATTACCGCATCGGTCTAACTGCTGTGCTGGCCGTTTTACTTGCAGTTGATGTGATTTAACTCTATGCTTGGCGCTGATTATTCGTTACTATTAAGTCTATGAAAGAGATACAAAGAACCCTAGTTTTGTTAAAGCCAGACTCAGTACAGCGCGGCATAATCGGTGAGGTTGTGAGTCGCTTTGAGAAATCCGGCCTTAAGCTGGTCGGTATGAAGATGGTTAGCCCTAGTGAAAGCCACTATCATGAACACTACGAAGCTATAGGTTCTGTAATTTCCCGTAATGGTCAAAAAGTATTTGACGGACTGATGAAATATATGACTTCAGGTCCTGTTGTCGCTATGGTGCTGGAGGGTATAGGTGCTGTAGAGCTGGTGCGCAAAACAGCAGGCATAACGGAGCCTCACGCAGCAGCTCCAGGTACGATTCGAGGTGATTATGCCCACATGAACTACGCCCACGCCGACGAGCTAGGTATAAGTGTCGCTAATGTTGTGCACGCGTCGGGCGATGAAGATGAGGCCAAACTAGAAGTTGCCCTATGGTTCAAGCCAGAAGAAATGTTCGACTATCAAACTGTCCACGAAAAATTCGTCAGCACCCGCAAAGGCGACACCTAGGAGTATTGAGTATCTGTTCAAGAAGACCCAGATAAATTTTCTAGGTCTTTTATTCATGGTCTTTGTGCTCCATGTTTACTGGTCGCCATCTATTTGGGGGTCCCTGCGAAACCTGTTTCGTAGGGCAAGGAGCAAAGATGGTCTAGCAAACAAAAAACACTGGGATTCATTTCCAGTGTTTTGGTTTACTGGTCGCCATCTATTGCGACGTGGCGTCCCCACCAGGGATCGAACCTAGAGCTACTCTTTAGGAGAGAGTTGTTTTATCCATTAAACTACGGGGACGTGCCATTATTCTACCAGGTGGTCTCTGTGCTAACCAGATAGACTGCTCATGTAATTTTTGCTTGCTTACGTTAAAATATAGTTATGACAGGCAAGAAGTATTTTGACGATCAGCATGACGGCGAAGAAATGCTGCTCTTATTCCGCCGTCACCCGGTTGTTATGCGTAAGGCGTTAATATTTTCTATGATCCCGCCGCTGCTAGGCACACTGCCGGCGACATTTAGGCCAGAGCTTGGGTTGAGCGGGTTTTTTATAGGCCTGGGTATCGGCATTCTCATCGGTGGGGCGGTACTTTTTTATAAGTGGATCAGCTGGTATTTTAGCGTGTTCATTGTCACCAACGAAAGATTCATCCAGGTGACTCAATCTGGTCTCTTCTCTAAAGGCGTCGTAGATATAGCCATAGACCAGATACAAATGGTAAACTATCAGATTGATGGGTTGCAGGAAACACTGCTCGGGTTTGGCACGCTTAGTGTACAGACGCAGGTGGGAGAGCTGAGCATACATAATGTCCACAAGCCAGCAAAAATTCAGAAAGAACTAACTACAATACTAAGATCAGAGACAAAGGTAAGTCTCGCAGAAGCGCAGGAAGATGAACAAGAAGAGTAAGACCACTAGCTCCAAAGACAGCAAGAGCCCCAAACTAAAGGGTCTAGCTTCGCGTATCCGCAAAAAGGACGATGGTTCTACCGACACTTCTGTGCCGCGTATTACCAACGATAGCATCGAGCAGCACCGTAAAGAAGTCATCAAGGACGGGCGCAAGTATGTCTACCCGATCATCAATACGCCAAAGCGCGTCGTAGGCTTGTCTCTGCTAGTAGCGTTGATATCTGGACTTATATTTAGCGGCTACATATTGCTACAGCTGTACAGATTTAATAGCAATTCGGACTTTATTTATAACGTAACCAAGGTTGTTCCGCTGCCAGTTGCTAGGGTCGGCGGCCAATTCGTGCCTTACGAGGATTATTTATTCGAGCTACGACGCTTTACCCACTACTTCGAGTCACAGCAGAGCGTAGATTTTGAGTCGACCGAGGGGCAGCAGAGCTTGGCCGAGCAGCGGGAGCGATCTATCCAGCGAGTCATAGATAATGCCTATATCAAAAGACTAGCTCGCCAGAACAATATTCAGGTTACGGACGAAGAACTAGATCAGGAGATAGAGCTGCTTAGGGCCCAAAACAAACTGGGCGACGGCCAAGAAACATTCGAAGAAGTCCTACGTGATTTCTGGGGGTGGTCAGTCGATGATTTCCGTAACAGTGTGCGTATAGAGCTGCTGCGTCAAAAGGTCGCATTTACCCTAGACAATCAGGCTGTTCAGCTGGCCGAAGAGATTCAGGTCAGACTTAGCGAGGGCGAGGCCTTCGAAGACCTCGCTCTGCAGTACTCGGCAGATGCAGCCAGTGCAGGCAATGGTGGGGAGTATGGATTCTTGCTAGACCTAGAGGGGCAAAACGAAGAACCTAAGGTTCTAGAGGCCGCCTTTAATACCGAGATTGACGGCATATCAGACACAGTCAACGTTGGCTACCGACTAGAGATTATCAAGCCATTAGAAGAGCTGGACGACGGCACTCGTAGAGCCGCACACATTAGCCTGCCATTTATCGATATAACGCCGGTTATAGACGACCTCAAAGACGAACAGCCGGCCCGCGTATACATACGCACTGACGAATAAAACGCTCGTGGCACACATTATTCTTATTGGCATGCCTGGATCCGGTAAGACTACAATCGGCAAAAAGCTAGCCAAGCTTTTAGACCTGAGGTTTGTTGACACCGATGATCTGCTGGAAGCCCGTATGGGTATGAGCCTTGCTGAGTATCGAAAAAAGAACTCGGACAAAGACTTTGCTCAGTTAGAAGAAAAGCTGGGGCTAGATATGGTTAAGGGATCGATGGTTGTAGCCACCGGAGGCTCTATGGCTCTGCACGAGGCTGCCATGCAGCATATGGGACGCCTAGGGCTGGTCGTGCACATCGATGTGCCTCTAGCGCTACTAAAACGTCGCTTGGTGCCTGCCAGGCTAGCCCGTGTTACGGATCTTCCCGAAGATGGCCTACCGGGATTACTGCGCATGCGTGAGCCTCATTATCGTAAACACCGAGACATACATTACAAGACAGGCCACCGCAATAATTCTTCTGCTCAGTCTAGGGAGCTAGCAGACATAATCCATGCCCATCTAATGGCGAAAAACAGCTAAAAATATCTTCCTCGAGTCGCTATTAGCTTGCACTCGAGCTATATTTGGTAGTTCTTGTTGAGGACACGCAAAGAAGGCGTAGGTTGACTACTCCACCTGCGTCCCGCAAACAAAACTGCCAAAGATGGCCGAGAGGAACATCAGTGCAAACTGCTTGGCAGTTTGGCAGGATGTTGTGGTGCATGCTAATAGGACATCATGGCAAGCATGGCTTGCTTGTGCTTGGCAAACTCATTGCCAGCCTGGGTCTCTAGTTCGACCAGTACGCCTGCTGCGCTAGTATTCTCGAACAGCCAGTCGCCGTAGGTGCCGGTTATCGAGTAGGCAAACACATCCGAACTCTGGCCAGTACGGTTGGGGAAGCCCGTCATCTGCGAGTATGTATTGGTTAGCTGGTTGGCAGTTGTACCGCCGGTGCTGATCACAACCTTGGCTACAGCATGATAATAAATGACTCTGTCGGCCCCAATAGATTGGGTAAAGTTGGCTATAGCCGTGCTCTCTGGCTCAGAGAAAGGCTCATTGCCACCCCCGCCAATAATAGTTCCGTAAGGGCTACCAACATCTGTCGCCCAGTCCTGCGTGTCGAAGTTGCGGTTAAGGTCAACTCCACGGGCGTTAACACGGGTGTTCTTAGTAATACCGTCCGGACTAGCCGAGGGGACTATCCAGACGCTTGTTCCTGTAGGGATTAGGCTTGGGTCTTGTTCTAGTTGGCTGCGCAGCTCGTCCAATATTATCTTGGAGCTTTGCTCGTTACCGTGGATGCCGCCGTAATAGAGGGTTACGTTACTGCCGCTACCGTATCCGTAGGCCGTAATAGGGCGACCCTCGACGCTGGTCCCAATTGTTTGCTGCGAGGCGCACGTCGTCCGGAAGGTGGAGGAGTACGGATTATCTTCTCCGTAGCCGATTAGGTTTTTTGTGCCCGCCTCTAGACCAATGGTTATGTCGGTGCATTTTTGTAGCGATGGGGTAGGGCTTATGTATAGCATATTGCCACTAATACTGGTGGTAAAGGGTACGTTGCCGCTCGAGCTACTTAGGGTTACGGGTACTGACTGGCCGGGCAGCAGGTCTTGATCAAAGCGTAGTGATATTGCCTGCGACAGCGGGTAGCCGTAGCTTGTAATGTTGGTATCTATTACCTCGGCTGCACCTAGCAGATCAAACCCCAGGGCGACTTCTTGGTCAAAGCTGGTGCCGTCTATAGATTCGGCCGATACAAGGATTTGGTACGAAGCATCTCGATCGAGCTGATCGTTGCCCGCAACACTAATGATGCTGCCGTCTATAGCGCTTCCTAGCTCTATGGGTTCGGGTAGGTTGTCGCCAACCAACTGTGCGCTGGCACTGGTAACTTCGCGGTTTAGGGTAATATCTACACCCTCAAAATAGCCCTCTAGCCTAGAACCTTCCTCTAGCGATACTTCAGTTATCTCTAGCTGAGATGTAGTAACGATCGTTTGGCTGGTAATAAGTGTCTCTTGCTGCCCGATAGTGCTCAGAAGCTCCAGGCTATAGCTGGTCGAGTAGTCGAGGTTATGTTCATCCAGGCTGCAGCGGATGGTTTGATTATTCTCTAGATCGCACTCGCTGGCTGCTAGCGGGCTGCGGAGGATATAGCTCGAGTAAATGTCTGGCTGCTGCAGCTGGTAGCTAAGCACCGCGTCTGGCGAGGTAGTGTTGGACGATTCGCTAAGATCTTCTTGCAACAGCGGCCTCTGACTACTAACGGTAATAGAGCTAGTGAGGAACCCAAGCATATGGGCATCTAGGGTCTCTTGGGGGCCAGGCGTCTGACTTGGCGACAGGCAGACCTCGCCACTATATAGCTTAAACCCGCCAATGGACGGACCACTGCCTATCTGCGCCTCGAACGAACCATTTGTTTTTATACTGTCGTCACCAGGGAAGAGGATTGGCTTGGAGATGCAGTTAACCTCTGCGTAGCTGAAGTCCAGGTGGCTATCGGCGTTAAACTGCAAGCTGGTGGACCCTACCCAGCTTAATGGGCCAAGTATGCCTGCCAGTACGCCTATGGATATAAAGCCTCTAGATCCTGGTATTTTTGCCAGGCTAAAGCGGGAGCTCCTCTCTTCTGGCTTGGGTACGGCCTTACCAAAGTCTTCTAGGAGCTCGTCAAAAGCATCTTTTGTTTGTTTTTTTGCCATGTTTTTCTTTTGAATTTACCACTATATTCTATCATCTTTAAGCACAAGTGTGTAGTTGTTGACTTATGTGTAAAGTAAACTATACTTTTATTGTTATGAACTCCAAACATTTACGATTACTTTTCGGCATCGCTCTAATAGCAGGAGGGGTCTTTATTATTGTTGCTCGTCCGACTGCCGAAGACGCTGCGCATAATAGCAATGATCTAGTAGAGCAGACAGGAGTTTCCCAAACTCAAGACTCCGATACCTCCCAGCAAGAAACGCTAGAGCAAAACATAGACGATACTGCTCAAAGTGAAGAGGCTCAAGATAACTCGTCTACCCAGCTAGATACCAGCCAGGTCGACACCGAGCCAGAGTCGGAGCCAGTCGAGGTTATCCCGACAGAGCCGGCCGCATCTGAGCCTCAAGAGCCAGAGGCCCCCACACCTCCACCAGCTCAGTCAGGTGTATACATAGATTACTCAGAGGCAGCTTTGGCCAGTAGTCAGGGTGCCAATATACTCTTCTTCCATGCTGATTGGTGCATCCAGTGCCGGATACTAGAGATGGACATCATGGATGACCCCATACCAGAGGGGCTGACGATTCTGGAGGTAGACTTCGACAACTCAACAGAGCTTCGCCAGCGTTACGGTGTAACGCTGCAGACAACACTGATCAGGGTAGACTCACAAGGTAACGAGCTCGGACGCTTTGGTGGTTTTTCGAACCCGGATGCAGAGGCTTTATACGGCGCCTTGCTGTAACACCTGGCTATGTTTGACTTCCTAAGAAAAAACTCTAGCAAGTCAGCTACACCGACACCTTCTATCGACGGTATATTCAATGTTGTGCCGTACGCTGCGCCGGATATCAGTGGCGTAGAGAACTGGATCAATAGCGACCCTTTGACACTCAAAGATTTGCTGGGGAAGGTTGTGTTAATCAAATTCTGGACCTATGGCTGCATCAACTGTGTGCGTACATTGCCCCATGTTAACGATTGGTACGGCGAGTTCAAACCCAAAGGCTTCGAGGTTATCGGTCTACATGCACCCGAGTTCGAAGCCGAAAAAGAACTACACAACGTACAGCGCAACGTACAACAGCGCAAAATAGAATATCCGGTAGTTCAGGACAACAAAATGGCTACCTGGCGTGCGTATGGTAATAACTATTGGCCAGCACACTACCTGATAGACAAGCAGGGCATGGTTCGCCGTGTCCACTTTGGCGAGGGCGAGTACGAAGAAATGCGGACGGCTATTAAGCAGCTTTTGACCGAGTAAAGCTCAACCGTATCTGCTCTGTTAGGACCCAGG
>CAZHOS010000016.1:0-22135 GCA_964534605.1 uncultured Candidatus Saccharibacteria bacterium
ATCGTGCAGTGCAAACCCGAATATATCACCCTCGTCCATGCCAGCGCTTAGCGCCATGATACTAACACCAGTCTGTTGATCGTCATTTAGAATAGCCGCCTCGATAGGGGTGGATCCTCGGTATTTGGGGAGGAGCGAAGGATGTACATTAATAATCCCAAGAGGGAAGTGATCGATAGCTTTCTGGGGAACTATCATTCCAAACGCCACCAGAATCGCTAGACTCGATGTACTGCTGGTGACCTCCATGACAAGCTCTTCCTTAGTGGCAACACGGCTGAGCGGGATATTATGGTTCTGGGCCAAATCTGTTACTGGGCTAGAGCGCGGTTTTCGGCTTTTTTGCGGCTTGCCTTTGAGTATTATCTTCTCGATTGTGTAGCCGTCTTGGATGAGTCTTTGCAAGATAGGCATCCGGGTAGGCGTACGAGTACTACTTATTTGTTCGTTACCTATAAAAACCAAGGATTTCATTTGCACCGCTCCTCTACTCTGCAAGTATGTTTGCCGCTTGGATTTCTGAATAATCAACCTCTTCGTACTTGCCTTTGCTGCCAAGTTTATAGAAGCTGTTTTGGTCGACCGCACGGTCTACGATAGTAATGCCTTTGATATGGTCTATCTCGTGCTGCAAAACTTCGGCGGCAAAGCCCTCTAGAGTGGCTCGCACCTCTCTTCCTGATTCGTCAAGTGCACGGATCTTTACTCGGCTATAACGGCTGACTTTGACGTAATAATCCTTGACGCTTAGGCATCCGTCGATACGCTCGATCTGCTTGCCTTCGTACTTGGTTATCTCGGGATTTATGAGGGTGACAAAATTTTTGTTCTTGCTGTCTTCAAAGTCTTCGCGAACTATGATCACCCTCCACGGCTCGTTTATTTGGACGGCTGCTAAGCCAACAGTTATCTCGTGCTCGCGCGAATCCTCCCAGGCCAGGGATTGATCCTTCATGACCTGTACTAGGTCTAGGATTTCTTGGTTCACGGTGCCTACTTTGCGCGAAGGCTTGCGAAGAGCTCCGTGGGGTAGGGTTATTATTTTTAGGTTATTCACCACACTAGTCTATCAGAACAGGGGCGCTTAGGGCAGTCAGAGCACCACACTAGAACAGCATGATCGGATCTAGCTCGATTTGCTCTTTGTCGGACCAGGTTGCGGCAAGCTCTAGCAGACTTGATCTGCGCGGCGCAAAAGCTTGGATAACCCATTCGTAGTAACCCGAGCGTTTTTCTATAAAAGAGGGTGCCGGGCCGGCAAATCGTATGGCCGGGAAGCCGGCTGACATCTTTTGGATAATTCGGTCGCTGGCGGTCTGGACACCCTTCTGTGTCTTTCGGCGAACCCTGACAGTCGCCAGGTACTGGAATGGCGGTAGCATTGCTTGCTGACGGCGCTTGATCTCTGTTTCGTAGAAAGCATGCCAGTTTTCTGCAGCAGCTAGGTTGATAACTTCGGACTCGGGATTATTCGTCTGCAGCAGAACGCAGGTTTCTTTGACATGCCCTCTACCAACACGCCCAATTATTTGGGATAGCTGCTGGAAGGTCAGCTCGTCTGCACGGTAGTCTGGGATGGACAGACCGGCTTCGGCTTTTACGGCAATAACACTGGACAACAGCGGCAGGTCGAGACCCTTGGATATTAGTTGGGTGCCTATAATGACCGTACCTTTTTCTGTCGTCAGTGGCTCTAATCGCTGGTTAAGTGATTCGGCCTTGGCGTTGTCGCTATCGAAGCGGACAATTTGTCGCCCAGGTAGAGCACGGCGGAGCTCTACCTCTAACTGCTTTATCCCAGGCACTTTGTAGCTCAGCCCGCTGCCACAGTCTGCACACAGCGACTTAGGTTTGCTTGTTTTTGTGCAGATATGACACATCATCTTCGAAGTATCTTTGTGAAGAACCATAGCGTAGTCGCAATCTTGGCACTGATCCTCCCAGCCGCACTCGTCGCAGACTACAAGTCGGGCGCTGCCACGGCGATTAAAGAACACCAACGATTGTTCTTGTCTGTCTACACTGCAGCGTATCTGAGTCAGCGCTTCCTTGGACAGCAGCTCTTTTTGTTTACGACCTCGCATATCGACTATTTTTATTGTTGGTTTTTTTGCCTCCTTCTTTGCTTTTTGGCGAAGCTCGACAATAGAGTAGCCAGAGTCTTTGAACTGTTTGTAGTGTGTTACGTTTGGGGTTGCCGAGCCAGCAACGAGCTTCGCCTTAGCAGCAGTTGCCAGTAGGCTGGCGGCATGGAGGGCGTGATAGCGAGGATCGTTTGTCTGCTTATACGAATTGTCGTGGAATTCGTCCAGAACGATTAGGCCCAAGTTTGCGACTGGGCTAAATAGGGCAGACCTTGGACCGATAACGATAACAGGTTCTTTGCTAGTAGCTACTTGCAGCCAAGCTTCTTCTCTCTCTTTCTTTGTTAGCTTGGAGTGGATGGTTATTATCTTGTTACCAAATGTTTGCTGAAATGTCTTTTGCAGCTGCGAACTAAGCCCTACTTCCGGCGAAAGGACTATGGCTGAACTACCTCTAGCCGTGGCCTGTTTGGTTAGCTCTATATAGATTCTGGTTTTACCCGACCCAGTAATTCCATGCAGCAGGGTGGGTTTTTTGGCAGCGGTGATATCTTTTAACACCTGATCTTGGGCTGCAGTCAGTTTAGGTATTTTGCCGAGCTTGGCATCCTTAGCTGCTGGTTGGTCGGGTAGCTTTCTTTTAGGATTGGCAGAACCCAGCAGTAATTTTGCCACTCCGGAGCAGGGAATGGCCGAATTACTTCCTAGCCTTAGCGCTGCCGATAAAAGATGAAGGGGAATGCTGGTGGTCCGGTGCGTAGCGGTTATTGCCAGCGCCTTGCTGAATTTGTCTGATTGCTTGACCACAATGCCCAGGGTTTCTGACTTTCTGAAAGACACACTACATAAACTTCCTGGTGCCAGCTTTTCAGCAGAGCGGTAGGTAAACAAACGATCTGTTTTGTTCCGGGTTAGCGCCAAGAGCTTGTAGTAGTACATGCTGTTATTGTAGCTAAAATAGTGGGACGGGGCATAATTGACATGTAAATATTAAAAATATCTTGAAAAACAGCCAGTACTTATTTATAATGTTGTGTGAAAGACAATAGTGTTTATGTTAGATGTATTTATAACCTCACGAGTTAGGCGAAAGATTGTGGTCGTGTACGCAAAGTACCCAGACTTTAAAACTCATGTCCGAGGTTTGGCAAAGCTAATCCGCGAAGATGCTGGTAACATTCAGCGCGAATTAAAGCGCCTAGAGAAAGTGGGCTTTTTAACCAGCGAGAAGCAAGGCAACACCAAGGTCTACTCTACTAATAAGCACTTCCCGATATTTAAGGAGTTGCAGTCGATTGTTCTGAAGACGCAGAAGCCTTCCAGCAAACGTTCCACCACCGGCGGCATCACAATCTAGCCTAAACTACCCAGCCTAGAATTAAACCCTGCCAAAGAGCATGGCTCTTTGCGCCGGCTTAATTCTTTCTTGGCACATTCTGGATAAGTAGCTTTACGGTTCTTGTCGGGGCAGTGCCATATGCACAGCCACCGCCAAGCTTCCGCATCTACTTTCCAGACTGCACTCAAGCTGGGCGGTTTAGGTTAATGCTTCGACTTAAGTTCTGGGGGAGAAATTCCAAAATAGCTCAGAGCTAGCACTCAAGCCAGCACCTAGATCCACGCCTCGATTTTTTTGTTCGTTACGGCTAAGAGAAAGAAATCATCTTTCCCTTACCATGCTTGCATCTGGGCGACCTCTGTAGTACACTTTATGCCTGATGATACAAGTTACAAGAAAAGACAGTAAAGAATCTTCTGAGGGCATGCTTCGACGTTTTGGTCGTAAGGTGCAGCAGTCTGGTGTTTTAGCAAAGGCTAAACAGGGCCAGTATTTCGAGCGCGAGCTAAGCAAGCGCGAGCGACGCAAGAAGGCGATCATACGCAACAAGCGACGCGTTATTAAGCCAAGCCGCTACTAAAGCAAAGACAGGGGGTTGGACTCATGGATAAACTGCAGGCTTCCATAAAGCAGGCTATGCTTGCTAAAGACGCACATAAATTAGCTACGCTTAGGATGCTCAAGAGTGCCGCTGATTTGGCCCAAAAAGAAAAGGGCGCAGACCTGGGTGAGGCCGACTTTGTAAATATTGTCCGCAAGCAGATCAAGATGCGATCAGACGCTGCAGACGGCTTTACTAAGGCGGGTGACAGCGACAAAGCAGCTAAAGAGCAGGCAGAAACAGTGTTTTTACAAGAATTTATGCCAGAGCAAATGGACGAGGCAGAGCTCACTAGCCTCGTAGATGAGGTGATCGCAAAGGAAGGCATAGCTCTCGAGCGCCAGAATATGGGTAGGCTAATCGGCCTGGTTGCAGCTGCTGCTGGTGATAAGGCCAGTAAATCCGATATTGCCAAGCTTATAAATACAAGGATTGGGTAGGGCAAGGGCTATGCATATTATTTTGGGTCCTCCAGGAGTTGGCAAGACAACCCACTGCAAATTATTTGCCAAAAAGTACGATCATCACTGGGTGTCAGCAGGTGCGATACTGCGCAAGAAGGCCACCGGCCTCCACCGCGAGGTTATGGAGAGTGGTGGCCTTGTAGATGACGAGTACGTCAACCAGCTGATCAAAGACGAGCTAGACGCCTATGATGTTCAGGAATCTCTAAAGATATTACTCGACGGCTTCCCCCGAGACTTTTCGGAAGCACGCTGGATTATCGAGAGCTACGCTGCTGATGTCCGCTCGATTGTTCTTATTGACGCCCCAGAACATATTCTTACCGATCGCTTAAAAAAGCGCGGCCGGGCTGACGACACAGAAGAAGCAATCGCTCATAGACTGAGCATCTTTAAAGAGGAAACAGATCCAATCCTAGAATACTTTGCGAGCGCGGGTGTGCAGATAGTTCAGGTGGACGGTACAAAAGACGTAGAGACAGTCAACAGAGAATTTGCAGCCGCACTAGGTCAGGAGCTATAAATGTCGAAGCCCAAGACCCCAGACGAGATACAGGCTATGCGCGAGGGTGGTGCTATGCTGGCCCAAGTATTAGACCTCATGGAGTCGTCTGCAAAGCCAGGGATTACTGGCAAGGAATTAGCCCTTATGGCCGCCAAAGAGCTAAAAGCACTCGGTGGCAAACCGGCGTTTTTAGGGGTGCCGGGAGGCCGCGGGGTGCCAGATTTTCCTGATGTCATCTGTATATCTATTAGCGAAGAAGTCCAGCACGGCGTGCCCAAGGACAGAGTTATAGTTGACGGTGATGTTATCAATTTTGACTTTGGGGTACTGCATAAGGGGCTCATTACGGACTCCGGTAGAACTGTTGGGGTTGGCAACATAACCAAAGATGATAAGCGTCTCCTCAGCGGCACCAAAGAGGCCCTCATGGCAGGGCTTGGGCAAGTAAGAGCTGGCGCAAAGGTGTCGAGTATATCTGCTGCTATAGAGGATGTGCTAGAGCGCCATCGCCTCGGCATCGTCCTAGAGCTTGTCGGACACGGTGTAGGCCACGGGCTCCACGAAGACCCCGAGATACCAAACTACCGCACAAAAGGCAGTGGCGATTACATCCTCCGCGAGAACGAGACTATTGCAATCGAGCCGATCGCAACACTTGGTAGTGGGCGAATAAACTTTCATGAAGACGGCTGGACAATTGTTAGCTCGGACGATACTAACTCGGCCCAGTTCGAGCACACCGTACTAGTTACAGCCTCGGGCTACGAGATATTGACTAAGGCCTAAGGCGCTCTTTTTCGAGGTATAAGAGTATGCTGTTATAATAGCTCGCAGAAAGCGGAGAAACTAAGCATGTCGGATAAACAGAAGCTTTATGTAGGACTAGATGTCGGGACAACAGATGTTCGCTGTGTCGTTGGCCGAGAGATGATTGATCAGAGTGGTATCGAGATACTTTGCTTGGCTAAAAGCGCCACAACGGGAATGAAGAAGGGTGTCATAATGCAGGCTCACGATATCGTCAGCGCAGTAGACCTAGCCCTTGACGAAGCCGAGAGACTGTCGGGTATCAGGGTTGGCTCGGCTACAGTCAACATTAACGGCGCTCATATAGAGGCTATTAGCACTAAAGGGATAGCTGCAGTTAGCTCTCCGGACAGAGTTATCGCAGAGGTAGACAGAATAAGGGCCGAGGATGCCGCTGCTACGCTACAATTGCCGCCCAACAGAGAGGTCGTTCAGCTCTATACCCGTAGCTATGGCATAGACGACCAAGCTAGCGTTAAGAACCCAATTGGCATGAGCGGGGCACGAATTGAAGCGGATGCCCTCGCTGTTACAGCCTCCTCCCCGCATATTCGATCTATAGAGTCTGTGCTCTCGCAAGCTAAAATTTCTATTAATCATCTCTCGTCTAGCGCACTTGCTGTAGCCGAGATTGCTATGGACGCACCCTCGAGGCAGTCGAGTGTTGGCATAATAGACATTGGTTTTGGCACAACCAGTATTGCCGTTATGCACGAGGGGGAGGTAGAGCACATCGCGGTTATACCTGTTGGCGGCATGCATATAACTAACGATCTAGCCATTGGCTTAAAGATCGACCTTGTATCCGCCGAAGATATAAAGACAGGTCAGCTGAATTTGGGTGAAAGACGCACAGGCTCCAAAAAGATTGCAGCACCTGGAGGTGACATCCCCTACGACGTCGGAGAAGCCTACGACATCGCGGCTTCTAGGGTAGAGGAGTTAGCAGAGTTAATAGATGCCGAGCTAGCTAAGGTCAATTTCTCTAAGAATCTACCCGGTGGCATCATCGTTTCCGGCGGAGGTTCTAAGGTTAAAGGGTTGCTGACGGCTCTGCGAACCCACCTAGACTTGCCTGTACATCTTCCAAAAATTGAGTCTGTAAAAGGTGTTGAACAATTTAATGACCCGGCCTACCAGCCCGCAATCGGGCTTATGGTTCTAGACGCTATATTGCCAGCCGGCAGCGACAAACACATCCGTGGAAGCACACTAGATTCTGTTAAAAACAAGTCCATCGGGGCTATCAGGAAGCTTCGCTCATCTGTTAAGAGGACCTAGAATAAAAGGTGTTCGCTTGAGTAAATATCTTGATACACGTATACTATAGCTAGTTATTAACCCGGAGATAAACTTTATTTATGGCTAAGCAAGTAGTCCCAGAAATAGAAACATTCGCAAAAATCAAAGTCATTGGCGTGGGTGGCGCCGGTAGTGCGGCAGTAAATCGCATGATTGACGCTGGCGTAGGAGGCGTAGAGTTCATTGTCATCAATACCGATGCGCAGGCCCTTCATCACTCTAAGGCCCAAACGAAAATCCATATCGGCAAAGAAACCACTCGCGGTCTTGGGGCGGGTGCTGATCCAACTGTTGGCCAGCAGGCAGCGGAAGAATCTATAGATGATATCCAGGCAGCACTACAAGGTGCGGATATGATATTCATTACCATTGGTGCTGGTGGTGGCACAGGATCCGGAGCAGCGCACGTTATCGCTAAACTAGCTCGTGAGCTGGAGATTCTAGTTATTGGGTTCGCTACGAAGCCGTTTACATTCGAAGGCGACAGACGTCGTCGAAACGCTCAGTTTGCAATAGACAACATGAGGAACCATGTCGATACTATGATCACAATACCGAACGACAGACTCCTACAGACCATCGATCGCAAGACACCACTACTAGAATCGTTCAAGATCGCTGACGACGTGCTAAGACAAGGTGTGCAAGGCATATCAGACCTTATTACGGTTCATGGTGTCATTAACCTAGACTTTGCAGACGTGAAGACGATCATGAGCAATGCTGGATCAGCGCTTATGGGCATTGGCCGGGCAAGCGGTGATGACCGCGCAGTAACTGCAGCAACTCAGGCTATAGAATCACCACTGCTAGAGGTTTCTATTGATGGCGCAAGAGGTGTGCTGTTTAACGTAATCGGCGGCAGAGATATGGCCATGCACGAGATCAATCTTGCTGCAGAGACTATTACTTCCGCAGCTGATCCTGAGGCCAACATTATCTTCGGTGCGACTATCAACGAGGAGCTAGAGGGCGAAATAATAGTTACGGTAGTGGCTACAGGCTTCGATGATTCTTACTATGCAGGCAGATCAGTAGAGGGCAGCGGCATAGCAACTGCTTCAGCGTCAGAACCAGAGATAATTACACCAGAGCCAGAAGACAATAAGGGCGTGGTCAAAGAGGCCGCCGCCAAGAAGGACGAGCCTGACCTGTCTGATATAGCGAAAGATATAGATACTAGCCTGGACGAAGAAGGCGAGGTCAATAAAGAGGTGCGAGCTTCTTTTGATGATGATACGCCGTCAAGTATATGGGGCCAGGCCGAGGACGAACTAGATAAGCCATCTTTCTTAAGGCGTTTGAAGCGCAATATAAATAAAGATAAAGGCGAGCAGAAGTAATTTTTAAGATAAGCATTGCAAAACACCATAAGTAGTATTAGAATAAGATTCATTACACCATATGTAGGATCTTTAAAAAGTACAGTAGGAGTGAAGAATGAAGTGTACTAAGTGTGATTTTGGAGATACGAGAGTAATCGAGTCAAGGTCTGTTAGCGAAGGCGCATCGACGCGGAGGCGCAGAGAGTGCCCAGAGTGCAAGGATCGCTTTACCACGTACGAGAGGGTCGAGACTCCGCAGATTGTGGTCATCAAAAACGATGATACAAGAGAGCTATTTAGTAGAGAGAAGCTTATGGCTGGGCTGCTTAGAGCTTGCGAAAAGACGACAGTCACAACGGTTCAGGTAGAGAACTTGGTAAGCGATGTGGAAAGGCACTTGATAGCCAGGGGTGAGAACGAGATTCATTCAAAAGACCTCGGAGAGCTAGTGATCGAAATGCTAGCAGATGTCAGCGAAGTTGCTTACGTTAGGTTTGCAAGCGTTTATAGGCGGTTTACTAATTTGGCCGGGTTCGAGGCCGAGCTCGAGCATATACGATCGACAAAATCCAAGACAGACAAGAAATAAACACTTATTTCTAGGCTTAGCTAGCGCATATCTAAGCAGACACACCCTACTGTAGCGAGATATAGAGGGCAGTGTGCTGCACAGATATGCGATTTTGTCGTAGGGATGCTGAAGCACATTGGTTGCTTCTGGGGATAACATAAACGATGCCAATCCTGCTTTAGGGCAGGGCTTATTAAAGGTGTTCGAAAAAAGTAAAAGAGGGTAGTATGCCGCAAACAACAAGCATAGACATAAGTAGATTTTTCACTAAAAAAGGGGTAGATGCCTACGGAGAGTTCGAGTGGAGCAACCGAGACTCTAGGCTAACAAACCCCCAGACAGGCGAGGTTGTATTCGAACAAAAAGGTCTCAGCTTCCCTAGTTTTTGGAGCCAAAATGCTATCAATATAGTTGCTCAAAAGTACTTTGCTGGCGAGAAAGACTCTAAACAAAGAGAAAGTTCGCTCAAGCACCTCGTCGACCGAGTTGTCGATACGATTGCGGCTCATGGAAAGAGTGAAGGCTATTTAAAAGATGCAGCTCAGGCAGATGTTTTTGCCCAAGAGTTAAAATATATTTTAGCCTCACAGCGCGCAGCTTTTAATTCCCCTGTTTGGTTTAATATTGGTGTGCCAGATCGCACGCAGCAGGCCAGCGCCTGCTTTATACTAGGAGTAGAAGACTCGATGCCATCAATCCTTAAGTGGTACACCGAAGAGGGCATGATATTTAAAGGCGGGTCTGGTGCAGGGACGAATCTCAGCAAGGTGAGGTCTTCGAAAGAAGGGCTCTCGGGGAGCAGTGGTCTTGCGAGTGGACCGGTAAGCTTTATGCGGGGTGCAGATGCTAGCGCGGGCACCATCCGCTCTGGCGGCAAGACGCGTAGAGCCGCCAAAATGGTGATACTTAATATAGATCATCCAGACATTAGTGAGTTCATTTGGTGTAAGGCACTAGAAGAGCGCAAGAGCCGCGCACTTGATGCGGCTGGCTTCGACATGGGGCTAAATGGCAAAGACACCTTTAGCATACAGTATCAAAACGCCAACAATTCTGTACGAGTAACCGATGAGTTCATGCAAGCAGTCAAGGATGATGCTGACTGGCAATTAAAGAGCATTAAGGGCAGGAAGACAATCGAGACTGTCCGAGCAAAAGACCTGTTCAGAGACATAGCTTTGGCTTCTTGGGAGTGCGCAGACCCCGGCATGCAGTTCGATACAACTATCAACAAGTGGCATACGGCTCCAAATGCAGGCCGTATAAACGGGAGTAATCCCTGCAGCGAGTACATGCATCTTGATAACTCAGCCTGTAATTTAGCTTCGATCAATCTGTTGAAGTTCTTGGGCGATGATGGCTCTTTTGATAGCGAGGCTTTTAGTCACACGGTAGAGCTTATATTCATGGCTCAAGAAATACTGGTTGGGTATTCGTCGTATCCAACAGACAGTATTGCCAAGAACGCACATCGATATAGAGAGCTAGGTATTGGCTATGCTAATATCGGAGCGCTGCTGATGGCACAAGGTATAGCCTATGACTCGGAGGAGGGCCGCGCACAGGCAGCGGCTATCACAGCGCTTTTGACGGGCACTGCCTACGCTACGAGCGCAAAGATGTCTAAGACCGTTGGCCCATTTGCCGGTTACCTCGAAGACAAGGACGCAATGAACAAAGTTTTGGGCATGCACCGCCAAGCTGTAGGCGATATAGATGCAAAGTTAGTCCGTGAAGAGCTTTTGCAGGCAGCAGCTAGCTCTTGGGACGAGGCTGTAGAGCTGTGCAAAAAGTACGGAGTGCGCAACTCCCAGGCTAGCGTTTTGGCTCCTACTGGCACAATTGGTCTTATGATGGACTGCGATACGACTGGCATAGAACCTGACCTGGGGCTGGTAAAGTTCAAGAATCTGGTCGGCGGCGGCATGATGACTATAGTTAACCGTACTGTTCCCAGGGCATTAAAAGCGTTAGGCTACAGTGACTCACAAATAAAGGCGATAGTAGCCTATATAGACGATAACAACACTATTCATGGTGCGCCCAGCTTTAAAGACGAGCATCTAAATGTGTTCGCTTGCTCTATGGGGGATAACGTCATCCACTACAGCGGACATGTAAATATGATGGCAGCTGTCCAGCCATTTTTATCGGGTGCTATCAGCAAGACTGTCAACATGCCAGAGGATGCAACCGTCGAGGAAGTAGAGAAGATTCATATGCAAGCTTGGGAGAAAGGGCTAAAAGCGATTGCTATCTACCGGGATAACTGCAAGTTTGCCCAGCCGCTTAAGTCTGCGGACAAATCTTCGGACGATGACAAAGCAAAAGAGGTTGCTGAAGCTCCCGTAGTTGCTAAAAGAGACATGCCAATAGTTCGTGCATCCAAGACGATCGAGTTCAAGGTTGCGGATAGCAAAGGGTTTGTTACTGTCGGGGAGTATTCTGATGGCAGTCCAGGGGAGATATTCGTAAGGGTTGCCAAGCAAGGCTCTACACTGGCAGGTCTTATGGACGGATTTGCTATTAGTGTTAGTAGAGGCTTGCAGTACGGGGTGCCGCTAAAGAGCTACGTTAAGGCCTTTACTCGTATGTCCTTCGCTCCGAGCGGCGTGACAAGCGACCCAGATATTCGAATGGCTAGTTCACTACTTGACTACATCTTTAAAAAGTTAGGTCTAATGTATTTGTCGGATCTAGAGATGTTAGAGTTAGGTCTTAGGGATGTCAAAACAACATCTAACAATGTAGAAAAATCTACAGTAAATACACAGAAACCAACAATCAAAGAAGCGGTAAAATCCAGCGCACAAGATGGTTCAGCACCAATGTGCTTTAATTGCGGGAATCAGACTCAGCGGAGTGGGAGTTGTTATGTATGTATCTCCTGTGGCTCCACCACCGGTTGCTCCTAGGCACCACAGAACAGCAAACATGAAGGGCCGGCAAAGCCGCCCTTTTTGTTTGCTTCGTGGTGCCTAGTACTTCGATATATTGCATTGCCACATTTAATCTTCCACACCTACTTTCCAGAATACGCTCAAGCCAGTCGCCTTAACATCAATGCTTAATTTGAGCCCTATAGCTGCTCTTTGTCCAGGCTCATTACTTGCTAGTCACTACTCACTACTGATAGGATAGTGCTTATGAAGACATATCTTTTTTATCGGTCCAGGACGGAGGACGAGTCTGCTATTCGTGATTTCTTGCAGTCTCTGAAGACGATCGGTGATGACGAGCATGTCATTATGCAAGATGTTAATACGAGAGATGCCTCCGAAAGGGCTCGCCTCTACGACATTATGGTTTTCCCAACGCTTCTTACAACGACAAACGACGGTGTACAGGTGCAGGTATGGACGCAAAATATGCCAACCCTGGGCGAGATTATTTATTATCTAAAACAGCTCTGATAAACGTCCCTACTTGGTGTATACTAAGGGCAACATATTGGTAAATGCGTGCTGTCCTAAAAGACAACTAAGTGGATATCACCCACGAGCAGAGGAAAGAAAACGCCAAAGGCGCGAATAGAATCCTTCGTTGATGCTACGTTACAGCTTTAAACGAGAGCTTGGTGCTAGCGCCCAAGAACCTAAGTGGGACCTCCATGCATGGACTTAGGGATGCAGGACTAAACCTATGCCAAAAACCTTCAAGAAGTACACCAGGACCACCTACGATTCGATGGAGAGGTCTATTATTGATGTCTGGAAAAAGAACAATGTGTTTGCCGAGTCCATCGAAGCTAGGTCGCCAGACAACACTTTTAGCTTTTATGATGGCCCGCCGTTTATTACGGGTACGCCTCACTCTGGACACTTACTAATATCTGCAGTCAAAGACACGGTAGCCCGCTACCAAACCATGAAGGGCAATAGGGTAGAGAGGCGATGGGGCTGGGACTGTCACGGCTTACCAGCAGAGGTTTTTGTCGAGAAGAATTTGGGTATCAAGAACAAGAAAGAGATCGGCAAGACGATAAGCGTCGATGATTACGTTAATGCATGCCGCGAAGCAATGGTTAGGACAGGGACCCTTTGGGAGGATACAATCGAGCGAATTGGTCGTTGGGTTGAATTCAAGGGCGCTTATCAAACCATGGATCCCGAATATATGGAGTCCGTGTGGTGGGCATTTAGCGAGCTGTACAAAAAAGGCAAAATATACGAAGGCGAAAAAATCCTTGTCTACTGCACCAAGGACGCAACCCCTATCAGTAAAAGCGAAGTTGCCATGGAGAACAGCTACCAAAACATTACCGATCCTAGTGTCTACATGTATTTTGAGCTAGAAGATAGTGACGAATGTCTGCTAGCATGGACAACTACGCCGTGGACATTGCCCGCGAATGTCGCTTTAGCGGTAAATAAAGACTTAAAGTATTCACTAATTGAATATCGTAGTAAAAAATTCTACATTGCCTCCGATGCCGTCGCTAAAGTTATGACGAATGAAAAACACCAACCACTAGAATTCGTTGTAATAAAAGAAATAACAGGGAGTGACCTTGTTGGTAAAAGATACAGCCCGGCGTTTGAGGATCATGGTCCAAAAGCCCATAGGGTTTTGTCTGCAGACTTTGTTACGGCAAAAGACGGTACCGGTATAGTTCACGAAGCCCCAGCGTATGGCGAAGAAGATTACGAGCTTAGCATAAAGGAAGGTATACCGATCGTATCGATTGTTGATGCAGATGGACACTATACATCTGGCCCATGGAAGGGCGAGAACATCTGGGAGGTCAACAAAGACATAGCTAAATCACTACTAGCAGATGGAAGGGCACTAAAAATTGACTACATCCAGCACGAATACCCTCACTGCCATAGGTGCGGCAATAAGCTTATGTATCGCGCTCATCCAAGTTGGTTCATGGACATAGACGGGCAGAGGCAGGATATGCAGACAGCTATCGAGAAGACTAGCTGGACGCCCCGTCACCTGCAAGAGAAGAGGTTCAGGAATATCATTGATTCAGCACCAGACTGGAACCTTAGTCGTGACCGCTTCTGGGCTACACCTCTACCTGTTTGGAAAGGTATCGACGACTCAGGGGAAGAAATCTTGGTTGTTATAGGTTCGTTCAAAGAGCTAAAAGAGCTCTCTGGCAAGGACCTAGACGACTATCATCTGCCGCAGGTTATGGATATATCGTTCAAACATAACGGTGTTCAGATGACGCATGTCGGCAAAGTACTGGATTGCTGGTTCGAGAGCGGATCTATGCCGTTTGCGCAGTTCCACTACCCGTTCGAGAACAAGCAGGCTTTCGAAAGCTCATTCCCGGCAGACTTTATTGTAGAAGCAATAGACCAAACACGGGGCTGGTTTTATTCGCTAACTGCAGTTAACGTTGGGCTTTTTGGGCAAGCACCCTTCAAGAACCTCATATGCACTGGTTTTATTGTGGCCGAAGACGGCAAGAAGTTGAGTAAAAAGCTAGGTAACTATGTCGATCCAGCTGAATTAATACAAAAATACTCGACAGATGCCTTTAGGCTTTTGACCATATCGTCTCCGCTAACAAACGGAGAAAACCATCCAGTCACAGAAAAGGATATGGCCGATGCGCAGCGAAAGCTAAATACGCTGCGCTCTACATTAGAGTTCTTCCTTCTATACGCAGAGGCTGACAAGTGGGAAGCGAGTAAAGATCTAGCCCCACCAGTTACATCCAATATTCTAGATGCATGGTTAATGAGCAGATTAACGCAGGTTGTTGATGCGGTCGATAAGGGACTGGGTACTTATGATCTATCAAGTGCTGCTAGGGAGATCGCACCTTTTATAGACGATCTATCGAACTGGTACGTACGCAGAAATCGTAAGAGGTTCTGGAAGTCAGATAGTGACGAAGACAAAAATACCGCATATACCACGCTTCATTATGCTCTGGTTACTTTTGCAAAGGCGTTAGCGCCTATATGTCCGTTTATAGCTGAAGAGATACACTCCGAGCTAGTAGGTGTCGAGGGCTCTGTTCACTTGCAAGACTGGCCAGCAGCGAATGCTGAAGGTGTAGACACACAGTTGATAGAAGACATGGCCAACGTAAGGAGCTTTATAACCGAGGCCTTATCTCTAAGAGCCAAAGAAGGCATTAAGGTGCGTCAACCGCTTACAGAGCTAAAGGTTAAGCGTAGCGACCAGTTCGATAAGCAGTTGATTAATATAATTTCCGAAGAAACCAATGTTAAGAACGTAGTTATAGATTCTAAAATGGAAGATAACGTAGCTATTGATACAACGATTACAGAAGAGCTAAAACAAGAAGGCTACATCCGTGAGCTGATACGTGGAGTGCAATCGTCGCGTAAAGTAAAGGATTTGGATATAGCTGATCGTATAGAGCTGACAATTGCAACGGATGATGCTTGGCAAAAAGAGGCTTTAGCCAACTATAAAGAAGAGTTAATGTCTGAAACCCTGAGCATAAAGCTAGAGATAGTACCAAAGTCAGAAGAACCAACAATGATGAAGGGCTTCAACGTATCTTGGAGTATAGATCTATAGTCTTGCTATATCGGGGTAAGATCTTTACTTTACTACTGTTAGCTGATAAAATACGCCGGTTATAAATAAGTGGCCTAGCGCCTGCCTGGATTACCAAGAGGCTTAAGACAGATCGCTTATACAAGTTGTAAAGGAACTAACATGAAGAAAGCAGTTATAGAGTTTGGCTCTAACCAATTCCTCGTCTCTGAGGGCGATGAAATCAGGGTAGACAAGATAACTAACCCAGGGAAGTCCATCAAGGCTGATGTTCTAGCATTAATAGACGGAGCAGACACCTCAGTTGGTACTCCCATAGTAAAGGGTGCTTCTGTAACGCTAACGGTGTTAGAGGAAGTGTCTCGTGATCCGAAAACAACAGCTATTCGGTTCAAGGCTAAAAAACGTGTACACAAAAAGCGCGGAGCAAAGCAGCAGAAAACAGTGCTAAAAGTCACTAAAATCAGTTAGTTTAACTGACTGATTGTAAATAAGTCGAGTAAATCATTTGCTCGACTTATTTTTATTTACTATAATTAGGGCATCTCTTTAGAGCTTATGCTTGAAAACAAAGAGTCTAAACAATACATAAAAAGTTAAAAAATGACACAAACACAGCGGTTGCGTCACATGACCAACCTATCTCGCACAGCCACATTCATCGGTATTTTAATCGGTGTCTTTTTTGTGTTTTTTAGCTTAACGGTATCTGCGACTCAGATATCACAGCTCCACCCTAGTAGCGAGCAGTTTCAGGAAGGTTCGCTCTTAACCCTGTCGCCGGATGATAGCCAAGTCTTACAGCTTGCCCACATTAACTCAGACAGAGCACTGCTAGGTGTCGCTGGGACAACAACTAATGCCACAGTCGAGCTAGGTTCTGACATAAACGACCGCTCGGGGGTTTTGGTGGTTTCGAGCGGCAATGCGTATGTATTGGTTACAGACCTAGAGGGCCCTGTAAATAAAGGTGATCAAATCGGCTTAAGTAGAGTAGAAGGGGTTGGCGGTCATATTGATGAGCTGACGAATACATATTCTATTGGAACGGCTTTGGCAGACTTTGAGTCTGACGATCCTGCAGTTAGATCCGTAGAGGCTGACGGACAAACCATAAATGTTGGCTTACTACCCGTCGATATACACATTGGCGCATCACCTGCATCGATATCTTATTCTAGTGGCGGGTCATTACTGCAATATGCCGGGCAGCTAATAATCGGCAGAGAAGTCGGCGTTACTCGCGTGGTCTTAGCCTTAGCGGCATTTTTGGGCAGCATTATAGCCGGCTCGGTATTGCTGTTCGGTGCAATAAGGGGCGGCTTCGTGTCTCTTGGCAGAAACCCACTTGCTAGCGAGTCTATTACTAGACAGCTTGTCAAAATATCCAGCTTCTCGATCCTTATTGTGTTCTTGGGTGTTGCCGTTTCTTACGGAGTATTGGCGGTATAGCTATGGAAGACACTACCCCAAACTACTCGACCAGATCCATAAAGATGAAGCTATTAGCTGTGTCCGCAGTTCCGTTTGCGGTAATTATTTTATTCTTTGTTCTGTTCTTTTGGTGGAGGTCTGGACAGGCTGGCATAGGCGGCTCTGCTAGCTTGTTGCCTGATAGAAGAGATGACCAAGAGCTCATCTCGTTAGATCTACCGGTAGGTATAAACCCTCTGGCACAGCTAGAGGCAGAGAATTCTTACGTAAGTATTAATGGTGGGCTGCAAGCAAACGGTGCGTTTATATTGGCCGGCAACGATCAGCCGAGTGATCCTATTGAGGGAGAGATATACTTTGATGATGAGCTTACCGAGATACGTTACTATGACGGCGCAGAGTTTGTTAGTATCGCGGCCGACCAGAACATTTGCTATATCGGTGACCTAGATAACTGTGGTCTTATTAACGATTCTATAACTTATACCCCGGGCGCGGGTATTACCATAAACGGTACTCAGATCATTAACCAAGGTGATATCAACCCAGACGATGACTTATTAATATCAACTGCATTTGGTGGAGATGTGACAGGCAGCTCTTCTACTTTACAGCTGGGTGCGAATACTGTTGACTCTAGCGAGATCGTTGACGGGTCCATTACCAACAATGATCTTCAGAATTCTGACATAACTATTAATGCCGACCAGGGCCTTGTAGGTGGCGGGACTGTCGCGCTTGGTAGTTCGCTAAACTTGCAGCTCAGACAAGACTGTGCGGCTGACCAGGTGCTTAAGTATGTACTGGGTGTCTGGGAGTGTGGCAATGACGGCGGTGGCACCTCCTTTACTGCCGGTAATGGCCTGCAACTTATTGGCTCTGATTTTTCAATTAATTCCCCTACTTGTTTAGGAGATGACAAGCTTCAGTGGGTTGGGACAGCGTTTGCCTGTGTGCCTGACACAGACACAGACGATCAGACACTAAGTTTTACTACAGGTACACAAACACTAAGCATCGTAGATGGTAATAGTGTCGATCTATCTACGTTGCTCGACAACACAGATAGTCAGGATCTCAATCTTGCTGGCTCCACACTGACCCTTACCGGCGACGGCACAAGCGTAGATCTTAGCAGCTTCCTAGACAACACAGATGCCCAGACTATCAGTCTTGCTGGCAATACCGTTACGCTCGGCAATGGAACGGTTGCCGACACGACTATTGATCTCTCGCCCTACCTAGACAACACAGACGAACAAGACCTGGCCCTAAGCGGCAACACACTCTCTATTAGTAATGATCCTAATACAGACGTTGATCTATCTGGATTCCTCGACAACACAGACTCACAAACACTCACATTTAATGGTGGCACAGACACCATTGGCATCACTGGCGGCAATAGCTTTGTGTTGCCATACATCCAGTCAGAAGTCGACGGAGTGATCGGTAACGAAGTCCTTGATGCTACCTTGAATGGTGGCCTTGTCCGCTCTGGTGCGGGAACTGCCGGCAACCCATACACACTAGGGCTGAGCGGTGCATGTAGTGATGGAGAGGTTCTTAAGTATACAGCCCTGACAACCACATGGGAGTGTGGCACAGACACAGCAGGGGATGCAGATAGTAGCACGACTAACGAGTTGAACACATCTCTTACAATAGTAAGCAATGAACTAAGGCTAACAGACCCAGGGGGCACACTAACAGCTAACCTTGCACCATACCTAGACAACACAGACACACTTGCAGGACTTACATGTGGAGCTAACGAGATAGCTAAATTCAACGGCAGTGCATGGATCTGTGATGACGACGACACAGGCACAGGCGACGGCGTAGGTATAGCTAGTCTTAGCCTTGATGGTGACTCGGGACCTACTCAAGCAATAGGCGAAGCAGACACTATAACAATAGCTGGTGGGACCAACATAAATACTGCCGCAGGAGCAACAGACACAATTACTGTAGATGTCGTTAATAACCCAACCTTCTCTGGTCTTGTGACTGCTAATGGTGGGCTGACTGTTGGAGCTGGTCAAGACTTTACTCTTAACGGTGACGTCTTTACTGATTTGACCGGGACTGGACTAGTTATTAGCGGAAGCTCACTAACCACAACATTGGGTACAAGTATCGTAACTGGCGAAATAGTTGACGGCACAATATTACCCATAGATATTGACGACAGTGGAACAGCGCAAAACGCTGCGATAGATGGCTATATATTAGCCTATGATGATGCTACCGGCGCTTTTGATTGGGTCGATCCAACTGGCGGCGGCATCGGTACAAGCCAAGATCTATTTAACATTATTAGTACTTCGTCAGGAACCTCTCCTGTGGCCGATAGCCCCTCTGACACTCTAAGCTTGCTTGCCTCAAGCGGAGGAGGGGTAGAAGTCGTTGGTAATAACGGGACAGACGAAATAACATTCGGTCTTCTTAGTACTTGTGGCGTCGATGAAGTGCTTAAATTCAACGGCAGCGTATGGGTATGTGACACTGACGCCGAAGGCCCGGATAACGATACGACCTACACAGCCGGTAACGGTCTCTCTCTCGTAGGCACAAACTTCTCTATTAATTCGCCAACATGTGCTGGAACAGATAAGCTTACCTGGAACGGTACAGCATTTGTTTGTACAGTAGACGTAGACACAGACGAACAAGACCTGGCCCTAAGCGGCAACACACTCTCTATTAGTAATGATCCTAATACAGACGTTGATCTATCTGGATTCCTCGACAACACAGACTCACAAACACTCACATTTAATGGTGGCACAGACACCATTGGCATCACTGGCGGCAATAGCTTTGTGTTGCCATACATCCAGTCAGAAGTCGACGGAGTGATCGGTAACGAAGTCCTTGATGCTACCTTGAATGGTGGCCTTGTCCGCTCTGGTGCGGGAACTGCCGGCAACCCATACACACTAGGGCTGAGCGGTGCATGTAGTGATGGAGAGGTTCTTAAGTATACAGCCCTGACAACCACATGGGAGTGTGGCACAGACACAGCAGGGGATGCAGATAGTAGCACGACTAACGAGTTGAACACATCTCTTACAATAGTAAGCAATGAACTAAGGCTAACAGACCCAGGGGGCACACTAACAGCTAACCTTGCACCATACCTAGACAACACAGACACACTTGCAGGACTTACATGTGGAGCTAACGAGATAGCTAAATTCAACGGCAGTGCATGGATCTGTGATGACGACGACACAGGCACAGGCGACGGCGTAGGTATAGCTAGTCTTAGCCTTGATGGTGACTCGGGACCTACTCAAGCAATAGGCGAAGCAGACACTATAACAATAGCTGGTGGGACCAACATAAATACTGCCGCAGGAGCAACAGACACAATTACTGTAGATGTCGTTAATAACCCAACCTTCTCTGGTCTTGTGACTGCTAATGGTGGGCTGACTGTTGGAGCTGGTCAAGACTTTACTCTTAACGGTGACGTCTTTACTGATTTGACCGGGACTGGACTAGTTATCAACAGTGGTGCTCTAGAAGTAGACGCAGCTAATCTAGGCTTTGGCCTTACTGAAGGCTCAGTTGTCTTTGCAGGCCCCGGCGGTGCATTGAGTCAAGATAACGCAGCCCTCTTCTTCGATAACGGTAGTAATGAGCTAGGTATTGGCACAACTAATCCGTTAGCTTCTCTAGATATTCGATCTGGTAATGCTGGCATTTTTCGCCTAGAGCGCACAAGTGCAAATAACGTGCCGATAGAATACACCAATACAAATGGTTCACTCTATGCTGGTCTAAGCACCCCGGTCGACTTTGTGATTGGCACAAACGTTAATTTAGATACCCCAGCTAACCAGCTGCTAAGAGTAGACGGCACAACTGGCGATCTACAGCTAAACAACTACGACTGTACAGCTTTTGCCAACGGCGGTGCTCTTACGGCCGATGCTTCTGGCAATGTGATCTGCAGTGATGACGATAGCGGTACGGGTGACGGCGTAGGCGTAGCCTCCCTCAACGGCCTAACAGGCGGCACGCAAACCTTCGCAGTAGGTAGTGCTGGCACAGACTTTAACATAGACTCCACTGGTGCGATACATACTTTTAATATTCCCGACGCAGGCGTAGGTGCAGCTGGTGGACTTATTACTAACACAGCACAGACTATTGAGGGCAACAAGACATTAACAGGCAACACCGTTGTCTCGAGTGGCAATCTAACGGTAGGGATTGCAGATACTCAGCAAGGCCTGCTTATACTCCGAGGCGATGACACCGGTACAAGTGGGGGTCGAATTATTATAGAGGCAGCGGGCGATCATGACACCAAGATAGATGATATCGAGGTAAGAGTCCTCTCTGACGACTTGGTACTTAGAAGCACCGGCGGTACAGATGGTACGGTAGAGTTTGGTCGGTTTATAGACAATACTGGCGAGCTACGGCTTGGTAACCTAAGTACAGCTTCAGGCGTTGCTCGCACCGGTACCCTTAGTCTTACTAGCAACCTAGACGGGACCAGTCCGCTCAGAGGAGACATCACCTATGATCCAGCATTCCCACTTACAGCTAACCGTAGCTATTATCTGCCGGATAATAATGGCACCATTTGTCTTACTACAACTTGTAGCCCAGATGGCGTCGGTATAGCATCGCTTTCACTAGTCGGTGATACCGGTACTACTCAGTCGCTAGGTGACGGAGATACGATTACATTAGCTGGCGGCACGAATGTGGATACCGTCTCTGGTGCGACAGACAATCTGACTATAAACGTTGTGGACAATCCAACGTTCGCCGGCCTCGTCACTGCTAACGGAGGTTTAACTGTACAAACGGGTGATGCCCTTACTATAAACGGTGACGCCTTGACCGATCTAACAGGCGCAGGCCTTGTTAACAACGGCGGCTCACTAGAAGTAGACTTCACTGGCTCTGGCGATGGAGTAGGTGTAGCTTCTCTAAACGGCTTAACAGGCGGTACCCAAACATTCGCAACAGGCAGTACAGGCACAGACTTCAACATATCTAGTACTGGCACTATACATACCTTTAACATTCCTGATGCAGGAGTTGGTGTAACAGGTGGGTTAATCACTAACGGTGCACAGATTATAGATGGCCTAAAGACATTTGACGATGACGCAACCTTCAGCCAAAACATCATCCAAGATGGCCTCAGCATCACAGACGGCGACGGCTTCAACAGGTACA
>CAZHOS010000017.1:0-22110 GCA_964534605.1 uncultured Candidatus Saccharibacteria bacterium
GTTTAAAACAGGCAGATGGACGAATACTATAGCCAGCCCCATAGACCTCAACAGTCAAGAGCTGCAGGAGAGAGATGTCGTTTTTATCCATCCTGGATATCAAAAGCCAGCACCCATCCATGCCAAGATGATGGAGCTACTAGCTGGCATCAACGGCGGGCAGTACTTCCCTATTGGAGTAGATACGAGGCGTGGTTATCCAGGCGCCCACAACCCATACTTTAACGAAGCGTGTTCCTATGATAACCGCTTTATATTGCGTCGACCTACAGGGCTGCTGCAGATAATTGATGCTTTAAGGATTGATTCTTACTACTACATCGGACACTCACGGGGTGTAGAAATAGGGCTAGTTGCAACTTCTGCAGAAAACCAGCCAGCTACGTGCAAAAGCATGACTCTCGTAAACGGACTAGGCACTGGGCCTCTTGGCGGATTGCCTCAACTGTGCCAGGCTAATATGCGCGCGTGGGGTAACCGTAGAGAATACATGGTAAATATCAGTGGCGTAACCTCTGGCGCCTTAGAGAGCACAGCCTACTTTTTGACCCACATACCCCGTACGATCAAAGAAATAAGATATATGCAGCGCCTTGATGCATGGCCCTATATTGATCAAGCTACAGCTAAAGGCATGTCGATTAATGTATTTAATGCCAAAAACGATCCTCTAATAGGATTCGAAGGCGCGCAGGAGCAAGCAAATAAACGACCCTCAATAAACTTCACGGCTACCGAAGGCAGCCACTCAAACATCTACGGTCTCCCCGTAATAGAACAAATGGTAGAAACCGTCTCAAACCTCAATTAAAAGACTGTGCTAAGTATTAAAAACAAATAAACCGGGGTTTACTCCGGGTTTATTTATTCCGCTTTGAGGGATGGACCCCCAGAATCGCAAACTTGCGATCCTGCGACTAAGGAAGGGGGATCATCCCTTCCTTAAACTGCTAATACAGGTACCAACCGAATTCGGTAGCAGGCACCCAATCAGAGAAGTAGTTGTTGTTCCATCCGCCGATACCGTTCATGTCAGAATACTTAATCATAGAACCGTCAGCACTCACGGCCTCGACGTAAGCTAGGTGCCCGTAGAAGCTACCCCAGTCGCGCTGGGCGATTGCCCCAGCTACAGGGGTTTTGCTCTTTGTATATCCAAACGATTCGGCGCGGTCGTCCCAGGTGTTGGCGTTACCCAGTCCATTAGGCGCACCCGTCTTGGTGGCAATGTAGTAGGTGCAGTGACCGAAAACGTAGCCATTAGCGCCAAACACCGGCGTGTAACCTGGCTGTACGGCTCCGTTTACTGTTAGTGACGGACGAGTGTCGGCAGTAGCTAGCGTTGCGACAGCTTGCTGCACAACAGGTTGCTGAGCGTCCTGTAAGAAGATTTGTTCGCCAACAGGCAGTTCACCGTCGACTACGTCGTTAAAGGCAACTAGGCTAGAGCGACTGATTTGGTATGTTCTGGCTAGATCTTCTACGCTATCGCCCTCTTCTACTTCGTAGACGATACCGTCTAGACCTGATGGAGGAATGCTGATCTCTTGATCTGCATTGAGGCTATTGCTACTAAGGTTATTAGACCAACGTATGCTGTCCGAACTAACGCCAAAACGACTAGCGAGATCAGAAACAGTGTCACCCCCGACAGTCGTGTACTGGATGATGTCTTTACGTGTACGGATAGTAGAGTTAACTACCTGGGGTTTCTCGGCAATTGTGTCAGAGCTTTGTTGCAGCTCGGCAAGGTATTCTACCTCTGCGGCTTGCTCTGCTAGCCAGTAGACTTCTTCGAATCGTCCAAGACGCGCTAAGTTAACCGCAATATCTGCAGAGCTTAGTTGGTCTAGAGGACGAGAAGATATGCTGTCCTGTTCGACACTGTTGTTATTTAAGATGGCCGGGGTGTCGATATCCCGACTATTAGAGGTCCACAAAAAGCTGACCAGACCTAGTACTACTAGTATATTCGCGCTAACCAATGCGATCTTCTTTGTCTTGCGTACAAGACGTGGTCGAGATCTTCCGTCCTTCCAAGCGTCTACGACTTCTGGAATTTCTTTGATCTTTTGCCCACTTAGTTCTTTGACTGCTCCTACCTTAGAGGTAGGATCTTTGATGTTACGAATGTGAATTCCTTGCCTAGGTCTATCTAGGCTTCATTCTTGTCAGGGTTTAACCCTTGTGACCCCTGTTGATTAATAATTACGACGTGCGTACAGGCAAGGTCTGACAAAAAAGAAGCTGGGTGATATTGATTGGTGGCCACCAGGTGACAAACCGCACAACAAACAGTTCCAACTCACCATGAAGTATAGCATAATTGAACAAACTATACAAGATAAAGTCATCTCAAAACAAAGTCTGATTACTGGCTGAGAATCAGCTTAAATCGTATCGAGCTAACCTCTGGTGCACTGCATTAATCTAGAGTTGGTATCGTAACCTATAAATTTCGTAAATTAAGTCTTTACAGCTTACAGAGCTCTATGCAGAACGCTGCAGCATCTGCCTCGTGCCCGGCCAAGGTCTCGTTAAAGCGAGTTATCCCGTCGTCACCTGCCACGAAATACAGATACTCTGTATCCGTTGGGTTGGTAATAGACTCGATAGTGCTCAGTGAGAAGTTACTGATAGGCCCCGGCGGTAGACCTGAATATAGGCGTGTGTTATAGGGGTTGTCCAGACTTGGCAGAGCTTCGCCGCCAAATACTGCCGCAGCATAAAAGAATGTCACGTCAGACCCCAGCATAATGCCCTCGCGCAGACGTTTGAGAAACACCTGGGACACTTTCTGCTTATCTAGTTCGTCGAACACTTCTTTTTCGATAATCGAGGCTAATGTTATAGATTCGTGAATATCCAGACCTTGGGCATCCAGTCCGGCAACCAGCTCGTCAGTTATATTGGCATCGAACTCGTCCAGCGAGCGCTCAACAATGTTCGCTGCAGTAGTGCTGGCGTCTACAGAAAAAGTCTCTGGGAATAGATAGCCCTCTAGACTGGCGTCTGCCGGCTTGTAGCGAGATATCGGATGATCCTGATACAGACGGTAATCCAAAGCCTCGTCTACCTCGGCCTGAGTAAACCCAGCCTCTACAAAATCTGCAGCCAGCTGATCCAAACGCTTGCCCGGCAGGATCGTAAACTGTGATGACTCGACACGGCCTGTGCCGATCTCGGCAACTATTTCTTGTAGTGACTGCGACGGGGATAGATCATAGCTACCGGCCTGGACTGATCCTTGCAGGTTGTTAAGGCGCAGATATAGATCAAAAACTCTTTGGTCTCGTATTAGGCCTTGGTCGACTAGCTCTTGCCCTATAGCTGCAGCGGTCTCGCCTGGTTGCACCTCTAGACGTATGATTTCGGTCGCACCTTCGTTGACTGGACGTAGCCCGGTGTTATACCAACGCAGACCTAATAGGCCGACAACAATAGCACTCAGCAACCCAAGCCCGAAGAGGCTTAGGACTATTTTTTTGATTGGTGATTTCTTTTTCTTGATCTCTGTCATTGTTCTAGCCCTGTTTATCTTTATGTGTGTCGAAGTATGTCTGCAGGATATAGCATGCTGCGATATCGTCAATATGCTTTTTGTCTGGATACAGATCTCGCGCCTCTACACTGGACAGTGTTTCGTCAACGTATACTACTTTAAAACCAAGCTCTGCTTGGAGTTCGCTTAGATTACCTTCGGCCCAAGCCCTAATTGCTTGGGACTGAGCAGTCTCCTGGCCGCTCATATTCCTAGGCATGCCGACAACGACCACACCGGGCTGTTGTTGGGCAAGAGCATCTTTTAAGCCAGCTGGTTGTTTGCTGGTGTCGACAATTGTTAGTGGCTCTGGCAGCTTGGCGACAGCGTTAGCCCTAGCAATGCCTATTCTCTTTTCGCCAACATCTAGGGCTACTATGTTATTGCTGTCCATTAATCTGTATGTTTACCTTGCTAATGTCGTCAGGGATTGTAGTATTCCAGAAAGGAGATGTGTCGACATCAACTTGGGTGACGCCTTCGCGCTGCCGAAGTTCGGCAGCAGCCTCGGCGCCTTTGCGGTCCTTAATCTGCTGAAAGACCGAGTCGGCATCCAGTAGCGCGCCGGCTGAGCCGCTGATAGTCATCTCCAGGCTATAGATGTCGTCTGTCTTGGTTGTTTCTAAGACTGTTTGTTCGATGCCGCTATCTAGTAGGTCTAGGTCGCCTGCTGCGGACTCGAGGCTTGGTAGCAAGAAGTTGAGCACATCGGCCTGCTGTACGCCGACTAGCGAATAGTCAATGGTTAGGGTTAGCAGGCCACTACCTATCTCTTCGTCGACTTCAACGTCGCTAGAGGGAGCGCCTGCTGACGAGTCGAAAGAGTCATCGATGGGCAAAAGACTGGAAGAGACTAATAATTCTTGTAGCTCCTGCTGGACAGCTTGGTCGTCCCTTTTTTCTTGCAATAGTGTGTTCGCGGTATCTATGTCAGACTGCTGGATAACTCTAATTACTTCGCTGCTGCCGCCAGACATAACTGATCCCTGGGCTACCACTCCGCTTGCTAATGAGCCAGCGCTATACTGCCTGGCACTTAGGTTAAATTGGTCGCCCGATTCTTGGGCGGTGACGCCTACAGTCTGCACGTGGCCGCCGTCGGGCTTGCAGTCACCGTTGCCGGTAAAGTTACCCGACTCGAGATTAAGCTCTTGCTGCGACAAGAATGACAGCCCGCTATCGCTAAAAGCAGTCTGCGCCGGGACAGTGATTGGGTTGTCTGTACAATTAGAGACAGTGATCGACCCAGAGGCCTTCTGGCCAATATCTAGCTCGCCGGTGGCTGTTATCTCTTGGGTAATCTGAACACGGCTTGTTTGTAGCTGCGCAGGCAATAAGCCCTCGTCAACACTAACGGATGCTGCTTCGGCAAAATCTAGCGTAGCTGCTGCCGAAGCGTCGACTTGGCGAGCATTGGTACTTATAACAATGGTTGCACTTGGCAGGCTACGCAGTATTAGTACTAGTAATATAGGTATAGCCACAAGACCTAAAACCGTTAGGCCCAGGCGCTTTCGGAAGACACCAAAGTTGGGTACCTTGAGTTCTTTTTTAGGTGGGGTATCGGTAGCAGCGCTGGCTGATTTTGTTTGCTTGGGCTTGGCCTTAGTAGATTCGTCTTTGGTGGTTTTTTGCCCTGCTACGTCCTTGGACTTCTTTTTGGGTGTTGGCGGCTTCTCGAGCACCGGCTTGGATGTTGGCGTAGCGGCAGAGTACAGGCCTGTGCTAGCTGCTAGTCTCTTGACCACCGGATCCTTAGATATAATGACTATTCTTTTTTGCTGCTTCTTGGCTGCGCGCTGTAATAGCTTAACGTTAACCAGGCTGCGTAGTGTCTCGGACCGTTTGGCCGGGGTTAGAGCAATAACCGGTGACTTAATTTTGGCAATACGCGACAATACAGACGTTATGTCTTCGTCTGCTTCTATGTAAACTGATTCTTTCTTCTTGGCGCTCATTACTAACTTTCGAGTAGTTTATTAATTTTACCCTTAACCCCGCCGCTTTTGCTAGTGCCTGATGTGTCGCTGCCAACTCGAGCAAGACCTAGTGCGGTGATGATGGTGTGATCATTAACGCGGCCTGTCGTGTCGACCAGTCCGACAACGTCTTCGACCGGAATAAAGCGTGCTTTGGGGGTTTTGGCAAAGGCCAGATCTTTGTGCCAGTCGCTGCTGCGGAGTTTTTTGCTAACTTCTGGCAGGCTGGCTCCACCGCCACAAAGCAAAATATTGCTAGGCAGAACGTCTATCCAGTCGAACTCACTAAGTGCTAGCTCGACACCCTGCACCCAAACCTCTAGCACTTCGTCTATGATTTTGGCGACCTTGTCTCGCTTGTCAGCCTTGAGCTCGTTCTTGGAATAGCGTAGTTTGAGAACCTCTGCGGCTTCGAACGAAACATCAAAATGACGCGCCAATGCTTTAGTGAAGGATCGCCCGCCAATACCGAACATCTGAGTGCCCTCGAGGCCGCCGTCGCGAAGAACTGCTATGTCCGTCGTGCCGCCGCCAACATCGATAAGTATGGCGCTTGTTGTTGGCTCGGGGTCGTCGCCAATAATACTGCGTGACACCGCAAATGGCTCGGCCGCCACAGCCAGCAGCTCGAGATCTAGGTCTCGTACGACATGCTCGATGGCGCCAATATGTACAAGTGGAGAAAAAGCGGTATATAACTGCACCTCGACTTCCGTGCCCTGGAAGCCTTCTGGATTAGTGACTTTATAACCGTCGATGCTAATCGATACCAGCGCACTGTTGACAAGCTTTAGTTCGACGTCTTCGCTGCCAATCTCGAGCAAGACGTCTTCTTTGGCCCTACTGTAGGCTTCGCTTTGTGCGTGCTTGATAATATCGTCGATTTCTTCGACCTCTAGCGGGGTCTCGGGATTTTCTCGCTTGATGTGAATTGTGTTGGTTACACCCTTGATCAGCTCGCCGGCAATACCAACCACTGCCCGGCTACCCCGGTAGCCAGACTCTTCCTCTGCTTTGCGCAAAGCCTTGTCGCAGTTAGCGATTACTTCTGGAATGTCGGCAATTGCGCCAGCCTGCATGTCGGTTAAACCTTGTTTAGAGCGACCCTCGCCGATAACCTTGATCTTGCCACCACTAACCTGGACCACCAGCGCTTTGATGTTCTCGGTACCGATGTCCAGGGCTACTATCGGACCGCTGTCCCCCTCTGCTGCAGAGAAGAGTTCGGATGTCAGTTCTTTAAATTTATTTAGTACCATATATCGACCCTCTATTTTAACTAAACATGAGCCTTTTTACCAGCTCCTGGGTTAGTTGTAGGACATAGATAGGGAGCGCCTTTAGGTAGGCTTTCTTTCTAGCCGCGGAAAGAGCGGTGCATCTAGCGGCCTAACGACACCAGACTCGAAAATATGAGATATCTTGTCAGAAGTAGAGGGCATAAATGGCTGCAGCATGCTGGCGATCTCTAGCAGGCTGCTGGCAGCATAGGCTAGAACTTCTTGCAGGTGTTCGGCATCTGTCTTGGCGATTTCCCAGGGCTTCTCGACTTCGATATATTTATTGAGCTGCTGGACACGCTGCCAGATAAGATCCATGGCTTTATCGAAACGGAAGTCGTCGACCGCTGACTCGAACTCTTGTAGATCGTGAATCTCTGACTTTACTTCACCGATGACGTTTTCTTGGTATTTGCCGATCATGGCAGCAACACGCGAAACGGCGTTGCCTAGATCATTCGCTAGCTCGCCGTTGTAGGCAGCTTCGAACTTTTCGAAGGTAAAATCGCCGTCCGAGTGCGAAGGTATATGACGCAGTAAGTAGTAGCGGAATGGGTCTAGGCCGTATTTTTCGATAACCTCTAGGGGATCTATGGCGTTGCCGAGACTCTTGCCCATTTTTTTGCCCCCGCTGGTTATAAAGCCATGCACATAGAGTGACTTTGGTGGCTCTAGCCCCAAGCCAATTAGCATAGCTGGCCAAATAATAGCGTGGAACTTGGCGATGTCTTTGCCTAGCACCTGGATGTTTGCCGGCCAATACCTATCGAAGTCTTCGTGCTCGGGGTAGCCCAGTACCGTAATATAGTTCATGAGCGCCTCGAACCATACATACATCACATGACCCGCGTCACCAGGTACTGGTATACCCCAGCTTAGCTTGTCCTTGGGACGACTAATGCTGATGTCTTGCAGCCCATCTTTGTCCTTTAGCATCGACAGTACTTCGTTACGCCTGGTTTTAGGCACAATGTTTAGCTCGTTGCTTTCGATCTTTTGCAGTACCTGGTCGCTAAGAGCTGTTAGCTTAAAGAAGTAGTTCTGCTCTTTGAGCTTTACATACTCGCGGTTGTGGTCTGGGCAGACGCCGCTATTGTCTTTGACCAGCGTGTCGGTCTTGTAGGCCTCGCAACCCACACAATACCAGCCCTCGAAGTCGGCCAGATAGATGTACTCGGCCAGGTTCTGCCAGATTATCTGTGCCCGCTGCTCGTGCGCTAGATCTGTGGTGCGCACAAATCTATTGTAGGATATGTTTAGCTTCTCTAGTGCGTCTTTAAAGTGCAGTACGATACCGTCAGCAAACTCTTTGGGGCCCAGTCCTGCGGCAGCGGCCTTTTCCTCGATCTTGCCTCCATGCTCGTCTGTTCCGGTGGCAAAGACAACATCTCGCCCCTTTTGGCGCTGATAGCGAGCAATAACATCTGCATATGTAAACAACAGTGAATGACCCAGGTGCGGCTTGTCGTTTACATACGGGATGATGGTAGTGATATAGGAGGTTTCCATAAGGTCCATTATAGTCTGCTGGGCGGACAAAAAGCTACCCAACTTCTGGAGGCGTAAATAAAATAACCGCCTCGATTTACATGGAAGCGGTTATTTGAGGGGGCTTAGTTAGGCTAAAGACTAAAATCAGACAGGGTGTCGAAAAAGTCTGGGATCTGGCTCTTAAACAGGCTGGATACGCCGCGGGTATTGGTAGTACCGATACCGCAGTCGCCAACCCACTGGTAAGCTACTGTGTCGCTGTTGTTAGTTATAGTGTATTCGGACAATAGGTTATCTGGGCAAACGCCGCGCGGATCAGCGTCTTCGCCTTCGGCTATACCCTCTAGGCCGCGCCCGCTGATAGCAAAGATAAATTCTTCATAAGACTCTGGGTTATTTGGGAATACCTGGCGTTCGACAACTACGCCCTCGAAGCCTTCTAGAACCTCTAGAGTACGGCTAACTTGATTAATCGTAATGCGGTAGCTAGTGTGCGACTCGTCGGCGCGGATACGCCCACGACGGTAAAAAACCGCTTCTGACGTATCTGTGTCTGCAAACTGCTCTATAGATACCTTTGACTCATCTGCAACTGTAGTGTCGTTGCCACCATTAATTAGGGTAGCAGCTATAACGAATACCGTTACGATAAACACTACTAGTCCCAAAAACGCGAAATAAACTTTTCCATTCATGAGTATTATTATAGCACAAATATTTAATTTTGTAAATGCTTTTGCTTGCTTTACATCGTTGGACATGTTTTTATTGTTATATGGAATTTAATACTCAACTAATAGCCTCAGACCGCTTCGAGGGTGGATTCGCCCCCTATGTACCGGCAAAGCATGTCCCCCAATATAAAAAGCTCCTCCCAAATTATAAACCCAGCCCTGAACATAGCTTGAGGATCAGTAGATACATGAGAGATGTTGGCTACGTAGGTGCCATAGGTGCTGCGTCTAGCGGCAAAAATGCCCTAATATCTACAGCGCTAGAGATAGAGCCTGACATCTTTACCCTATTGCTATCGGTTACCAGCCGACCAAAGAGACGTAATAACGGCGTCTGGGAGGAAGAGGGCGAAAACTATTACTACCGAACCCACGGTGAGATCATCAATATGCTGAGTGAAGGCGAGTTTATAGAGGCTGCTTTGATAAACAAAAGCCAGGTCTCAGGGCAACATGTTGACCATCTCCAGAAAGCCTACAGGTCTAAGAAAATCGTACTCAATGAATTCGAGATAGCCGGAGCTGTGCAGCTTAGACGAATAGAGCCTACATGGCGAGGCATGACGATCGTCCCAGATGACCCACAGCTGCACCAAGAGGTGTTTGCGAAGCGTAGTGGCGTGCCCGCTGGAGAAATGGATGATGATATGCTGACGCGTAATAAGACAGCTATATGGGAACTAGACGGCATATTGAGGGAACGCGAAGGGTACGCACCCTTTGTTAACAGATTCGTACGCTCGGACAACCAGGAAGACATACAGGCCTCTATGGCCGAGAATGCCGAAAGATTCGTGCGTGTTGCCAAGCAGGCAAAGAATAGGTATGAAGGTCACTTTGACCCATCGGATTTTGAGCATATTGCTAATATGCGAGACTTCTTGATAGAGCATACTGGAGTCAGCATAGAGCAGATCAATGAGGAGCGTGGGCACGGGAACGTCCTGGTTGCCGCTTAGATAGTAAGTTGGAGCAGGCGGGCACGACGCCTGTCACTCCTTGGCAGCATTTTATGCCACAGGCTTTATCTTGTGAATTGATGCTTCGCAAACTGTGCTAATGCTGAGATTCATGGCGGGCACGACCCTACATACATCCTCGGCAACATTTTGCAAGCAAAATGCTTGGGGTCCCGGCAAACAAGTTTGCCTTAACGGAAACTCGAAAAACTGGCTATAGAATGACCAAAAACTAAAATTCTGGCGGGCACGACGCTTGTCACTCCTCGGCAACATTTTATGCCACTGGCATAAAATGCTCGGAGTGCCGGCTAGAGCTAGCTCTAGCCTAATAGGAAACTCAGACTGCCACAGGCAGTCCTCCCCCGAGGGCAGTGGCACCGAATCTCAACACAATAAAATACCCTAGAAAAATCTAGGGTATTTTATTGGTGGAGCTGGCGGGCACTGCCCCCGCGTCCGTGCGGTGTAATTCTGTAGCGCTACAAGTTTAGTTTATCTAAGAAATTTCTTAGCACACTAGACAAAAAGACAAACAAATACATCTACTGGGCGCAAGTAAAATCTATAGACCACTAGGTACTAACTAGTGGTAGCATCTCGATGAATAAGACCTCACGCGAGTATCGAGAATCCTCGCGTTTGGTCGTAGACCTAAATTAGGCTACTTGTAGTGCTTGACGGCGTCCAAGGACGTTATCAAGCGCTGTAGAAAAGCTGTTGCCAGTTATTCTGTTGGTGTTACGGTAACGGTGTAACGACCGACTTGCTCTAGCAAAATTACAAATCCGTACGTCAAGCTTAAAGTCAGCCCCCCAAAGGCTTGCGCCATACTGCCAAGCCTTTGGGTGACCGATCAAGGTTGACTGATGTTAAGGCTGCTATACTATAGCATAATTTTATATAAATGCCTATGCTTTAAGGGCTCTGTGCAACCCGAGCCACTGCTGCCCGGTAAGCTGCTCTGCCCGGCTGGCAAGATCTATGCTCGCCCTACCTAGCAGATCGTCTGTCTGGGTCTTGTCTAGCTGTAATCCTGCGGACAGATTGCTGCGCAGCTTTTTGCGCGGATTACTAAAGGCCAACTTGATGAGCCTGGCTAGCTCTGGCCAGCCATCTGGCGCCACCAATGCCTCGGACCTCCTACTGAGTATTAGTATCTGGGAGTCAACCTTAGGGGGCGGCTGAAAAAGATCGGCTGGCACCACCGTGCCCACGCTCGCATAGTACTGCGCCTGCACAAGAGTAGCAAGCATAGACCGCTTACCCACGGGTGCGGCAACCTTCTGAGCGACCTCCTTCTGGACCATCAAAGCAACGACGCTCGGCTTATTAAGGGTGTCTGTCAATATACGCAGCAGGTTGGCGCTGAGGTAGTACGGGATATTAGCGCAGATCTTGTAGTCTGCAGGCAGCCCAGATAGGTCAAAAGTCCGTATGTCACCCTGCTGCAAAGATAGGTTACTGCTGCCGTCATATTTTTTTTGCAGTTGGGGTATTAAGTCCTGATCAAACTCCAGTGCCAGCACCTCGGCCTTAGCGGCTAACAGCTTATCGGTTAAATAGCCCAGGCCTGGGCCAATCTCTAGCACTTGGTCGCCGCTAGCAACCCTTGCCGCCTGCACCATGGCTAGCAAAGATTCCTGGTCGCTAAGCCAATTCTGCCCCAACCCCTTCTTAGTTTTTGCCATCGACCAAAGACTTTACATAAAAGTTGGCCCGCGCATAATCTTCACTCCATCCGTCCTCTAGTAGGCCGTCTATCACCGTAGCTTGGCCTTCCCTATTTGCGAGGGTTAATTCGTGGCTAACCCTAACTTCCAGCAAGCTGACACCCGCTAATAGCCTCGACCTATGCTCAAAGCAAGAAAGCAAGCCTCGTGCCGTCCTCAGCTTTTCTACCTCAGACAAATCAGATGCAACCACTAGTGAATAAGGCTCTATCTGTGAGATATTCGGTTTTCGATCGATTCTAGAATTAGGAATTGAGTGCTTAGCGCACATTAAGCCGCTTACAGCAAACCCAGGAGTGTTGATGTCAAAATCAAAGTCTCCCTCTATACCAATCTCCTCATTCTCTACATCATGAGTTGATGCAACCAACATTCTGCCAGATTCTTCGAATGGATGATTAAGGGTGTCTTCAATAAACCGCTCATGGTCACCACTATCCATACACCTGTTTGCATGAATTAGCTCGTCATAGCTAGCT
The DNA here is from genome assembly GCA_964534605.1 of uncultured Candidatus Saccharibacteria bacterium. GTDB lineage: Bacteria > Patescibacteriota > Saccharimonadia > Saccharimonadales > VXPC01 > CAZHOS01. Next base: position 12,197 of record CAZHOS010000017.1, read on the forward strand.
AAAAGCCTTTCAATCCCATAAGAATATCCTCTAAACTGTTCTGGATAAGTAATACCCACTACATTAAAATTTCGCATAATATATCCTCCTACGATTAATGTATTGTAATCTATGACGTTTTTACCGCAAAGCACATGTACTTTTAGCTTTAATGGTTTGGAAGAATAAAACCGGGGCGCTGACCTAAGCTGCTTAGCTTTGAGTCAGAATTTAATTTTATCTGCACGCGGGATCTAAATCCTCCAGCTTGAGTGCAGCTTGGAGTTTTAGGCTAGCTACCGCAGGGAGGCGTACTTACAGTACGTTGAGTGAGGATAGCTGGACTAAAATATCCAAGATGTGCCAAGACAAAGAAAAGCAGAGTAACTAGCTTTGCTAGTTAGCAGGTTTTTTTGGGCTATAGGGTTTAGGTTACCACCAGAGGTTGCTTGATGGCTTAAAGACGGTAGTATTTGTGCGTGGACTATAGCACTCACCACCACAGAACTTAAACTGGTGTGCTGCAGCCCAACTACCATAGCTAAGGGCGTAGTTGTGTGCCCAACGCAAAGCCACAACAGGATCGTTCCAATCTGGTCCAAGCTTACTGCATGGGAGCGCTTGGGGTAGCCCGCAAGCGCCACTACCAGGGTTAATCGCGTTGGGGTTCCAGCTGCTCTCGTGTCCAATAATCTCCTCGGCATAGCCCCAGTCAGCCTGCGGTATGCCAGCAGCAGCTAGCCAGAACTCTTTATCACCGCTGACATTACCAGAAATCTGTGGTGGCTTGGTGCCTCGTAGCCTTTCTGCAGATATAGGCTGGCTGACGACTGCCTCGCTAAGGGTTTGGCGGCCAGCTTCTTGCTCGTTCTCTAGCTCGATTTCGTATGTCACAAGCCTCTCACCCTCGACACCCTCCTTGGTTGTTCTAAAAACACCTAGATCTAAGGTCGGGTCGTCGGTTGTTATGGTGTCGAAGGCAATTGGTTCGCGTACGGTCTCGATGAGAGTGCCAGTGCGAGCTACAACAATATCTGAGCCTTCGAAGCTAATATTATCGTCGCTAGCGATCGTAATATTATTGTCTGCGAGTATCTGGTCCAGCTGATCGCTCTGTGATCGAAGCTCAATAACTTCGCCGTATAGGTTTAGGCTATATACACTGGCTCTGTCTAAGCTAAGGTTTAGTGCTAATTCTGACTGATCTCCCTCCGTTAGTGCGCTGACTCCGACAATATCTTGGTCAAAAACCTCTATCCCAGCCGTGCGAAGAATAAGTGCTGGGTCTTGGTAGGCGGACAAGATGCGCAGCTGCTCACCGCCGTCTATCAGAACATACGGCCTAGCCCGGTGCACTGTTATCTGAAAGTCGTCGTTAGTAATAGGTGCTTCGACAACAGGGTCGACTAAGTCGCCTGGTCGTAGGGTTACTCCAGCACGCTCGAGCAGCTCTCCGACGGTAGTAGCTCGCGAGGGTAACACCTGAACACGGTCGTCTATGTATAGGTCGACTATGTGGACGTCGTTTGGTCCGATTGTCTGGGCATTTACCGCAACCAGACCTGCTGCAGCTGTAATAAATAAAAATACACTCGCCAAGCCAGACATTAGAAATGGTCGAGTGCGGAGTATGGATCGATTACCGCCGTGATTGCGGTTAAACTTACTTTTTATAATACGCATATTTGTTACGTGAAAATAACACCCTATTATAGCATGACAACAGGCTAGTTTAGCAATCCTTCTAATCTGAGAATAGCGCTATCTAAACAGCTGCCGAGTAAAGTGATCAAAACCCAAAATAAGAAATATTCTTCTGAGCTTGGGTTAAGGCCCGAGGGCGCCCCTTACGGGGCGGCCCTACAGGCGGAGTCGTTAGGCAACAACGGTCGAAAAATAAACCTCTTCAGGCAGATCACTCAAGATCGTTTCTAGGACCTTACGATCCTCTTCAAGATTTACCGAACGCTGTGGTAACCACAGCGTCCTCGTGGGAGTGCCGTGCAGAGTGATCCTCAGGTCACCTAGATCTCTCTCGACGATAAACCAGGGAGTGCGAAATCTCAGCACTTGTAGGCCGCCTTTTTTTAAGCGATCGATACGGATTTTTTCGCCTTCAAAGACGGTACCGACTGCGCTTGGTAATGTCTCGAACCAAAGGTGAAGCACCTCGGCAAGGTCGTTTTCTTTCTTGCTCATGAGATATCTCCTTTGATATGTGATGTGAGCAGCCTACTTTTTGGCCCTAAAAACAAACTGCTCACATCAAAAAAATTGCGCTGCCTAAACGTACGGTATGCGTTGCATACTAAATATATTATATCATAAAAATAATAATTGCCCAGTACTTATTCTATCTTTTCTAGTGGTGCAAAGCTGGCGTTTAGCTTCTTTATGCCCTTGCTACCGAAATCTATCGCCAAATTATCGCCATCTACATCTCGCACTACCCCGCGGCCAAATAGTTGATGCTTAACATGTTCGCCGGCATTATACTCGATTACGTAGTGTGGCTCATCGCTAGAGGCCTTGCTAGAAACATCCCAAGGGTCTTCGCCCATCGAGAAACCCGTGTCGCTAACCGGCATACTAGAGCTAGTGCCGGCAGATGCGTTGACGTGCTGTTTGGGGATGTCGTCTAGGAAGCGGCTCTTGGGGTTATACATGCTGGTACCGTAGAGCATGCGCGAGCTAGCGTGTGTCATATATAGCTCTTCTTTGGCGCGGGTCATGCCAACGTAGCAAAGTCGACGCTCTTCCTCCATCTCGTCCTGCGAATATAGGGCGCGGCTATGAGGGAATATACCCTCCTCCATGCCAACCATAAATACAACCGGGAACTCTAGTCCTTTTGCTGCGTGCAGAGTCATGAGGGTAAGCGCATCTTGCTGGCCGTCGGCTTCGTCATTGCCTGACAGCAGCGCCACCTCTTCTAAGAAACCGCTCAGACCAAGCTCTGCGTAGCTCTCGGCAACACTAGATAGTTCGCGTACGTTCTCGGCCTTGGACTGACCTTGCAGGGTGCCGTCGTCAACATACGCCAGGTAGTCAATGCGGCGCACTAACATCTCGACTAGCTCGGATACACTAAGGTCTTCTGACTGCGCACGTAAAGTACGCAAATTCTCGCCCAAAGCTACAAACGAATTACGCGCCCTCTTGCTTAGATCGTCACATGTTGCGACTTGGTCTAGCGCATTTTGTAAGCTCAGCTGGTTAGTCTGCTTCCAGGCCATAAATGTCTGCATACTCTTGGTGCCGATACCCCGTGTTGGTACATTAACGATACGCTCAAAGCTAGTGCGGTCCTCTGGCTGATAGAGTAGCCGTAGGTACGCAACGATATCTTTAATTTCTTTTCGGTCATAGAATCGGACGTTGCCATATATTTTGTAAGGCACGCCGTAGCGCACAAGCTGCTCTTCTAGACTACGGCTCTGGGCGTTCGTGCGGTAGAGCACAGCAAAGTCTTCGTAGCTGCGCAGCTTTAGATTAATAGCTGTTTGTACGCGCCGGATGATAGCTTCACCCTCTGCTCGCTCGCTCGCCGGTGAGAGCACCTCTATTTTTTTGCCCCCGGTGTCTTTGGTCCATAGCTTTTTATTGCTGCGGTCTTGGTTCTTGGTTATAACTGCATGCGCCCCGTCGAGGATATGCTTTGTGCTGCGGTAATTCTGCTCTAGCTTAATGATCAGCGCTTTTGGGTAGTCTTTCTCGAAATTTAGTATGTTGCGAAAATCGGCGCCACGCCACGAGTAAATAGACTGCCAGTCATCACCAACAACAGCTATGTTTTGCGAATCATCGACCAGCAGTTTAGCCAAGGCATACTGCGAAGCGTTGGTGTCTTGGTACTCGTCGATCATAACGTAGCGGAACTGCTGTTGCCAGCGAGTGCGTATGTCTGGATTATTTTGCAGCATATCGACTGTACGCCCGATTAGATCGTCGAAGTCGAGGCTCTGGGATTGACGCAGCTCATGCTCGTAGCGGGTATAGATATCGGCTGCTTTTTGCTGCAGAGGGGCATTGGCGAGTGAGCTGAATTCTTCTGGGCTGACTAGCTCGTTCTTGTTGCTGCTGATGATATGGGCGATGGTTCTGGGCGGGAACTGCTTTGGGTCAATCTTGAGGTCTTTGGCTATCTGCTTGATCAGCTGCAGTCTGTCTGTCTCGTCCAATATTACAAAGTTAGGACTAATACCCACATGCTGACCATCGCGCCGAAGTATACGCACACAAATACCGTGGAAGGTCCCCATAAAGGGCATGTAGTTGCGCGGCGCCTCGGCGCCTACAACACCCTCCATAAGCTCGAACACCCTGCTACGCATCTCTTTAGCAGCCTTGTTGGTAAATGTGACTGCCAAAATCTGATGCTGCTCGGCTTTACCAGAGCTTAGGATGGCAGCAATACGGTGTGTAAGCGTTTTTGTCTTACCGCTACCAGCGCCCGCCAAAATCAGCACCGGACCTTCGGTTGACTCGACCGCCTGGACTTGGCCCTCGTTAAGCCCTTTTGTGTATATATCTTTACTCATGCAGCTATAGCCATCGCAGGGCGCTGATTGTTCTTCGGTTTAGCCGGACTACTGCTCGTCTGATTGCTGAGAATCTGATTCTGCGTCGGTGTCTTCGTCGTTGCTAGAAGGCAGGAAGATGGTGTTGTTGGCTTCGTCGCCTTCGTTGATCTCGTCAACTAGCTTGTTGCTCTCTTGCAAGAGGATGATACCGATGACGCCAATAGCGATTAGCAGTAGAGCAAAAATTATAGCGCCTGGACGGATAGACTGCTTCTGCTCTGTCTCTTTCTTGGCGGCTGTAGTTTTTGTTACGTTTGCTGTTTTCTTGGGCGTAGTCTTCTTGCTAGTAGTTCTTGCGCGTTTGGTAGTTTTTTTTGCTGCTGTTTTTGCACGCTTGGTGGTTTTCTTCGTTTTGGCCATGTATATTCTCCTGATTTACACTTTTTTACAATGCCTATAGTGTAGCAAATCGTTGCGACATTACTTAAACAAAGTCGAAGGGTAGCTCTATGCCCAGGTCTATGATCTGCGCATCTATCAGCACACCAAAAAAGAAGGTAACAAGAGCTAAGATTATTAAGACCTCGAATACGTATACGTATTTACTCTTTTTGTGCCGGTCTCTAATCGGTAAGTGGTGATGCGAAGTGCTTGTCTTGATTTGTTTTGAACCACTCTGCTTAGTGTGTTGATCAGCTGTGTCATCGACCGATATTTCTGTTGCTGAAGTGGCAACACCTATTTCGCTGTATAGATCCTCGGCATCGCCGACAGAAATGTCTTTTTCTGGGGGCTGACTGTAATTACGATCATAAACGGGGCCGTCGTCATTTTTGTTTACTTCTTTTAGGATGTCGTCGAACATGCCGCCTTCTGGGGAAACCTTTGGTTTGGAGGTTATTTCTGTTTCTGTTGGTGATATGTCACCCGGCAACAAAGAGGTTGTCCCAGGCGGTTTTTTGACAATAGCTGGCTGAACTTCTACGATCTCGGGCTGCGCTAAGTCTGGACTGTCTATAGACTCGATGGGCAGATTTATTGGCGCTATCTTAAGACGCTTGGTGGGCTTGGCCTTCACGGTGGCGGTTATGTCACTAATAAGACGAGGGGCGGAAGTATCGTTTAAGAGATTTTGTTTGTGGGTAAGCCCACCCTTAAGTGCAGGTACGCGCTTGGGTTTAGAGCTTAGGGGCTTAGGGGCTGACACACTGCTAATCTCTGGTAGATCGGGGGCTGCTGGTGCGGCCTTTGGGCTAGTTATTTTTGTCGGCTTTGGGGCCTTCTTTTTAACTACTTTTTTAGCCTTGGACTTTGCTTTAGGCTTGGTCTTTGCGGCCGGCTTAGGTTTGGCCTTAGCTTTAACCGCGGACTTTTTGGTTTTTGCTTTGGCCGGTGTCTTTTTCTTAGCGGGCACAGCTGAGCCTCCTATTTACCGTGCGAACTTCTTAGACTGGCAGCAGTTGATACCATCGAGCTAAACTCGTGGTAATTCATGCTCGCTCCGCCTACCAATAAGCCATCTATACCGGGCACGGCCAAGAACCCAGAGGCAGTAGCAGCGTGTGTACTGCCGCCATAAAGTACTCGTAGTGATTCTGATGCTTTTTTGCCATACAGCTCGGCTACATTATGCCTGATTGTTTTAGCAGCCTTTTCGATGTCTTCCGGACTTGGAGGAACTATATCTCTGAAGTTATGACCACTACTTATAGCCCATACGGGCTCGTAGGCTATCACCATCTTGGCAACTTCCTTACGGGTAAGTCCGGATATGGCTGTTGTGACTTGGTCATGCAGCACCATGCTAGTTTCATTGGCTAGACGCTCTGTTTGTGTTTCGCCCACGCAAAGTATCGGGGCAATCCCGTGACGAGTTGCTGACGCGACTTTGTCGCGTACATCTTCGAGTGTTTCGCCGAACTTATGACGGCGATCTGAGTGGCCGATTATGCCGTAATGCACAAGGCCCTTAAGCATTTTGAAGCTTACCTCGCCAGTAAAGGCTCCCTCGTCGGCATGATAGGCGTTCTGAGAGGCCAATCGAAACTTGCGCCTATCTATCTGCAAGCTGAGCGGCTGCAAGCTGAGCATCGTCGGCGACAATACGACCTCGACATTACTGTGTATACGCACTCGTTCCTGCAAGCGGTGCAACAGCAAGCTTGCTTCCTGAATGTTCATATGTAGCTTCCAGTTACCAGCTATAAGTGTGCGCTTCATGTACTCCTCACCTTTATGCTTATTAAAGCTTATGCATAGATAATACCATATTCACCCCTGCTAAAAACTACTAAATGCTTGTTATCGTCCGTGCGCAGGAGCTACTTGTCCTGCAACACCTCGACACCAGGCAATTTGTTGCCGCTTAAAACCTCGACACTAGCGCTACCGCCTGTGCTGACGTGGGACAACTTGTTGCGTAAACCATCGATTGACTCGACATAGCTAACGGTGTCCCCGCCACCAACAACCGTAAATGGTCCATGCTGCCGACTTATGGATTCGACCATAATGCGTGTCCCGTGCTCGAAAGGTTTAGACGCACCCGACAGCCCTGGCACCTCTGCTACGCCGGCTGTACCACTCCATACAACCGTGCTCATACGGGTCGCTACTGCAGCAATTCGAGCTGCACTTAAGGGGCCGATGTCGAGTATTAGCTCGTCCTCTGCTACCGCACACATATCGTCCGATGGTTGCTTGGGATAACTGCTAATATCGGCGTATACGTGAGCCTCCAGCTCGACCACGCGGGTCGGTTTATCGCCCTCGATACTGGTAGAGACGACTACGTCGCCCGGCAAGAACAACTCTAGCTCACCACTCTCTTGCCTCTTGGCCGCTCGCGCCAGGATATCTTTGGCCACCCCTATCTCCTGCTCGTCGACCAAACTAGATCCGACCTCTTTGTCTTGCGCTAATAAAAATGTATTGGCCATCGCGCCAACAATCGCAACCGCATCGGCTGTGTCTATAAATTTGGATAATGCCTTAATTTTGTCAGCTATTTTAGCACCTCCAATTATAGCCATAAGCGGCCTCTCAGGCTTATCGGCTACTCCACCAAGAACGGTCATTTCTTTCTCTAGCAACAAGCCAGCGACAGCAGGTAAATAGTCTGCAATGCCTGTCACAGAGGCATGAGAGCGATGTGCAACGCCGAAGCAATCCTGCACAAACAAGTCACCATGTTTAGCTAGCTGCTTGGCAAAGGCTGGATCATTTAGCTTATCGCCAATATGAAAGCGAGTATTCTCGAGTAGCAGGATCTCCCCCTTGCCAAGAGACTTAGCAGCGCTTGTAGCCTTGGCGCCTACGCAGTCATCTACGAAATCTACCGTAACGCCAGGTAGAAGCTCGCGCAGGCGTACGGCAACCGGCGCCAAGCTGAGCTCAGGCTTGACCTCTCCCTTAGGGCGGCCCAAGTGGGACATGACCACAACAGAGCAACCTTTGTCTACTAGGTGCTGAAGCGTTGGCAAACTTTGCTGCAGACGATAGTCATCGGTAATTGACCCGTCTTTACCGAGCGGTACATTATAGTCCGCCCTCATCAACACACGCATGCCATCGATCTTGATGTCTTTGATGGTCTTTTTAGCAAATTTATTCTGCATTAGTCTAATACCCTTACCTTTATGGTGTCCGTTGTTCCGACTACACCTGGATACTTGCCAGAAACCGAAACGATGACATCGCCTTTACTTAACACTTTCGAATCTTGCAGCCAATTTGTGAGCTTACTGGACTGCGACTTAGAGTCCGTGCGCACGAAAGATTTAACACCTCTTGCAATCGCCATTTGCTGCGCCACTCGGTTGCTGCTGGTAACCGCTATAATTGGTCGCATTGGTTGGTGGCTAGACACTTGGTAGGCAGTAGCGCCTGACTTGGTCTCGGCAACAATAGCTGTAGCGCTAAGCTGCTGAGCAAGATCGACGATACTGTGACATATAGCTGCTTGAGAAGAGGGAGAGTCGACAACAAAAGGATGTGTGTGTTTTCGGATAAGCGGTTGGTGCTCCTCGTTATAGCGCACGATCCGCTTCATTGTAGCAACGGACTCAATCGGATATTTTCCTATCGTTGTTTCGTCGCTGAGCATCACAGCATCGGCGCCCAGCAGCGCTGCTGTTGAGACGTCAGACACCTCTGCGCGCGACGGCTCTGCCTGATCAACCATACTAATAAGCATCTGCGTGGCAACGATAGATTGCTTAGCGAGTGCGTGGCACATACTGATGGCGTCTCTCTGCACAAGTGGTACAGCCTCAGGCCCTATCTCGTAAGCTAGGTCACCGCGGGCAATCATAATGACATCTGATTCTTGTACGATCTGACTCAGTCGTTCGATCGCCTGGCGTGTCTCGAGCTTTGTGATTACCCTAGCGTCAGAACCGTATCCTTTTATTCGGCGCTTCAGATCTATGACATTTTCTTCGTTATGCACAAAGCTGAGGGCGACATAGTCGACGTCGTTCTGCATGCCGAAGGCCAGGTCTTTAAGGTCTTTTTTGGTTAGGACGTCTTCAGACAGGTCGGTGTCGGGCAGGTTAATTCCTTTACGAGGCAATAATATTCCATCGTTCTCTACACTTATATACACGGTGGTGTCTTTTACGCTGCTGACTGTTGCTCGGACTCTGCCGTCGTTAATAAACATGCGTTGACCGCGCTTAACTTTGCTCGACAGGTCATACTGCATAGGTATGACACCCGACTCTTCGTAGTTTGCACCTTTTTGTAGACGTAGCTCCTGGCCCTCCTGGACATTAATAAGCCCTTCGAAGTCGCCTAGGCGTATTTTTGGCCCTTGTAAGTCTTGGATAATGGCGACTGGCTTGCCGCACTCCTGACTAGCCTTGCGCGTCCATTTTATGAACTGCTTCATCTCCTCGTGTGTACCATGCGAAAAGTTTAGTCGTATGCCGTTGGTGCCAGCCTTTATGAGCGCCAACACCTGCTCGTAGGTGGCTGTTGCAGGCCCTAGTGTGGCGATTATCTTGGTGCGCTTGAATCTGCCGGGCTGAAGGTCTATTTTTTTCTTAGTAACGTTCATGTATATTTTTCTCTTTCCTCATTACCCATAGAGTATATAGCAAACCATAACCATCTTAAAAGAGCCTAAAGCCGGTTTTTTAAGATGGGGTGATCTACTTGGTGGCTAGACTATGTGTACTAGACCAAAGGTATGAGACTTATGCCCCCTACCTTCGATTGAACTCTCTTATGCCTTGATGGCGATTGCTAGCGAGGGCTAGGACTGTAGCTAGAGCTGTTAGCCCTAGTCCGGTATAGATGACGTAGGTTACGTCTAGTCCTGTTTGAGCTAGGGTGCCTGCGCCTGACTCGGCTAGTACTTCTGTATCTACTGCAGGCCCTACCGGGTCAACAATAACTCCGTTGGCAGTA
>CAZHOS010000018.1:0-18638 GCA_964534605.1 uncultured Candidatus Saccharibacteria bacterium
TGGGCACGCATAGATGTCCACGACGACAGCGGCCAGCGCACACTCAAGCTAACTGGCGAGGACACCGTGCTAAAAACCTACGAGCTGTCTGGTGTGACGGTCAAGAGGCTGCGGCATGATCAGATATTGCCAACAGTTTGGTTTGACCCCGAACAGCTACGCCTTCTGCGTGGATCACCTGCCCGTAGACGCGACTACCTGGACGGACTGTTGTCGCAACTAGACGCAGGCTACCTTAACAGCTTGCGCCAGTACAACCGCGCCCTTAAACAGCGCAATACACTGCTTAAAACAGCCAAATTTAGCCAAGACCAGATGTTCGTATGGAACATACGCTTGGTCGAGCACGCCAAATATATCCAGGCTAAGCGAGTAGAGTTAGTCAGCACACTCAATGGTCGCCTAGGTAATACATACGCTTCTCTGGCCGGCAAGCAAAAAGACATCACTGCTGGTTACAGCACCAGTATATCTGGCGACTCTTACGGCGAGGCATTGCTGCAAAAGCTAGAGCAGAGCGTCATGAAGGACCGTGCCCTCGGCTTCACGAGTGCTGGGCCGCACAGAGACGATCTAGTGTTTATAGACAGCCGCGGCAAGCAGCTGAACGCTACAGCATCACGCGGCGAGGTTCGCACCCTAGTCTTAAGCCTTAAGGTGCTAGAGCTGCAAGCTCTGGAGGAGCACTACGGTAGCAAACCAGTGTTACTATTCGACGACGTTTTTAGCGAGCTAGACGGTGCTCGCAGAAGAGCGTTCACTGAACACCTAACGTCTCACCAGGCAATAATAACCACCACAGATGCCGACATAGTCACTAAAGACTTTGCCAAGACCAGCAAAATAATAGCTATCGCCTAGAGGTCTATTCTGTAAACCCCAGGCCTCGTATCGTTAGAAGAGCTTAACGAACTTTCTGGCAGCCTAGTTGAGTAGATAATATCACCGCTATCTGATATTAATGAGCCACTGGTATATCTTTCGCCAAAAAGACTCTGCTCTATATATTTATACTGATCATCCTCAAACATAACTACCCCCTCGTCATCACTAAGAAGAATAGGCACTCCGTTATGCGTTTTTATATCCTGAGCTGTAATTACAAAGGAATATTCCGGCAGTAGATCGCCACCTTCTTCATATACAGTTAGGGTGTCGTCAGAAGCTATAAAAAGCCTACCGTTAGAAGCGGCAGCCGAACTTACTACTCCTAGGACATCTATTCCTGTTTCGCTAATAGATTGCCCATCTTCATCAAATATCTCAACAATAGAGCCTATAAAGTCTTGGCTTTGGAAGACTTGGTTGGAGGCACCTTCGATTGGATTAGAGACCAGAATCATTTCATCACTAACATGTAGGCGTGCCCCAGAACTATAGTTTCTATCAGCAACTTTTGTAATGGCGTTATCTGCCCCAGGCCAAGCCGACGTATACATGCCATCAAGCGCTAAGATATAGTAGACTCCATTTAAGTATCCTATATCAATCGCTCCCTCCAAAACATTTCTACTATTGCCATCAACTGATGTAATTCCGGCCAAGGGTGCGACATAAATATACCTTTCAGCGTCTTCCCAGAGAACCTTTTCTATGTCTGGCAGCCCTATATAGAAGTTAGCTTGTTCAAAGGGAGGTGTTAGATCGTAGGACAAAAGTCTCTGGCTGCTAGGATTTAATCCAAAGATAGTGTCGTTCTCGATACGAATATTCGCTAGTCCAATATCGATAAGTTTTTCGCCTTGAGTTACATCGCTTAGGTCGATAGTTACCGTGTTGTTGGTTTTGTCTAGTCTAACGCCAGTAACAGTTGTCTTATCGTTTTGTTCAACTTTTATATAGGCATAGTCATTACCACCTGTATCTAGATCTACCTTGCCTTGACCGGCCAACTCAAAAATATCAGCAGGATCGTACTTCACGTAGATATTCGCATCTGCAGGTGCGATAACGTCTAAGCTTTTTTTTGTAAAAAATTGAAAAACACTAAACAGGAGTATTATTAGAAGCAGTAAGAAACCTAGGATATAAAGGCGATTTTTAGCTATTTTATTCATGGATTACCTTCCTGTTGTTGACCAATGCCATGGTTCCGACGGCAGGTTTTTAAAGCCGTAACGACCGGCATTTGCATCTAGCCACTGAAACCCTGGGCTAGCATGAGAGTTAATTGGCTGATTCCCGAGCCGAAAATCTATAGCAATCCCCCGCTCATGTAGAGATCTCCCTGGGATGGCGGTAGGTGTGCGACAGCTACTAGAGGGTGCTGTGTTAACGTCGGGACAGCCGTTGGTTACCCTCAGCTCTCTCTGTCTTTCTATATCCCTCCAGCCACCAAACCCTGCTAGAGGCACTCCGTCTGCACTAGCATCAGCAAATAGCTGAGAGAAAGACTCAGCTACACATCGGTGCACTAGCACTATTCCACCGTTAGCATCATCTATTTCAACCACCTCAGACCGCGGAACGGGCTCAGTCGGACAGTTGTCGGCGGTAGATACACTACAGCTACCGCCAGCTACAAAAGAACTGCCTGAAGAGCTCGAGCTAAATTCGGCAGAAGCAAAACTATTAAAAACAGACTGGGCCAAAGCTGCCCTACCTGCAATCTTCTCTTGGCTTTGGTCTCTTGGCCTTTCGAACTGTGTCATAAAAGATTCTGCCGCGCCAAAAACGGTATCTTGGCTTAGAAGGTCTTCGAAAGCACGCGCTTCAGTACCCCCGCGTATACCTGGCGTTTCTGGTTCACCGCTTAGCTCAAACCACAAGTACTCTAGCTGCGATCCTAGCTCGAGTATAGGAAAGTTGTTGACTCTTGCAAAATCAAGGTATATCTCCCACCTACCGCTGCCTGCACCTGTCTCCCACTGAGCAATACCTCTACCTGGTCCTCCACCGATCTGACTAATCTCTGGATCAACACCTGACTCTGCAATTAAGTTACCAACTATGCCGGCAGATTGCTCTTGGGTAAGACCCCTATCGATGAAGTATCTGAAGGCTCTTTCCTCATTGCCGTCTCCTTGCAGGATTATTGTTGAGCTGCAGGTTGACGAGATCGTTAGCTGTGAGCCTTCGCGGTAAAAAGGCAACAGGTGTTCTGTGTTGGGGTTAAAATCAATTGCTAATGCAATTTGACTTGGCAGAGTGGCGATCATCAGTCCTGCTGTGAGCATGGATCCAAATTTTAGTGTTTTTGTCCTCACGTCTAGCCTCTCCAAGATATGAATATTGCTGCAAGGCTCTCTGCATAGTTGGGCTGCACAGGTGCACCCCCATCCATGTCTATAGTATTGTCAGCATCTCGCTCAGTAGCAGCTATTGCTAGCAACTCTATATTTTGACTAACTCTGTTGTCTGTTGCGTCTATTGTTTGGCCGGGTGCTATATGGGCGCAACTCTCGTTAAAGAATGACGAGTCCTCGTTGGCGGATGCTATGACTTGCTCTATAGCTAAGCAGTCTTGGTAATATATCTTGTACCTACGTGCTCTTTCAGTATCACATTCTTCTGGGTAATTTTCGTCAGGATCAACGCCTGCTTCAGCCAGCAGATAATCGACTACATCAATATTTAAGCATCCGGCATAGGCACTGCTTAGTTCGTCAAAGTTATTGATAACAAATTCAGTATTCTCTATGTGCGAGAAACCTTCTGCAGTGCCATTAATCTCGTCCTCGCTAAAGCCGAGTGATGTCGTTTGGCCAGGAATTAGCAGATTCGCATCTAGTGACTGAGCACTCGCCGAAGACAGCCCAAGCAGGCTTCCGTAAGCTCCTGGGTTAAAGAGGCTGCCAAGTGTAGCGGCGGTAGTTTGGATACCCTCACTGATAGTCGCCGGTGCATTAACTGCAAGGTCAGTAGCAACGGAATACGGGTTGTCTGTACTGGCGATATTACTCCATAACCCTTGATCCGAGTACTCTTGTCTGTGGAGAGCAAGAGTTTGCTCTGTGCCGGCAATGAACTCCTCGACAGGTAATCTAGAGCAGCCGTTCGCTAAACAATCAGCTTCCTTAAGATAGTGCATACCGTAGTCTATGCTGGCATAGTTTTGCTCTCCGGTGTTTGCACTAAAGACGGTTTCTAGACCACTCGTATTATCTATTATCTCCGGCAGCAGGTAGCTAAAGAAAAACTGCTCGAATGCTATAGAAGTTGCTGTAGTTGCTATAAATCTCGTGCTTACTACCGAGCTCAAGAATGTAGTTAGGGTTGTTCTGGCAGCTTGGGTTGCACCACCAGCAGCACCACCAGAGAAGAAAGAGGCAACCAAAGTGCCAACTACTTCGACTCCGGCAATTGCAATCTGTCCTTCCGTCGTTAGCAGCACGTTTTCGCACACTTGGTCAACGGACTCACCTGTAAAGTCCGCAACCTCTTCACCGACCAGCGGGATAGCTTCCAAGAACTGAGCACCTGTTACCGAGTCGACAAAATCAGAAACCTGAAAAACAAAACTTAGCGGTATGCCATAGACACGTACGTTAGAGAATCTGTCAGAAAAATCATATATGTCAGATATTTCATCTGCCCTTCCAGACCCAGCCTTGTAGGTGGCAGAGTTCTGGAAGCCGCTCAGATCTTGGCTGACCTCGTCTATAATGGCGGGGTGAATATTGCCAGCATCTCTCTGGCTGGTCAATGTCTTTACCTTAGCGGCGCTAGACTGTGAGCCTTCCACCCTTAGCCTGAATGCATCCTCTATCTGTCCAGCCACACTTCTAGCGACACAGGTAAATGTGCCTATGGATGTTGCCAAACTTGCTTTAGAAGTTGCAGAGAATATAGCCTCACTGGCACGCAGCCTTCGGGCTATATTTGCTTTTGCAACATCAGGGTCTGTCCCATTTCTTATGGCTTCTTGGATTTCTTCAACAGCCTCATCGCCGCCTGCAGGCACTGTGACTGACCTTGTCTTTTGCTCTATAACATCCAGATCTTGGACAGCTATTCGTGACTTAACAACGTCGGTTGTGGCTGCGCCAGACCTTAAATCACTAATCAACGCCTGGTAGCGGGTAAACGGTAGGGCTGCTCTTTTAAAGACATAATTAGTAGTCCGCCTTGTGAAGAACCTTCCTCTTGCAGCCTCACCTACAAGTCTCTGGTCTGCTACGTCTTGCCAGGCCTGGAGATCTGCAAGGTTGCTGGCATCATAGACTCGACCTGTACGGGTGTCTGTAATGCTCGATATTCTTCTTCCTGTAAGGCCGATGTCGGTGTCGACTCTAAAGTCACCATCAAGGCCAAGAGATTTTATAGCTTCACCCGCAGAGAAGCCTCCAGTAAGAAACCTTCTGGCTACGGAACTGCTCTGGTAGGTCGTACTAGCGCTGGAAACATCTCCCTCAAATGATGCTGAAGTCGCAGCAAGGTGTTTAAGTCTACTGGACAGCTGTCTGTGAAAGTTACCAAATCTTACGGCTGTACTTATGCGGTCTACCTGCTCGATGCGAAGCCCAGTTTGTAGTCCAAAGAGCATAAAGGTAAATAGCATCCCTGGCAGCACTATTCCCAGAGCGCCTAGGCCGATCTTTTTGCCTAGGCCAGAACTGGTCTTTTTGCCGCGAAATTTGTTGGCTATTGCACCGCCGATCAAGCCTTTTTCCTGTAGGCTTTGTGCTGCGCTTTCGCGGGCGTAATCTTTACCCCTCTGGTAGTAGCCCTCGTCAGAGCCAGCAGAAGGGCTGTCGTATAAGTCTTCTAGGGCTTGCTGCTCTTCGTCGACTGCTTCTCGAACAAGAGTGTCGTGAAATTCGTGCGAGTCTTCCTTATCGTATACTGCCATAACTATTACTATTTTACTCTTATTATGTCTAGTTCGCTATACCTTTGGGGCATTATCGAATGTCTAGCGTATTTCCGGCTGGATCTATACCCGACTGTGCTTGTTCTTGAAGGGCTTTTAGTTGATCCGGGTTGGTTGTTATTAGCTCCTGCTCGGTTGGACTAGGGACGATTTGTATATGCACATGGTTCTCGCCGGCAAAGAAGAGTCCTTGACCTACAGGGAACTGGCTTAGGCGTTTCTTTTCTTCGCTGGTCAGCTTAAACACGTCAGATAGTACATCGACAGCACTAGGGCTTTGCTTTAGCAGTATTTGCATACTGGCGTTGGCCACAATTGCGCGCCCCATACGGCTGCTCATAAAGTCTTCGACATCTTGAGTAATAGTTGTAATGCCCAGGCTATATTTACGTGCTCGCTTTGCTAGCGAAAACAGGAAGTTCGCTGAATCCTCGTACTTCATTAGCTGCCATGCTTCGTCGACAATTAGGATGCGCTTGCGCTGATCGGCCTTGGTCTTGTTCCAGATGTAGTTAAGGACAATGTACATGGCCACAGGTCGCAGCTCGTCCTCTAGATCTCGTACATTAAATACGACCATTGGGTTGTTGATATCTATATTGCTAGGCTGGCTAAATATACCGGCAAATGTACCCGTCGTATACTTGCGCAGGCGCTGGGCTAGGTTTGGTCCGCTGCCCCCCATGTGCAGAAGTGTATCGTAGAGATCGCTGATAGTTGGGGGTGGGCTTTGGTGAGTCAGAGGATCATTGGTTATGCCGGCCTTCTCGTAGGTCTGTATCAAGGCTGCATCTAGGTCGGCCTCTTCACTAGGCGCTAGCACAGGCTCTGTGGGCGCCCCGTTGGCAGCCATAGCTGCCTGTGCCCCGCCCATCATTAGGCGTAGCAGCCCATGTAGGGTTATAAGGTTAGACCGCAGGGCATTCTCGCCTTCGTCGGTATCAAATACTTTTGGCAGGTCAAAGGGGTTTATTCTGGTTGGGCTATTAAGGCTTAGCTTTACATATGCCCCACCAACGGCCTCGGCCATCCTTTGATATTCATTTTCTGGGTCGATAATGAATATCTCTGTACCCATCATTAGTTGACGCAGGGCCTCTAGCTTCACAGTAAAGCTTTTACCCGCACCAGACTTGGCAAAGACAACACTGTTACTGTTCTCTAGGCTAAAGCGGTCGAATATCACCAGCCCAGAGTTGTGCATATTTATGCCGTAGAGAATGCCGTTCTCTTGCGTTAGGTCGGCGCTCGTAAAGGGGAAGCTTGTACTAATAGCGCCAGTCGTCATATTGCGGCGTATCTGCAGCTGGTCGGTAAACTGTGGCATAGTGCTGTTTAGTCCTTGCTCCTGCTGTACTGTTGCGGGCTTGCTGGATATCTGCTGCTGCCCCAGCATACTTTCTATCTTGCGGCTCACGAACTCTAGTTCGTCGACGCTGTCCCCATAAACGGTTAGGTATAGGCCAAAGCGAAAGAAGCGCTCTTCGCCTAGCTGCAACTTATCTCGTACTTTCTCGGCGTCGAGGATCTGTGCCTGCTTGGCTGGGTCGCGGACTCGGCCTTTCTCGGCGTCTAATTGTATCCCCGCCTCTAGTTGTCCGACTTTTTTGCGTAGATTATTAAGGACTACCTCGCTCTCTACAGGGTAGATAAACATCGATATGTCAGTGATCTCGTCGATGTTTATAAGTGGCCCTAGCCAGCCGGTATAAACTTGACTGGGGTAGCCAAATACATAGTACGTGCGGGCAAAGCGTGTCCCGATCTGGAAGAATGTACTCTCGAAGCTTAGGCTGCTAGGCGCGATAAAATCGCGTAGTGCCACAACACCTTTCTGGTAAGCCTGGTTGACTTCAGCCTGCTCGCGGGCTTGCTGCTGCTGAGCTAATGCGACTGGGTCTACCTGGTCTTTTTTACCAAAAAGCGCCATTACTGGAGTGTCCTTTCTAGGTTTGCTTCTGGTGCGCGGCCAGTTCCTTTAGCAACAACTTGGGTTGTCATGTCGTCAAAGTTTTTTAGCTGCTGGCGTGTAGCGGTGTCTGGATTGTAGCTATCGTAGAATAGCTCGATAAGCTCCTGGGTGTCCAGCGGCAGGCTCTTAACCCCACATTGCTGCAAGCCTTGCATGACGGACTGCACGCGGTTGCGCAGCTCTGTCTTGGCTGTTTCTAGCACGGACTCGTCAACAACGATGTGGTCTGGCGTTTTGTTAAAGTTAAATATATTGCTAAACATATTCTTGGTAGATTTCTTTACATTAGCCGCGTCCAGGGCGGTGTTGTGGAAGTCGACGATTATATAGAACATCTTGTCCATAATGTTTGTACGCTCTGCCAGATCCGCCATAAAAAAGGTGTAGTCCTCCATGAGTAGGGACAACAACATGTTGTCATGCTCTTGGCGTATTTTGTCTAACTTTTGCAGGTATGGGCCTAGGTCCACTTTGCGCGAGTGCACAACTATTTGCACCGGGAAGTATAGCGAGTTTAAGAAGGCTTGATAGCCCGCCTCGACCCCTTCCCGCTCTTGCGGGCTCATCAGGTCGAAGTTAATAGATTTGCACATGACGGCTGCGCGAAAGCTGCCGTCGTTCATGATAACTATCCCGTCGCGCACCTCTGCTACTAGCAGGGCATTTTGGGTGCTGTTAGGGTTAACTGCTGGCTTAACCTGTCCGTTAACGGTAATGTTCTGAGTGTTTTGCTGCGGGATTACTTGCGGCTGGGCAGGCGCCGGCGGTGCAGGATTAGGTGGTGCCGGAGGCACTGGACTATTTGGGACTGGTTGATTATTAGGATTCATATGCCCACCCTGCGTCTATTTAGTGCAGATTAATTACTTCGTTATCTTCCAGCAGGTTGTCGGATGCTTTTTTGGCCATGCTGGCTATTGTCGATACCTTTAGGTCGTCTGCGTCTTTGAATGATTCGATTATAGCAGGATTAACCTTTGGCTGGCTTACTTTTTGTGCTTTTTTTACTTCGCTTTTTTGGGACTTAGGATCAGCTGTAGTGCTTTTTTCAATTGGCTTGATGTTGGCGTTGTGGCCTTTAATGCCAAGTTTTTGTTGCTGCTTGTGTATTTTGTCTAGGAAGGCTTTCTCGGTGTCACTGGGCGACATTTTCTTGGCTTTCTCAACGTTAGCCCGAATGTTGGTGACGGCTGTTTGGCGTCGCTTTTGTTCGCGGTCGTCGATAAGTTCCTGGAAGTGTTGGCCAACAGCACTATTGTCCCCGTCTAGAACGTCGTCCCATGGCTTTAGGTCTCCGTCTGCAACCGACTGAGGCACATTGCTTGGCTGGACCAACCTGTCTGTATCTGTTTGTGTGCCACCATACGCTGGGCGATAGTTAACATCAGTGTTCTTAGTCGCCCAACCTCTGCTGTCTATAGTTGTTGCCAGTGCCTTTAGGCGACTTTGCACCTCGCCTCTGCTTAGACCGTCTGTATAGATGCGCTCTTCTAACTTGGGGGCGGTTATAGTTACCAGCTCCTCCACGCCAGACTGGTCCCATCTGCGGGTACGAGGCTTAAACCAAAACCGTAGTCTAGAGGCCAACCAAATGTCGTTAGATTGGTCTCTACCCAAGGGGGCTGCCAAAAACAAAAACGGCGCAGCAGGCAGCAGCATGACGCCGAAGCCTATACCATTGCCAAGCCAAAGGCCAAGGCCTAGCATCGCCACGGCAATAAACGCAAATACAAACTGCTTAAGGGTTAGCGGCCCTATCAGCTTGTCTTCTGCTTCGATATCTTGCAGTACTCTATAGCTAGCCATTAGCAATATTGTACCTCAACAGAGGTTAAATAACCATAAGTACATTGTAAATATTAAGTTTTTATGCTATAATATATCTACCGATCCACAGGGGGTCGAGTTCTTATACATAAAGGAGTTCCTCGTGAACGTATTCAAGCGTGTTGTTCGTGTATTTATGCTCATAGGTGCATTTACAGTAGGTGCCTACGTCGTCTTCCGACTCGTTCGGCTGATCTTGGGTGTTTTACTGTCGAGGCTGCCTAGCCTCATCGGTCAAGGCCCAGCGTGGGCTTTGCCAGCTCTAGAGACGGCAGCTATCCGCCCCTGGGCGTTTATGCTGGTGTCTCTGACCATGGTATCGCTCGTGTTGAGCGTTCACGCTCGACGTGCACTCGAGTACCTTATAGGTCAGAAGATTACAGTCCCAGAGTTCAGTGCTCACTACCGTGGTGCATTGAGGTTTGTCGTACGCAAACTGTTGGCCATCTGGCCTACGCTATTAGGCCTGGCGATTACTTTCAGTTTCTTTGAGTGGGTTTTCCAGGCCGCCGTAGCGCGAGGTATTCATGAGGCATTCATGCTGCTTGCTTGGCTTGGTTTCTGGGGCTTGATCGTGCTAACCACGTGGATACTATTTATTTATGTGGGGCAAAAGCTCGATAAGCTGCTACCAGAGGCAGGTTCTGGCGCTGTGTCACAGACGCTCATGCTGGGGCTGCTAGTTTTTGTGGTGGTCTCACTCTTCTGGCTAAATTTCTGGCTGGCAGATATCGTGCTACTTGCCTTTGGGCTGTTTGGAGTGTTCGCATTCTTGGCCGTCATTGGCCGAGTGGTTGTTTACTGCGCCAAGTACGCACTAGGCAAAAAGTGGCACTTAGCGTTAGGCCGTCAGGCCAAGCGCTGGATCACAGCCTAGAGAACTCCCCCTGAAAGATCGGTAAGGTCCGCTGGCCCGTCAGAAATGACGGATACCAGCGGACCTTTTCGCTTATCTAGGGTGTAGTGGGCGTAGCGCCCGGTGGGGGCGGCGGCGGAGTGTAGTAAGGTCCTGCTGCTTTTACCATCTCCTCTATATTCTCTGTGCTCATTCCTTGTCTTATCTTGACGTTATTAACAATAGCCCCAGCCCTCTGAGGTGTTAGTTCTCCGGAGTCACGAGCCTCAATAAGGGCATCTTTAGAGCTGTTGGCAATTATCTCGTCTGACTGCTTCATTATTTCGATCGTGCGTTCATGCTGGAGCTCAACCTTAGTTTTGACGCTTCCATCTTTTTTAATTACTTCAGTATTTAGGCCAGCACCCATCTCTTTGAAGTCGGAGAAGTTGGTGCCAATTGCTTTTGTCCACTCCCCACCTCGACCGCTTTTTGCATAACTCGCTTGAATATTGGCAAGCTTTTTGTAGTCTTTTCGCTTTGCCAGCTGTGTGATTGCTGCCTGCCTTACCTCTTCCGAACTATCATCTAGCGCCAGATCCGATAGTTCAGAGGTCGCTTTTCCGTGGCTCATACCTTCCACCGATGCAGCGACCTTAAAGTTGGCCCTTTCTTGAGCTTCTTTTTGGAGTTTCTGGGCGTTGGCTGCTTGCTCCAGTGCTGACCTTTCGCGAGTATCTTTATTGAGACCGACTATAGGTACTCCGTTGTCTGCGCGCATACGTGCTCTGGCAATGGAGGATGTGGTTTTGATTCTTCTGTCCGAACCAGGTACCTTATAGCCTTCAATCCCTGCACGGTTGCGCTTTTCGCCGCGAACAGCGTTTCTGTATTCTTTGCGTTTCTTCCCTCGTTCTCCAATAGCATTCCTCCCTCTATCGAATATCCCCTTGCTTCTGTCGTTTACTGTGCCGGTTAATGCCTGCAGGGCGCCCAGTGACCTACGCGCCAGGAAAGGCCCAGATGCATAGCCGCCGATATACGATATAAAACCTATTACAAAAACCGTCACACTGATTGAAGTGCCGGTAGCACCGCCTATAGCTATGAAGGCAAAGATCTTTCCGATTGTAATCATCGTTAAGTAGATGGGGTAGAGCATTAACAGTGCAATAAAGGTTTTCTTGTAGGCATTCCAGGCGTTATCGCTGCCAGGTAATATCCAAAGAGCAACGCCAATTGGCGATAACACTATCATCGCAATGATAACGATCTGCCTAAGCACTAAGAATATATAGGATACAAGCAAGAAGACTAAACCACTATAAAGTAGGGCAATCGATCCAAACAGTCCCAGGGATTTTGCGGCCACAATGCCAGCGCCAACTGCTGCTGCCTCGGCAGCATTTCTCCCACCTACTTCTGCAAACCCAAAGTTAACGCTAGACGCCCCAAATACTTGCCGCAGATTAAAGTCGGCAATTTCGCTCACCCCGAACGGCGATGACAGTAACAGCTCTATGCCGTCTCCTAGTTCGTTAACAAAGTCGCTCATTAGGCCCGCTAGCACCCAAGACAACTGAATAGCAATCGTTCCAATTACGAGCCGTGGTATGTATTTTTTGACTGTATAGTTACTAAAGAATCCAAAGTCTAGCGCAGTAGATATGACCATAAACATCGCAGTCATAACTACGGATATCGTGGCTAGATAACGAATATTACTCCAGGCGGTACGGTAGCCCGCGTTGCTATACTCTTCGGACTCGACCTTCAGCAAACCGCCAATGGTGTCATCAAAAGTTCTAAGTCCGGCATCTCCAGTGCGGAGCGCCCCGCAACCAATCCAGGCAAAATCTATAAGACTTTCAAACTCAGTTTCGCAAGATGCAACACTTATGCCGCTTCCGCCGTTAATTGTACCCCCCGCGGTCGAGGGGCTGGCTCCTCCAGCTACTGTTGTCGGGGCACTATTGCCCCCTCGATTAATAGTCCCGGTGATAAAGCTTGTTGCCTCGACTATGTTGTTAGCAGATAGGTTAAACTCTAGCGTTTCGTCCGGGTCAGCACACGTCCCGTTAAGCGCAAAGATTGATGGAGCACTATCTAGGTCTGTACATGCCTGGTAGACCTTTTTTTTGTCACCCGGCTCTGTGCTAACTATTTGTGGCATTGAGGATCCAGTCACTATCTCTAGGGATCTGTTGAAGTTTTCGGCGTCAACTATGTCAGAGTTGCTATACTTTAGACCCTCACCATTGGTGCCGTCAAAAAATGCAGTCACCCTTGTCCATCTCCCTTCATTAGAGCTATTGTCATACCTGTAAGCAAAATTTTCAGAGAATCCCGTATCATCAAACTGCAGGGTTAACTCAAACTCGATAGAGCTGGTTGTGGCGTTTGCTAAGCAAGCATCGGATACACGACAGGCACTACCGACCACAGATCCTGGAATCTCGTCGATTATTAACCCAAACTGAGAGTTAACGTACTGGAACTGACTATCAGTATCTACATCGGTTAGTGTGATAACCCCGGGGTAAACGTCCTCTAATTTCCTGTTTGAGTCGCCTAGGATTATCCCTCTGCTTGGATTTACAACGCTTAGTTCAATGTTGTTTCTGTCGACAAACCGTATGCTAAAGTCGCTTGGTCGTATAGTTGGATCAAGCTCAGACTCATCAGTCACATCAGCTCCTAGTCCACCTGTGCCCAGAGGGTCAATATCCAGGCTCTGTGCCTGGGAAACGCCAGATCCTGCCCAGAATATTACACCGGACAAAAATACGAGAGATATAGCTATGAGCAGTTTTTTCATATATATGTAGTTAATATAACCTTTTAGTGCCAGTATTGCCAAGGAGTATTAAGGTTGATTTTACAAGAACATCCATATATTATTTAAGCAAGGTAGCAAAATGAAAATTCTACAAAAATATCTATTCGCACTATTTTCGGTATCTCTTTTCTTTGCGGCGCCATTATCCGTGTTCGCCCAAACAGCCGAACAGCAAGCTGCATGCGTTCAGCAAACGGGCTCTAGTACTAGTATCGCCTACGAAGCGTGTATAGCGCAGGCCGTTAACACCGAGCAGGCAGCGCGCGACACCTGCTCCGAACGACTAGGAGGGCCAACTAGCGCTGGCTTTGATCAGTGCTTGACGCAAGAGACTAACAATAGTGCTACTTCTACTCCTAGTGCTGGGGATATTAACGACAGTAGCTCGGGCGAAGAGAGCTTTCAGCTTCCAGATGGAGGAGACCTGGGTTGTGACCCAAACGTAACTAGTACCTGCGAGTCCGAAGACACCTGTACAGATTTAGAGAATGATTGTGCTCTTATCGACCGTATCAACGGCGGCCTAAACCTAATGGCGTTTATAACCCTTCCTATTATCATCCTAATGGTTGTCGTGGGTGGCGTTCAGTATTCTGCCTCAAATGGTGACCCTAGCAAGGTTCAGGCATCAAAGGATCGTATCTACAAGGCTCTTTTGGCCCTGGTCTCTTTCATATTTATGTGGAGCTTCCTGCAGTGGCTTATTCCAGGAGGTGTTGTATGATGCGTCTTATGAGCTCACTTAAATCCACGCTCCTTGTAACCGTTATAATATTCGGAGCACTCCTAGCTCTACAGCTTAATGTCGGGACGATTTCTGCCCAGACGCAAGAACAAATAAATGGATGTGCCGAGCGGTTTGGGGACAACGGCCAAGACTTCGATAACTGCGTAGACGGGTTTGGTGGCAGCGAGGGCGTCGGCCCCAGCACAGCGGACTCAATTGCTCCAGGCTCTCAATGCGATGATGGTCGGTCCTTCCTGGGTATCCCCGCGTGGGACCGCGGTGTAGATTGCGACAGTATTACAACCTCTTCTATCACGGAGACAGGGGAGGATAACCCACTCTATCTAATAATTCTTAATATAACTCAGGCAATTGCAATCATTGCTGGTTATGTAGCCGTTGTTTTTGTGGTAGTTGGCGGCTTTAAATTTGTGCTTAGCGACGGTGTTCCAGACAAAGCTGCCGATGCTCGCAGAACCATTATTAATGCTCTGATCGGTGCTGGTATCGCAGCTATGGCTGCGGTAGTCATTGAGGTCATTTTTAGTCAGGTGAGTGGATAATGCTAGACCTATTCTTAAATCTTGCTCAAACAGACCTTATACGCCCGCCCGATAATATTCCCATGGTTGCAGATGAGGCTAGTCTTACAGCGCTTTTTAACTTTGCCTTTGGGATACTGGGCGGCATTAGTCTCATTATGATTACTCTCCAGGGGATGCGATACGCTTTCTCTGATGGGGACCCAGGCAAGACCAAGCAGGCACGCATGGGCATTATCTATGCCCTGATCGGTATCGTTATCGCACTTGCGGGAGCATCTATAGTCAACTTTGTGCTCGATGCAGCCTTGCCATCCGCCACCGGCAGAGGGGCGGTTATTGGATCAGAGAGCCTTCTTGTAAGGATTGCCGGACTCATGGCGCTTATCACCGGCGTTATATCAGTGATCGTCATAGTAATCAACGGCTACAAGTTTGCCCTTAGTAATGGCGACGCAACCAAGGCCGCCAGCGCCCGCAACGGCATCATCTATGCACTTGTCGGCGTTGTTATTGCAGCAGTTGCCGGACCGCTGATAATATATGTCCTAGGTAGAGCTATCGGATAATAAAAAGGAGAATATTTTGAAACACATTAATCTACAAACCACCAAAAAAACACTCGGGCTGCTCGTTGCTTTTGGCCTAATGCTGGCTTTTGCTTCGACTGTATATCAGCAACCGGCCCTGGCGCAGATCGAAGATGTTAAAACGGGTGTTGGTATTACCGGCGATCCCGGTGGCTTAACAATTGAGTCAGCTATCGAGGGCGTGATCACTGTATTGTCTATTGTTATCGGCGTTATATCCGTCATTATGATCATTATCCAGGGGCTCAAGTTTGTCACTAGCAACGGCGACGCAACCAAAGCCGCCAGCGCCCGCAACGGCATAATCTATGCCATCGTTGGGCTCGTTGTTGTTGTCTTAGCCCAGGTGATTGTCAACTTTGTCCTCGGCAATGTATAATCATAAGTTAGTTAAGCAAATCAAATAAAGGAATAACAAGATATGTTTCAAAAATTAAAAATAGCAATCATTGCCGTAGCTATGACGCTGGCTCCAGCAGCCCTCGTCGCGGCACCTGCAGCGGCCCAGGACATCCCGGGCAGCCTAAACTGTGGCGCACAACTAACCTTCAATGCAGAGTCGGGCTCTTGTGAGTCATCTACAGATAGCGGCGCACAGCTTGACGGCATTATCGAGACGATCATCAATATACTATCTATCGTTATTGGTGTCGTGTCCGTCATCATGATCATCATCGGTGGCTTCAAGTACATCGTCTCTGGCGGTGACTCCAGTGCCGTTACCGGTGCCAAGAATACCATCCTCTACGCCATCATCGGCCTAGTTGTAGTAGCCCTTGCCCAGGTGATCGTACAGTTCGTGCTCAGCAGCGCTACAACCGTAGCGACCTAGCCTACTAGGATCAACACCCACAAAGAGAGTCGGTCTTCGACTCTCTTTTTATTTACCTACACCTCCGTTTGCAGTTACTAGCTTGTTAGCCAGAGTTCTTTCAGCAGACTGTACCTAGCAAAAAACCGGCTCTGTAGTCCGGCTTTTTGTCTAGTCGTATAGAACATCTAGGTGACAGTAATCTTCTTGACTGTGTCTTGCTTGACCTTTACGAAGGATACGGTAAGTACACCGTCTTTTAGGACAGCATCGATATCGTCTTCTTTAACAGGGACTGGCAAGGTCATGCTGCGAGCAAACTCGCCCCAGTAACATTCCTGCACAAAGTAGTTGTCTACCTCTTCTTCTACGCCTGCAGATAGTGTGCCGCGGATCGTTAGAGTGTTATCGGCGATAGAGACATCTAGGTCTTCTTTATTTACGCCGGCTACGCGACACTTAACAAGTAGCTTCTCTTTCGTTTCGTATACGTCTAATGCTAGTTGGCCGGGCAGTTCTGCTGCTTCGTCTTCGTTCCATTCTTCGGCACCTTTTGCTGTGTCGGCTAGGTCGTCTTCGCCTAGGAAAGCTGCTGTTAGTTCGTCTTCTACAAACAGATCATCGTTTGTTGCCATTATTACTACCCTCCAAATTGGATATTTTTAACTAAAATCTAAAAAAGATGTTTTTGTATTTGCTCTATTATAAAGGGGACATGCCCGACCCGCAACTAATGACACATTCTTTACAACAGTCCTGGTCTATTTGGGACAGATTTTTTAGTGCCGCAGATACTGTTGCCGGGGTTTTTGCGCCGCATAGCTGTGTTGTCTGTCAGCAGGAGCCAAGCATGCTTCACGACTGGTGCGCAGACAATTTGCCGGTAACACCGCCCATGTGTCACTGGTGTGGGCAGCTAAACTCCGACTCTAGCAGGTGCAAGTCGTGCCGGCATAAGACGCCTATCGAGCACATGTTTGTGCGAACCAAACTAGACGGCCCGGCACGCGACCTGGTTTTTCGCTACAAGTTTACCTATACGCGGCAAGCCCACGTAGTTATCGCGCGCGAACTATACGCTGCCCTACCCCGGGTAATGCCGGGCTTCGCCCTGTGCGCTGCACCGACTAGTTCCAAGCATATTCGTAGCCGAGGCTTCGATCATAACAAGCTCATCGTTAACGAGCTGGCTAGACTGACCAAGCTACCAGTCTATAGTGGACTGATTCGCACCCGGCATACCAAACAGGTCGGCCAAAAGCGCCAAGCTCGCCTTGTCCAGCAGCGAGGAGCCTTCTCCGTGCAGGGCAAGTCTCCAGACAAGGTGCTACTTATTGACGACGTCTTTACTACCGGTGCAACCTTGAGTGAATGTGCCCGGACGCTCAAGAAGTCTGGGGCCAAACATGTCTATGCAGCTGTTTTCGCTAAAAGCTAAAACCAGAGCTGTACCCTTCTATTTATCTAGTCGAAAGGGTCCTATCTTTTATGACAGGATTTGATAAATTCATCTAATGAACCCTCTTCTTTGAGTCAAACGCTGGGCTAGTGCTTAGGCTGAGGATGTATTTTTGAGCGTCAACAAACTCAACGCCATTCGGCTGCCCTTCAATTAGATAGTGCCATTGCGCTGATTGATGCAGAACAACACTAGACATCAGTTTAGTCATATCTTTCATCGTAGACATGAAATGTATCGGAAGATTTTCAAGAGAGAGTGTCTTTAGGATATAGCTATCTCTACTCTTTTTTTCATCAGCATCAAATATAGCCCAGGACACTTTGTGCAGGCCTGGGTATTTTTTTACTAGTCCAGGAGTCGTCCTTAGCACTCTAAGACCGTGCTTTTCATTATCATAGGTCTCTTTCAAGACGGACCACTTAGGCTTTTCACTACCCTTATCCACTAGCTGATTGCATACGTTTAGCACTAGCCCCAAGTGCGCGGCAGCTGAGCTTAACGCTGCTTTCTCATACATCTGTTTATTCATCTTGCCGCCAAGTGATGAGTAGTTATCGAAAGGAAGTATTCCAAGCATGTTCATATATAGATCCTCGTCTGAACTGCTATTCTTGATCCTATTATGAGCAAACCTTCTAACTTCACTTGAATGAGAGCTAGTAAGGTTGTCGGCGGCTTTTCTAAAGTCTATGTCGCCGGGGTTCATCTTTGATAAAGCTCGATTAAAAACTAAAAAATCTTCACACGCTTTAATGAATTCACTCATCGCCATAGTTGCGTGCGTATAGGCAAGATCGTAATCATCAGCGTTTAGCGCCGATGTGTAGCCGTAGATTTGAAGACCAATGGCATCTGCACGCATCCTTGCGTTTGCCTTGATATTAGACTCTAGTATTAAGCTCACCACCTCCTTGCAGGAAAGCTCTAGCTCATGGCCAGACAAACTATTTATTTTTTCATCCATATGGACCAAGCTTACCATCAAATTAAAATAGCCAGCAGATTTTACTGGCTATTTTAATTTGGCGTACTTGGCAGGATTTGCCCACGTTCCGCGGGCCCGAAACTACATCTATGCAAGCAAGCTTGCAAGAGTAGGTTTCCTTGCAAGCTTGCCACTGGCATGTCTCACCTACGACCTCGAGGTCGTAGCTTCAAACACTTCAAAAAAAACCAAATCAAAAACCGCCCTGAGGGCGGCTCTCGATTTGGCGTACCTGG
>CAZHOS010000019.1:0-16672 GCA_964534605.1 uncultured Candidatus Saccharibacteria bacterium
GGGATACAGCTTAAGATTCCTTCTGAGATGTTGCAAAGCTCCTGAGTTCTCTACGATATTGTTACTTGAGTATAAAGTTGAAAAACATCTTGAAATCGAAGAAAACGTTCAGCTTGGATGAAGACTGGGATTTCTTCTGGCAAAACGCAAGACTCTACTTTTTAGATCGGGCTCGAAAGAAACCTACTCAACTTGGGTCTGATCGCTTATTCGAGATCGACTTGTAGAATTGAGAATAAATCTCATAGACATGAGGCTAGAAGCGAATTTATCTGCGGAAGCAAAAAGAGGGCTGTACAAATGGTACTGCCCTCTTTTGATCCGTAAAGATGGATATCGTTTATAGCCCATGAAGCTGCTGGTTAGAAGCGGGCTTTGCCCGATTACAGCCAGCCAAGCTGGTCTATAAGTTTATTCCAAGTCTACTGTGGCGCCAGCTTCTACGAGCTTCGTCTTCATCTCTTCAGCCTCGTCCTTGGGGACACCTTCTTTAACTGGCTTTGGAGCACCGTCTACGATAGCCTTGGCTTCACCAAGTCCTAGACCAGTGATGTCTTTAACAGCCTTGATGACTGCAACTTTCTGTGCACCAGCGTCCTTAAGAACAACATTAAACTCGCTCTTCTCTTCGGCTGCTGCGGTGTCACCGCCACCAGCTGCTGGGCCGGCTACTGCTACAGCTGCTGCTGCAGGCTCGATGCCGTACTCTTCTTTTAGGATTTCTCCTAGTTCGTTTACTTCTAGAACGCTTAGGTTCACTAGTTGCTCTGCAACTTTCTTTAGATCTGTCTTTGAATCTGCCATGATCTATCCTTTCTAAATTTAATTGCCCTATGCCTTTGAGGCCGAGATAGCGTCGAGATAACCGTGTAGGTTGCCGCCGAGGCCACTCATAAGGTTGTTTGTAGGTGATTGTAGTAGATTTACAATACCTGCGATTAATTGATCCTTGCTTGGTAGATCAGCGAGAGCAGTAACTTGCTCTGCACTAACAAATACGCCTTCTGGGGACAGCGCACCAACGAACTCTACGGGTGCGTTCGTGTCTGTCACAAATGACTTGATTGTCTGTGCTGCAGCTACTTCGTCCTCTGCGTTGAATACGTAGAGAAGCATTTGCTTTAGCTCGCTAAGGTCTATGTCCTTAAGGGCATCGTTTTGTGATGCGGCCTTAATGACCAAGCGGTTTTTTACAACTTTTACAGTGCTGCCGGTCTCTTCTGCCCTTTTGCGCAGTGCCTGCATTTCTTTGACGGTTGTGCCTTCGTATTTAGCGACGACAGTCATCTTGGATGCTGCAAGCAGATCGGATAGCTCTGTAATGATCTGTTGTTTTTTGTCTCTTGATAGAGCCATGGGGTAAAACCTCCATTATATTTAGTCTGCATGTACTACTTGCGTAGACACCACACAGATCGAGAATCGACCTTTCTCTTGCGTATCTGTATCCATCACAATGATAAAGTGTTGGCTTCGGCGACAAATTAAGGCGTTGTGCCAGTCGCTGTCTTTAGCTACGTTAAGACAAATTATACCTTATAACGAGGGTTAGATCAATGCTACTTAATCGTAGACGGGAGGTCGGGGGTCTTTTGGGTCGCCTTCTTTGAAAGGCCCGGAGGGTGTGGCAGGTTCTGGCTGTACTGTGTCTTCTACGTCAGTTATCTCTACACAGCCGCTGAGGTTGCCCGTATAGACTCTTGTCTTGAGTTTTTGTGGTTGCGGTGGTGTTTCGTTCATAAAATAATCTTACTGTAGCTGTATGCCGCGAGCAAGCATTAGAGCATTGATGTTATAAGCGGGTGTTGACCACCAATAGTGTTCTTTAGTAGTGACTTGTCTTTGCTGGAGAGTATTGATAGGTAGTTGGTGGTAATGCTGCTGCGTACACGGTGCCCCAGCAAGCATGCGTACTGTGCAAACTCTATCCCATGTTGAGCGTGCATAAGCGAATGCATGGTGTAGGAGCTGTCGAAGGCGGACTGATAAAGGTCTGTGCAGCCTACTTGCTCTATTTCTGGAGGTACATCGTAGCCTAGTAGCGGTGTGGCTAACTGCCCGATGCTGTTGCTTGGTGAGGCGGCGGAGTTTATGCGGTTGAGCATAGATGCGGGCTGGCATATATCTAGGTTGTAGATGATGCCTTTCAGCGCCGCTTTACTACCAGGCTGGGATATATAATCTTGGAGTACACGGATTTTGTCGTCAAAGCTCATGGCGTCGGCGTCTTCTTGGGCTGCATCGAGACTAATGTCCCCTATGTGGTAGAGGATGCTACTGACTATGTCTAGTTCGTTCCGTGGGCTAGCGCTAATTAACTTTGTGTATGGATCGTAGCTCGTATTGACCTGCAGGTGCTGCTGATGGCTATCCATAGATTGCACAGGTTCGTGCTCTAGGGTTGTGTTGGGAGGGGTGCTGATCGCTAACCCTAGTGGCAGCACATTGTCTGCAATCGAAGGGTCTAATAATGCTTTATCAAGCGCAGTCCATATCTTGGCGTGGAGGTCCAGGATCGAGCGAAAGTACTCGCCGTAGGTTGGCTCTTTTTGCACGATTGACTCGACTGGAGCTCTATCGTCCAGACGGATATTAAAAGCAACCCCGCTGCCTAGCGCCGATAGCACTGATGCGGTGTTTTTTGGCGTATGCTTTGACCCCTGACTACTTTTTAGTGAAGCCTCTATCTCTGCGAGGTTAAGTCTGTTGGTCTTAAGCTCGATGACCTGATAATGCCCTGCTTCTAGCGGAAGCACATTTGTTATGACCGAATTGCCCTTGTGCGCGTAGTCTGCCATCAAGACCCTAGCACTAGCTAGCTCTAGCTCGGTATGTGTCTGTTTGTCTGCTAGAGGCAAGTAGACAAGTTTCTGCCGAGCAGACTTTTGGTAGAGTATATTTTGCAGCTCGCTCATAACGCGAGTCTTAGCCGCAGAATTCTTGCCACTAAAGTAATAGATATTAACTAGACGCCCACCCACAGATCGCTGTGGTTTACTCATATCCTAATTCTACCAGAAGGATACGCAGCCCAGACGATTTAACAGACTGTCTACGATTACCTTATTAGCAATGGAGGTTTTTGCTCGTGCTACCATATACCCATGAAGAAGGCTATATTTAACACCCTTAAAATAATTGTTTTTGTAGTATTTAGTCTGTTTCTCTTTAGCTTCATTGGCATATTTGGCGCTAACATTGCTATTACGACGGAGGCTGAGGGATTTGAAGATTTCTTATCAAGAAGAATGTTAACTGAGAATCCTAGTGATATTAATCCGGGGATTCAAGGCTTTGGTTTTTGCGATATTGGCGGTACGCCAATTAACTTTGGGTTTCCCTTTACTACGGTGTCCCAGTTCAGTTGCAGTGATAGAGTCGAGCGCTTACCTACAACCAATCAGAATATCGCTAACGTAGGTATGTTCCTGCTTTTTGTACAACTGCCGCTCACATGGTTGTTTTACCTAAAGCTTATAAAGTCTAGAAAATAGACTCAAAAACATTTGTACTGAATCTTGAAGAAGACTGCTTGGTTTTGAGCCAGAATCGAATTTCAGTGCGGAAGCTTGGCGGTAGCTATGCATATGGCACCGCCTCGTCAATATCCGTAAGCTGAAATATCGTATTATGGCCAAATACAGAAAACCACCGGCGCAACTAGCTTAGCTAGTTGGCAGGGCAGGTTTTCTGGGCTAAGTGGTTTAGAGATTAGACTTCTTGGAGGGCTGCTAGGACGGATTGCACATTCGGCTGCCCTACCCACTTACCGGCAACGGACCGGTCATCCCTAATCTGTACTAAGGTGTGCTGTACACGCACCTCGAATTCTTGGCGCAGTGAGTTGCTATCATCAAAGTCTGTTTTGATAATAGTTACATCGCTGGGGACAGAGTTTATGTTGCTAGTTATGCTGTTCTCTAGTGCGCGGCAGGTCGGGCACCAGTTGGCGTGGAAGAAGTAGACAAGACGTCTATCGTTATAGCGCTCTGGGTTAGATCGGAACTGATCGATGGTTATGTACCTGCCATTGTTTTCTGCCTGTACTTGGGGGCTGTCTAGACTCGGCGAGTCGTCGCCAGTTAGTATGGCTGCCCCTGATCCCAAAATTACTAATGCTGCTAGTATGCTCAAAAATATTTTCATGCCAGTAAGTATACCATGTAAAGTAAAGGCTTCTTAACATTTTATGCTTATGCAAATAAGACTGAGGAAAGGCTGAATTTTTTAATAATTTTTACTAAACTCAAAGACGAAGCCTTTCAACACTTTTAAGCGGCAAAAGTATCACAAAACCTCCCAGGACAATTCACTTTTCATAACTAACAAACGGAGCCAAGCCTAATATGTTCTGATTAATGCTGGGAGGGGCGGAAAAGCCAGCAGGCTGGCTTTGGTTTATCAATGAAGCGCCCACCCCGGTTGGGGTGGGCTTTGCCGGTTTGACGATGCTTCACTGATTGATCTCTTGCGAGAATGGTTTAGCCAGCTAGCTCGGCATGGTTGGTGGAAGCGTTACCGTCAAAGCAGACACTTAACGTGTGTGCGTTCGCACTCCCGTCTTGCACAAATAGAACTAGATCGTCATCATCTGAGCAGTCCATCGAGGACGCAGCAACTGATCTGCCTATCTCCACAGGGTTTTCGTACCCGTAGGTGTCTCTTGCTATGGCGAAGGCTTCCTCTTGCGCAGAGTTTGATCCGCACGCGGAGGCAAGCAAGCTTACCGCAGCGGTTAGAAACAAAACGAGCTTAGGCGTGCCCATCTTCTTGCAGGTAAACAGTCTTATCTGAATCATTTTTCCTCCTGGAGGAATTCGGGGATCACGCTTTGCGATCCGGTGTGAAGATCTGTCTTTCGACTAAATATATAATAACATATTACGTATAAAAACAAATTCTAGACAATATAGCCTCCTAACATAAGACGCATTGCTATTCATACAGGCATCTTCTCTTCTGGGGATGCCTTAAGGCTCAAGATAATCTAGAAGATCTTCGAGTGCTTCCTCATACGCATTTTGGAGAGAAGCCAAACAAGAGGACGCATTTATGAGTCTTAAAGCATCTTCAACGTGGAGAAAGCTCGCCTCGCGCTGCGCATCCTCGGCTAGAGCCTTATAAATCACCTTAGCTCTGAATCCAAACAGCGCTCTCCCTCTTGTGAAGCCCTCCTCCGTTACGCTTCTACTTCTAGCCTTGACAGTATTGAGAGAGCCCGTTAGGGCGATGGGCCCTATGTTATTACCACAACCAAACTGACTTAGTTTAGACTCGATTTTCTGTTGAAAGCCAGCAGTGCTGTCTATAAGAACGTCTGTAAGCTTTGTTGTAGGCAGATACGGCGTTTCATTCGGTGTTCCGATGAGGACTGCTCTACTTGGTTCGTGACACGCAAGTATCAATGCAGATGGCAGATATTCCTGATGCTTTTCCAGTCTCTTGAAGACTCCATTAAAATTCGCAGTAGTGATCCTTTCGCTAGCCATAGCCATAGGCACTCCCTAGACACTTAGTTTTATGGATGGTCCCATAGTTGTGGTTAAGTAGGCTGTTTCTATTAGGTTGCCCTTGATGCTTGAAGGCTTGTTGCTGGCTAGGTCGGCCAGGACAGCCTCCAGGTTTTTTAGTAGATCGTCTGCGCTAAAGTTGGTCTTGCCAACTGCGAGGTGGACGATGCTTTGTTCGTCTACACGGTACTCTACCTTACCGGCCTTTGACTCTTTGATAGCTTTGGTGAAGTCTGTTGTAACTGTGCCGCTTTTTGGGTTGGGCATAAGTCCACGTGGTCCAAGGATACGGGCGTATTTACTAAGCTTGGCCATCATGTTGGGTGCAGACACAAGCACATCGAAGTCTATCTGTCCTTTCTCTAGGCTTGCCAAGAAGTCTTCGTTACCAGCGATGTCGGCTCCGGCAGCTTTGGCATCTGCTACATCGGCGTCGTCTACAAATACCGCAACACGGACGGTCTTGCCGCTGCCTGCTGGCAGGACCAGAGAGCTACGAACATTCTGATCTGCCTGACGTGGATCGACGTTTAGTCGGGCGTGCAGCTCTACGGATCCATCGAACTTGGTTGTCGATGTCTTGATAGCTAAATCGATAGCTTCCTGCGTGCTATAAGCCTTGCTGCGGTCGATAAGGGCGTAGGCTTGTTTGTACTTTTTGCTGCGACGCTCGGCCTTTGGGCGAGTCTTTGGCTTTGGACCTACTTTTCTGGGGGCTTCTTCTTCCTCCGCGGCTATACGATCTTCTTTGTCGGCTTGCTCTTGCGCTTCTTCGACAGCTTTTTTACTACGCTTGCCTGATTTTGCAAAATTTTCTTCTGCTTCTGCTGGCTCTTCTTCTACCTGTGGTTCTGGGGTATCAGCAGATTCTGCCTTTGTAGGTGCGGACGCTATAGCCTCCTCGATCTGTACGACCGTGTTCTTTTCTGTTACGTCTAGTCCAAGCTCTTGGGCCTGTGCTAATAAATCGGCTTTCTTTGCCATAATGTATATATCCTTTCGTGGTACATGCGCTCTGGTCTAGCCAGCAGCTCCCACAAGTTAAACTGTAAGAGATATATTACAATCAATTAGAATAAATTACTAGGACTCTTTTAGGAATTTGATGTGTTTGGCGACAGCTACTGCGCTGTTAATGCTTCCTTCACGTACCCGAGCCGCCAGTACGTTGCGGTGTATTCTAGAAGCGATAGCTTCTGCTGGTAAGTCCAGGTCGTTATCTATGGCTAGGAAGAGCTCATCGGCAATTCTTTGGTTATCGGTTACCCACTTTGGTTGTGCGGGTTTTTCAGTCATCATTCGTGTCCTCGTCGTCGGTAGCGAAGGCCAGTGTCGGTCCGCCAAGGATACCCCAAAGGGTAGCGTTCTCTTTGGCCAAGCTGTGCAGAATCTCTGCCTCCTCGGCTTTTAACTCGCGCACTAACTCACGGATGTTGGGCATATGGGTTACGTCGCCACCACTTTCGTGAAATTTACCTAGAAGCCCGCTCAAGCGCTGCACTTTGTCGTGCGTGCTACTTGGCTGTACCTCTGGTGTCTGCATACTAGCCTTCTACTTCTACTCCCATGCTACGGGCAGTACCGGCAACCATTCTTTTGACAGAGTCGATTCGGTCGGTGTTCATGTCTTGAGCCTTCTTTTCGGCTATTTCGGTCAGTTGTGCCTGTGATAGCTTCTTGTCTAGCTTGGTCTTGTTAGGCTCGCCACTGCCCTTTTGGACACCAAGTGCTGCACGGATGAGCTCGTCCGTAGCCGCACCAACAATCCGCCATTTCATGGATCGGTCGTCGTAGATAGTTAGGTGTACGGTAAGGTCTTCGCCGCCACGGTCTTTGGTCTCGTCGTTGAACGGGTTGATGAAGTCCATCATATTTACGCCGTACTGACCAAGCGTTGATCCTACTGGAGGAGCTGCACTGGCTTGACCGCCGCGTATGCGCATTTTTAGATTTGCTTTTACTGGGTTGCTGCTAGCTTTGTCAGCCATTAGTTTTCTCCTTGAGATAAATTGCGTTAGTGCTATTGATTATTGAAGCGCAATAACACTAGTGCGTAACTAAACAAAAATACCTTAAAAACCTACTTTAGTCAAACAGAGTTGATGCTATAGGTTCAGCTAAGCTGCTCTCTTCTAAATCTAGAACCAGCTGTCGTGGCTTTACTCTATCTAAGCTCTCAAGAGCGCTGCGCATAGTCTTGCTGTTACGATCTGGCCTGTTATCGTGGAGTCCTATCCGCTCACCAAGCGTAGTGCGAGTATCACTAATAACTACGTTAGGTTCTCCTCTTAGGCTATCAAAAAAACATGTTTCGCCTTGCAGATTAGGACCCCCGACATAGCAAATAGCTACTGGGCACGCACCGATCTTGCCCATATTTATATCTTTACCTAAACATCCCTTAATTTCCAGCGATGCGTCTTTATCAGTATTGATCTCCATATATTTAAGTATACACGCTAGTACCCTGCGGATCTCCAGTATTAAGGCCTATACTTGCTCTTTGTCCAAGTCGCCACAAATTGACTAATTTATAAACTAGTGTATAATATTTTTATGAACTTACTGAATAAGTCTTCATTGGAAGAGAGCCGTGTGATTGCAAAGAGCATACAGCTAAGAGACGCGGTAATTTCCGGCTCCCTAGGTGAGCTTGTATATAGTCCCGACGACCCTCAAACATCTGGCGTTTCCTATGAAGGTGTAGAAGAAGACTTGGCGTACTTTTTGGATTTTTGGGAAGATGACCCTAAATCCGAGTCATCATTTTCTTTACGTTTCACCGGGGCGCTGCAACGTACAAGATCGCAAGAAGAAAAACCAATACACATGGATTTAGTCGTGTCTCTGAGTGTTGGTGCTATCTATAAACAGATACACAAGAGTTATGGAAGACCGATTGAAGAAAGGCGCCTAAAGTATGATGAATTGCTTGATGTAGATCATGCTCTAGGCATCTCTCTTGGGGAAAACGGCTAAAACCCAATCAACTAGTAGACTCCGCCTGTAAAAAGGCGGAGTCTAATCATTATGCTCAAAATATCTTTAAGATTCGTCGAGGATCTTTAGATTTGCCTCTAGCGCTAGTGTTGGGGCTATCTGCATCAACTGGTCAGTAGATATAACGATGTTCTTTAGATAAGAAATACCCCATATACTCTCCAAGCTTGAGCCACGTAGGTATAATTTGTCTGCAACCTTCATCTCTCTTAGATCTATTTCTTTCATTTCACAGTCCTTGAACCTTAGAGTCCTTTCGACTTCGGGCTGACAGAACAAAGCGTCGTTAACATAACAATTATCAAAGGCTGCCTTTTTAAAGACTGCTGCTAAAAAGGTAGATATATCAAATCTACAATCAGTAAAAATTACTTCTTCGAGGGATATAGAAGACAAGTTTGTACCCGTAAAATTACACTCAGTAAGCCTCGTCCTCCAAAAAAAGTAGCTCCTACTAAGCTAGCATTAGAGAAATTGCATCTTTCGTAAAGCTTATCGCCATCTTTGAACCCCGCAAGATCCTTGGCCTGATAAGACTCTCCTTCTATGACCGTAAATGACTCATCCATAATACACATTATACCGCGCTACCTTATAGTTCATTTTTGAAGGCCATGTCTACTGGCGGTAGATGGCTATAATTTAAGACGCTTATATGAATCTAGCTGCTCGTCTAAGACCATACCCTTTGCTCTATAGAAACGTCCTGCACCAGTATTGGCATCATCCACTAAAAGAGTCAGTTTTTGCTCAAGCATGTCTGCGTAATCCTTTACTATAGAAAAAAGCATACTGCCCACCTTACCTCCACGATGAGCCTTTTTGACGTAGAGTTCGTCTAAGTGAACCCTTGGCTGCCCTCCCAATGTGTCCGCGTCTCGGTTTGACTTAGCCTTCTGAGGCCCGAGCCAGCTCACAAACAATGTATCTGGATCAACATTATGTAGTGCTTGGCCTACTATCTCTCCATCATCTGTAATCGCAAGTATTGATCTTGCACAAAACAGACTACTAGAAGGATCGATACAGTTCCGCATATCGAGAGGGGTCAGCTGAAGCTTTGACCAATCACTGCTTTCTTCTTCGCCCGTAGCATCTGCTCGGTATCTAGCTTCAGTCAAAGCAAGGTCAATAACCATTTCGTACACTGCATCTGCCTCTTCAGGCCTGGCTTCTCTGTATATCATGAGATTAAGCCTACCGATAATGTACTCACACTACAAGCATAGCCAGCATCATTGATTGTAGGATTGTTGTTTAAGCTAGATCGATGTGCTGACCCGAAAACCGCTTGGCTTTGAGCTAGGATTGAATTTTATCTGCGGAAACGCAAAGGAGGTGCGCATATAGCACTCCGTAAGAGTCAAGCCTATGGCTTGACCGGAAGGGCGAAGGTGGTATGGCTCACGACCAAGTGTCCTGCGTACCATAAAGATAAAATATCGATTCTAGCCAAAGACAGAAAAACCTCCAGTGCAACCAGCAATGCTAGTTGCCCGTGGCGGATTTTCCGGGCCAAGTGGTTTTAGGGGCGTTTGACTTGGAGGGAGTCCAACTCTACGGGCGTCTCGCGCCCGAACATATTAACAAGCACCTTGATCTTGCCCTTTTGTGGATCAACCTCGGATACTGAGCCTTCTTGGTCGCGGAATGGCCCGTCGATAATCTGGACAACATCGCCTGGTTTGTAGTCGATCTTGTGTTTTGGCTGATCAACGCCCATGCGGCGTAGGATCTTCTCGACTTCGTCTTTACTAAGAGGCGTTGGGTCGGAGCCACTGCCGACAAACCCGGTTACGTTGGGGGTGTTACGCACGATAAACCAAGCATCTTCGGTTAGCTTCATCTGGATAAGCACGTAGCCTTGGAAGATGCGTTTTTCGACTACACGGCGCTTGCCGTTTTTGATCTCTATTTGCTTTTCCTTTGGCACAAGGATCTTCATGATCTTGTCCTTCATGTCCAGAGACTCTGCGCGCTGGGTGATTGCCTCGCGTACTTGCTCTTCGTAACCACTATATGTGTGGATGGCGTACCATTGCTTTTTTGTGTCGTAGCGTCTATTTGCCATTATTTACTCCTTAAAATAAGTTTTGCAGATATTCTCTGATGTTTTGTGATTCGTTGAGGATTACTTCTTCGAAGACTTTGCCCAGTACCCAGTCCAAGCTAGATACGAGTATCGCAAAGACAACAGCAAACATAACTACGGCGAAGGTTAGACTCCAGGCTTCCTTAAAGGATGGCCAGGTGACTTCCTGTATCTCGCGTACAGAGTTGCTGAAGTACGAAGGTATGATACTGCGCTGCTTGGTAAGAGACGCTTTAATACCAGTTGCCTCGTGGTCGTGGTCGTGCACATCCAAGCTTTTGTTTAGGAAGCTTTTGGTGTTATTTGCAGCCTGCGAGGCTTTGGCGGCAGTCTTGGAAGGCTTTTTGGGGGCCTTCTTTTTCTGCTCTTTGGCTTTCTTGGCCTGGGCTTTGTCTGCCTTCTCGCGGACTGTCACTGGCTTTTTGGCCAGCTTACGACGTCTGTGCTGCTTTGCTTTTTCCTCGCTCATTGATACTCCAAAATGCACTATTCTTTACAAAATAAATAGGATGCTGCTGCATCCCGTCAAGTCAATTTTACTCCAATAACTATGTTTTAGCAAACAGAGTATCTGCGGCATTAGATTTGATACAATAAGCTTATGCTTTTAATAGGTCTGCACCTCATCTTTGGCTATGTGGCTGATTATGTATTATCCAGCTTGGGGAACAAGAACATGCGCTGGGGCTTTGTTCTGCTGCAGAGCCTGTACGAACTATATGTTCTGTGGTTGTCGTTCTGGGTATTGAGCTCGGTGAACTTCAGGTCTTACTGGTGGGTATTGATCACAGGCCTTGTTTTACTGGCGGGTTACCGTTTATTTAACCGAGCACGTCTGATATTGTCACCCCAAGAACCAGATCGACTTAAACGATCTTTTCTGCGCAGTAGCGCGGTTATTCATTTGACCTCCGCCTTGTTGGTTACTGCAGTTATTTATATCCTACTGGCTGCTTGGCCTGTCTACGTGGTGGTCATCGGCATGTCGGTACTTATGGCTGCACTTACGTTTTATCACAGACTAATATATAGATTGCCCGAGCGCACAGAGCATCTGTCTGACAAAGAACTACCCAGTGTTAGCTTGCTGGTGCCAGCACGTAACGAGACGCGCGAGCTAGTCGAGTGCCTAGAGTCACTTGTAGCAATAGACTATCCCAAGCTAGAGATACTTGTGGTAGACGACTGCTCTACCAATACCAAGACCTCGCAGATTATCAAGAGCTTCGCCCGCTCGGGCGTACGCTTTATTAAGGGTAGTCCGCCAAGTGATAGCTGGATCGGCAAGAACAACGCCTACCAAGCTTTGTATGAGGCAGCCAGTAGCGAATGGCTTTTCTTCCTGGGTACGGACATTCGTATGGGCAAGCATTCACTGCGTAACATCATGAGTATTATGGGGCAGACAGACCTAGAGATGGTGTCAATTATGCCTTTCCGCGATATCCGCGCGCAGTATGGCTTGTTGGCGCCTCTGCGGCATTGGTGGGAGTTTGTGCTGCCGCGCGAAATACTAAAGAGACCACCCGTACTCAGCACCGCCTGGCTGGTGCAAAAAGGCCAGCTTAAGCCTTTTGGAGGGTTGCGTGGGGTGAGCAGGTCGGTTATCCCGGAGCGTCATATAGCTAAGCATATCGGGGCAAATTACGCGTTTTGGTTGGCAGAGCCACGTAAGACATGGTTGTCCACCACCAAAGGTACACGGGACAGATATGGAACGGCCTATAGACATAGGTACCCGCAGCTCAAGAGGCGTGTCGAGCGGGTAGCCATTACCTCTATTGCTATGGTCGGCTTTACAGTCACCTTACTTGGGTCGATTTGGTTTGCACCCCTTATCGGGCTGGTAGCTTACGCGCTGGTTGGCTTTAGCGTATTTATGCCGGCCCTTACGTTTTATGGCCTGGGCGGTGTGCTGCGCTCGCTACTGTGGCCCCTGCTACTACTGCAAGAGATAGCCATAATTAACTACTCGATGTACAAATACGAGCTATCCCAAGTTAGTTGGAGCGGTCGCAACATTTGCTTGCCGGTGATGCGCGTTATTAAGCAGCTGCCGCCTATAGATTAGTCTAGTTTCGATTCTTTGGTTGCGTCCGGCTGAGAGTTTGGGATAAATATCGAGAATGTGCTACCTTCGTTAAGCTTGCTAGTTAGCTCCATCTTTGCGTCTAGTAGACGCATTAGCTTGCGGGTTACGTATAGCCCTAGGCCGGTGCCCTTGCTCTGCTTGGTACGGTAATCTTCGCTGCGAAAGAACTTGTCAAAGACTTTCTTTTGGTCGGACTTGCTAATGCCTATGCCGGTGTCGCTGACCTCGAACAGTATGCCTCCGTGCTTTTGTTTGGCACCTATAGTTACGCTGCCCTCTTGGGTGTATTTGATGGCGTTGGTAATAAAGTTCTGGAGGATCTCGCGTACATACAGCCGCGAGCTTCTAAATAATTCTAGGCTTGGATCGATATCGCTAGATAGTTTGAGGCCCTTCTGCTCGGCCTGCTCAGTGTATTCCTTGACTAGCAGTTCTATCATCTCGTGGACATTTAGCTCTTCTGTCTTTAACTCTAATACGCCCCGCTCGGCGCGCGACAAGGTCGATAGATCGTTAACCATGCTGGCAAGTAACAGGACTTGGTCGTAGGACTGTTCTAGCGCCGATTGCATTTGCTCGTCCAGCGACTTGGTTTTTTCGGCAACAAACAAGGCGTTGCCTAGGTTGCCCTCGGCAATGGTCAGCGGCGTGCGTAGCTCGTGACTGATGACACTGATAAACTCGTCGCGCTCTTCCTCTAGCGATTTTTCTTTGGTTATATCGCGCATAAGTAGCACGTAGCCTTTTATGCCGCCGCCGCTGTAGCCGCGGTTAACTGGTGCGATACTAAGGTAGAGGTTAATTTTTTCTTCCTCGGAGTAGCATAGTCGGTAGTCGCGGTGCACGCATTGGGTCTGGGTGTCGCGGATTAGCTGAACTATGTCGACCTCGTTGCCTTCCGTGTCGATGATACTCAGTAGCTCACCAACAGATTGCCCGTTTTGGATGGTGTTGATATCGAGGATGTTTAGTGCGGCGGCATTAAACAGGTTGACTTTGATATGCTCGTCGACGGATATCATGGCATCGCTAAGGCTATTAACTAGGCTGACCATGCGGTCGTGCTCTTCTTGCCAGTCTCGCTGGGCACTATCCATAATTTTTATCCTTAGCTAATAATTGCATATGGTTAAAGTATACATTAATTTTGGGCAGGAACAGACGTGTCAAAAATTATAGGGCTATAAGATTTGATGGCTTTTTTACGCGCCTTGTAGTCTGGACAGCGCTGGGCGACTTCTGCCCAGAAGTCTGGGCTGTGGTTCATCTGCAAGATATGACACAGCTCGTGAATAACTACATACTCTATCAGCTCCCACGGTAGCTGGATAAGCAAGGTGTTAAAGACTAGCTCTTGTTTGCTAGAGCAACTACCCCACCGTCCTTTTAGCGGCTTGTAATTAATGCTAGAGGGCTGTAGGCCGGTGATATCGGCCAGGCCATCTACCATAGGTGACAATAGATCCTGCGACTCTTGCTTAAGCGCCTTTAGAATTGCGCTGCGCACTTGGCCATCTGGGTGCACGCGTACCATGCCACTACGGACGCTGGCACGTTTGGCTAGTGGGCTAAGCACCAGCTTGTGCTGTTTGCCAATGCCCATGCCATTTATAAACTCCTGTCCTGGGAGTTTGTGTTTGATAATCCAGTCGCGCTTACTTAGCACAAATTTCTCGGCTATTAGTAGCGGTGTAGACCAGGGCATAGAAACGGCAGTATAGCCCGGGTTTATGCGGATATTTATGTTCTTTTGGCGCTTTCTTTTGCTGTAGCGAACCTCCCCAATGTCTGGATAGTTCTTGGTCTTGGTGCTCATGAGGCTAGGTGTTATTTAACAGAGATGTTTCTGCGGGCGAGGTCGACGCGACCACTTTGCTGAGCGACAAGGTTTACAAGGCCTGGGTTTGGCAGCGAGGCGGCTAGCTTGGGGTTCTCTAGCAGTTGCTTTTCGTGTAGATGTCTTAGTACCGAGCGAACTTGGGCTGCGTGGGTGTGCTTGCCGCTAACAACTACGTAGTCTTCGTTGCGTGGGGTCTCGACCAAGCGAGCGAGCTTTTGGTATAGCTCTTTGGTGATTGGTTCGTAGTCGTTGTTTTTGGGCTTGGATGTGGCGCGGTGTGCACAGGTCTGATCGTCGACCTGTTGCCAGATAAGTAGTGGTGTGCCTTTGTTCTTGCGGGCAAAGTCACGCAGTGTGCGGCGTTCTACCTTGGTCGCAGCATTGCCGTCATAGATAACGGATAGACCGTAGGCCATAAACTTCTCCGCCATCATAAGCATTATATGCTTAACAACGCCTTCTTCTTCTCTGCTGTATGTAGGTTTGCTAAAGAGCTCGTTACGGATCTGGGTATTGTCTAGGTGGATTACATCTAGTTTTTTGGACAGGTGGCGGCTTAGGTACGACTTACCAGAGCCTGGCTGGCCGACAAACATTATAAACACCGGTTTGCTGAGGTTTGACTTCATCTGTATATAGATTACCAGAATAGTCCATTTGGTAGAACCATAAGCACTATTCTGCGATAGATATCACCTTGCTTGCTGCACGAGATATAGACGACTGCGAGCCTTCGCCTTGGTATGTTTTGACTATTATCCATATAAAGTAGCCCAGTAGCAGCAATGTCTCCCCGACGAGCGTTAACGAGAACACGTCGTAAAGCCTAGTAGAAAAAGCAGTCAAAAATCCTCCAGATACTATCAGGCTAACTGACAGCAGGCGTATAAGCTGCCAGGCTCGCAGATGAGTAGTGCTAGTTATCTTGCGAAACAACAGGTCGGATATCACCGTTAGCGCCATACTTGTCCCTACCAG
Source organism: uncultured Candidatus Saccharibacteria bacterium (assembly GCA_964534605.1). Classification (GTDB taxonomy): domain Bacteria; phylum Patescibacteriota; class Saccharimonadia; order Saccharimonadales; family VXPC01; genus CAZHOS01. Next base: position 15,513 of record CAZHOS010000019.1, read on the forward strand.
CGCAAAGCCAGCGCTGTGGATGATAAAAACCGTATCGTTCCAGCCAAGCGGCGCAAAAGCAACAATATACATGCCCAGCATTGTAAATGTTAGTAGCAGTGTAATAAGGCCCGGCTTTTGGAAGGTGCTAACAAGGTAGTTGCGCCAACGCCACATCCCATAAGCTGCAAAAAGTATGCTGGCTGTAAAGTACGGCGATGTCCGCGTGTCGAGCGCAAAGTCGCTAAACGCCGCCGAGGCATTAAGGTTCTCTGGCAGTATGACGTAGCAGATCGAAAGCCCCAGTATAAGCGCATAAATACCGGTAATCCCCCAGAACCTACCTTGTAAGCTCCGCATAGCATCGATAAGCAAAAGCTTGTCGGTAGTAACTACAAATTTGCGGCCTAAAACTGTTATTCTTTTTGCCATACAGAGATGATACACCAATACAGCTGCCTGTGTTAGAAGACCTGTACCCTAAGACTTGGCGAAGGGGTTGCGCTAGCGTGACCAAGTCTTGTTAGCCTAAGCCCCCCTTGCTTTCCCATCTCAGGAGATTCAGCTATACCTAATCTGTCTGCCTTTCTATTGTCAGGGATGCAAAAGCATCACCTCCAACAGATAAAACAAACACCTTGGGCATATCTGAGCGTCCTGAGACAAGACAAAGCGAGGGTGGTCCAGGCTGTCAGATTTGAACCTTTTACTGTAAACTTTATTAGTTATAGGGGAGTAGCTCAGTTGGGGTGGTCAAGGTCTCTCGGAACCGGGTGTCGCAGGTGAGAGCTGCCAGTGGCAGGTCGCAAGGGAGACCACACTTGCAAGCTTGCTTGCAAAGCAGTGGCGACGGGGTCGCGCTAGCGTGACCAAGTCCTGTCAGATTTGAACCTTTTACAGTAGAATAATTAAATATAGGGGAGTAGCTCAGTTGGGGTGGTCAAGGTCTCTCGGAACCGGGTGTCGCAGGTGAGAGCTGCCAGTGGCAGGTCGCAAGGGAGACCACACTTGCAAGCTTGCTTGCAAAGCAGTGGCGACGGGGTCGCGCTAGCGTGACCAAGTCCTGTCAGATTTGAACCTTTTACAGTAGAATAATTAAATATAGGGGAGTAGCTCAGTTGGTAGAGCACCGGTCTCCAAAACCGGGTGTCGCAGGTTCAAGTCCTGTCTCCCCTGCCAAA
>CAZHOS010000020.1:0-15953 GCA_964534605.1 uncultured Candidatus Saccharibacteria bacterium
TACTGCCAACGGAGTTATTGTTGACCCGGTAGGGCCTGCAGTAGATACAGAAGTATTGAGCGAACTAGCTAACACCGGCCTCGGGGCAAAGCAGATAGTTTACGTTGGCATAGCAATACTAGGAACAGTAGTTGCGATCGGCTCTAGCATAAGCACTCGAGCACAGAACTACACTAGAAGGTAAAAGCTAGGATATAAATCCATTGGTCTGGTGCGACCAAAGCTTCTTGTAAGTACCACGGCGTTTCTTTACCAGCTCGCTGTGGGTGCCTGACTCTACTATTCTGCCGTCTTCCATAACGATTATTTTATCCAAGTGTTGGACGGTAGATAACCTGTGTGCGATCACTATAGATGTCTTACCCTTCATGAGTGTTTTGAGAGATTTTTGTATGTAGCTCTCGCTCTCGCTATCGAGGGCGCTGGTTGCCTCGTCCAGCAGCAGTATAGGTGCTTTTTTGAGAAATGCTCTGGCTATGGCAACGCGTTGTTTTTGCCCGCCGCTTAGCTTGATGCCTCTTTCGCCAACCAAGGTGTCGTAGCCCTTGGGCAGCTTCATGATGAACTCATGCGCGTAAGCCTTCTTGGCAGCGTTCTTTATGCTAATGAGTGACGCGTCTGGGTTAGAGTAGCGGATGTTCTCGGCTACGGTTCTATGGAAAAGCAGAGGCTCTTGGGTCACGTAGGTAATATTCTTGCGCAGGCTAGAAAGGGTCATTACATCCTTAGATACATTATCGAAGCGTATAGAGCCTGTATCTGGTTGCTCAAAGCCAAGTAGCAGCTTGAATAGCGTTGATTTACCGCTGCCGCTTGAGCCTATTAGACCTATGCTTTCGCCCCGTTTTATGGATATATCTAGACTGCTTAGAACAACGTCATTATTATCGCCATCTTTGTAGGTGAAGGAAACATCATCGATAGTTATGGCGGGCCTTGCTCCAAGCTGAATATCTCTAGAGCCTTCTGGGTCGACTTCTTGCTCGTTCTGCTCTAGTATCTCGACCATTTCATGAGCGTCAGATATTGCCTGCTCAAAGGTTTTCAGCGCATTATTAAACTGAAAGAACTCACCCGTAAGTAATGAGGTTATGCGTATAAGTGTATACAAGATACCGATCTCTAACTGTCCATTAAGAGTAAAGTAGGCTCCCACAAGAAGAACCCCGGAGGTAATAACATTGGTTACTACGCTAGTAACTAGGTCTATTTTAGTCTGCTTATACATAAAAGACTTATGCTGGGTGGTCTGCATTTTGCTGAGTTGTGAGAAGAGTGTTTCAGACTCTTTCTTTTCTGCGGCCTCGGCTTTAACCGCAAAGACGTTGGTAATGCTGTCGGCGATAGAGCCGGTTGCTCTGCTGCGGATACGTGCTGTCTCACGGTTTAATGTTGCTCGTACCTGAGTTCTTTTGTATACATAGTAAGAAAGGAGCACCATCACCATGAGTACGGAAGCTGCATAGAGTGGACTAACAATAAATGAATATACACACACGAAAATTATCGCCACAACGGCTGGTATAAGGTTGTAGAGTAGGGTTGCATTGATGTTTGCATTATTGCCGGTAAAGGCGGTAACCTTGGAAACTAGCGCCCCACTAAAGTTATTCGCGTGGAAAGATGCGCGGTTATGCACTAAATGATCAAAGCAATATTGACGAATATCTCTAACAGACTTTGTCCAAGCATAGCCGCTGATGATGGTGCCGGTACGTATTAAAGCCTCAGCGAGTATGACTCGTATAAATATGTAGCCGCCACCAATCATCACGAGCGAATCCCTGGTCAGAGAGCCATCAACTAGCTGCTGTATCAGGACTCCTTCTATTATTGGCGGCAAATAGTTTTGTACAAGGTATCCAGTACTAAAAAATATCCAAGATACTATATTCAGGCGCGTATGCTTTTTGGTTATACGGTAATACCAGTTCAAAACTTTTTTTGTTGTGCTCATTTCGATTTAGTATAAAGCATAAGATATTTGCCTGCACGCAGTTAGAGCACCTTACCCTTACAGGATTGCTGTGGTATCTTAGTAGCGATGCAGAGGAATATACTTTTTTACAAATTTACGCCGGTGGCTGATCCAGACATGGTTATGCGCTGGCAGCGCGAGCTGTGCACACGGCTAAACCTTAAGGGGCGGATTATTATTGCTGGCCATGGCATAAACGGCACGATTAGCGGCGATATAGAAGACCTCAAGCAGTACAAGCGCGAGATGAACGGCACTGAAGCCTTCAAGTCCATCCAGTACAAGTGGAGCGAGGGCAAGAGGGACGATTACCCCAAATTGTCCATCAAAGTACGCAACGAGCTAGTCACTTTGGCGCCAGACGAAGAATTTGATGTATACAACAAAAGCAAAGGGCTCAAGCCCAAAGACTGGCACGAATATATCAAGAATAACCCTGACGTTATTATCCTGGACGCCCGTAACGAGTACGAAAGCGACATAGGCGTATTTAAGGGTGACAATTTAGTCGCACCAAAGATCAAGACCTTTAAAGACATCAAGCCACATCTAGATAAACTACCCAAAGACCAACCAGTTTTAACGTACTGCACAGGCGACATCCGCTGCGAGTACCTCAGCGCCTATATGCAGCACAAAGGCTTCGACGAGGTCTACCACCTAGACGGCGGCATCGTGAAATACGGCCAAGAATATGGCGACGAAGGCTACTGGGATGGCAAATGCTATGTATTCGATAAGCGCATGAAGATGGGTTTTAGCGATAATAGCCCAGATATAGCTGCCTGCATAGAGTGTGGCAACAAAACGAGCGATCAGCTTAACTGCGACGACTGCAACAAGCAGCTAGTCGTGTGCCAGTCTTGTGAAGACAACTATATTCACTGTAAAAACCCGACCATGTCCAGCGCTAAACGGCGCAAGTAGTGGGTTAAGAACTAAGACGTAAGTCGATTGACAAAGACCATCAATATGTTAGTCTAGACAGGATTTGATTAGAAGTCATGACTCTGGAGAAACCATTTTGGTCGCTTATCTCCAGACGAGCAAGTAGCGAATCCACCAATATTAACCCTCTTTTTTATCTGGCTAAATTATGAGAATAACCTTACAAGGAGTATAGAGATGTCTTTAAAGACTCCTATTGATGAGCGGCGTAGCAGCGAGGCGTCAAACAAGATTGCGGAAGTAAGTGCACTTCTAGCAGCACGAGAGATTGTTGGTTTAGAGGTTGCCGCCCCAAGATGCCAGGATCCCGTCTGCGAAAAAACAGCAGACAACAAAAGCGTTAACCAAGAGGTAGCCTCTAGTCGATGGGGTGCAGACAGAAAGGCAGCTACCGTAGAAGGAGCTCCAAGAGTGCTTCGGAGAACTAACGGAGATACCGTGATAACGCCTATGGGAAAAATGCCAAAAATCCGAACAACAAGCCGTAGCGCTACACGTCCAGCGTTTTAAAAATAATTGACACAAAATAATTAAAAGTATATAATACATGTAACAATATAAGCAGATGCTACACGCTAAAGCATTTCTGGTCACATCTTTTTAGGCATAGCACCTAACCTCTTACTGGTCGAGAGGGCGCGTAAATTACGCGTCTTTTTTGTATATTGATCAGATTTAAGAGGTAAAACTTATGAGCCAGAAGAGTAGCAGCAGGAAACGTCTACGATCAAATGTAGACCGGTTTTATAGCGCTGGGTCTTGGTTTCGTGTAGAAGATTTTGCACACTACCCGCACGCCGAAGAAAACGCACAGATCTTGACAGATCAACAACCGCAAAAAAACTACTACTTAGAGATGGAAGGGTTTGGAGATCATGATACACCCAGGCGGTGTCGAGTGGCAGAAGCTGCGTACAGAGTGTGTCTACAAGAAGTAAGCATAAAGAGCCTAACAAGAGGAGAGGGTAACCCTTCTACGGTACTGCCATCTCAGTACATCGTGGGCATGAACGCTATCCACCGGAATAATCTATTTTCGATAGGGCTTACCCTTAAGGCCCGTCGCTACAAAATACCCGCAGACGTAGAAGACAGAATGAGGGAGCTTGCTCCATTGTACTCAAGAGAGATGTCCGTGGAGCTTGGAGAGCTTAGCAAGAAAGCTAGAGCCAAGAAAATAGCTGCCGTATTAGCAATACAGAGCACTGGATCTGATCGAGACGTACAACAATTGACTAATGATATAGCAAGAAAAGCAGCCTTTATACAGGCTATACGAGCTTTTTCTTGCCCAGACATCAGCAAGCCACAGGCGGCGTCAACATGATAGCTCTACTACCTATCGGTGGCAGGATAAATCTGCCAACAACCATAAAACTACAAGTAAATCAGGAGAAATAACATGTCATTTGAAAACCCAACACCAGAATCACACAGCAACCCAGGCAACTACCAAAAGGAGAGAACAAAGATTGGTCTTCCCCCAAAAACAGCAGTTATTGCTATCGGGGTATCTACCGGGGCTGTTTTTGCGCCAGGAATAGCCGGAGCATCTGAAGCGTCATATCTTCCAGAGCCAGCTACGCAGCACATGGATATACCAACTGCTGAGCCCGCCCAACCACTTACGCCTCCTGAAGAAAACCAAGAGTCAGGAAGACATATTGATGCCGCTGCACAACAAGGATTCACGGAAGTTCAGCCCGGGGATACACTGTACGGTTTGGCAGAAGCTGCATTTGGCGATGGTGCACCTGCGTCAACCCTTAATGACGCAGCAGCGAATGCTGCCCAGACGCTTGGCATTAGCCCGGATCAGTTGGCTATTGGTACACAAATAAACAATGCTGACTTTTTTGTGGACCCAGATGTTTTTAAAGAAGGAGACACTCTATACAGCAAAGCACAAAATATGGAGCTTGCTGACGGCCGTACACCTCTTGAAGCGGCTGAAGATTTTGCAGCTGCACATAATATTGACCCAACCAATATACCGGTAGGCACCATTGTAGAGGCAGGCCTGCCAGCTGCTGAAACTCGAGCAGAAGCCCAAGAACAAGGCAGTACTGATGGTGCACCAGTAACAGTGGCTTCAGCAGAGCCAGCGGGTGATGCTGGGGATGCAAACGTGCAAAGCTCGGTAGATACTGCAGATTTAACTCTTGATGAGCGCATAAAGATGGGTATTGAGGATAGAAATAGTCAGGTGTCGGATCAAGGATCTGCCAGCCCGAACGAAGATGTAGCTTCTGGGCAAGCAGTAGAAACTGCGCCACTACCAAGCTACCCGCCTACAGAGTTTATTCTACCTGGTGAACAGCACCCACAACCAGCTGAGAGCAACGGGGCAGATGCAGCTCGACAGCTCGGAGAGCCAGAAGAACCAACCAGAGATCTAGTTGAGCCAAGTGAAGACGTGATGTCTCCTGCTGAGGACGTAGACAACAACTCTCTTTCAGCAGGTGATGCAGGCGTTGCAGATCCGGCCAGCGCTAGGCAGGTGATCAGCCCTGAGAACCAAGAGGAGGTTGCGGATGAAGGCCAGGACCCCTTCCCGATTATTAGTTATGAGGTTCTAAATATAGAGCCTTTTGATCCAGATGTTTTTGCTAATGGGTTAGGCCCAATAAGGGAGGCTGCAGAGCAAAACGCTGGCGAGACATCTCCTTTCCCAGCAAATCCACAAGACTCTGGCAGAGAGTCGGATGCACAGGATCAAGAGCTAGGGGCTGGTGCAATAGACTTGCCAGGCGGAGCTGCACTAGGGCATTCCGAGGCTGTCTTAGAGGATGGTCAGTCGATTAGTATTTCTCAGCTTGAGAGCCTAGGCTTCCCAAATGATGTGGCTACTCTACTCGATGTTGTATCTGCAAACGAACCTAGTTGCGTGGCTCTCGCAGACATGTGGGCGCAGGAGATAGCTAATGAGCGCATTATATTTGCTGGCTCCACTAATAATAGAGTAGAGATTTCTGGACACGACATGCTTGATGACTGCCAGACATTTACAGAAGATATATACAACCAGCCACAAGAACAGATAGATGTAGCAACTATCATGTTGTACGCAGTAGTTGATTATCTCGATGAGTATCCGGAAAGAACAGTAACGATAAACTCGATCACTACCGGTATACCAGGGACAAACGACGGTCATTCGCACGGTAGTCTACACTACACCGGGCAAGCACTAGACTTCGGAGGAAGCAGGGAAGACTTACAGCATCTCTTTACCTGGCTACTCGATGCCTACCGGCCTGTTATGCCAGAGTTAATCTATGCCCACCCAACAGAAGGATTTAATATATATAAGAGCGGCCAAGGCAACCCAGACCCTAGCCACAACCATGTGCATGCAGCTTTTTCGATCAAGGCCCCAGAAGAGGCAGAGGTAGAAGAGATCGAGGAATCTGTAGAGATAGAATATACCTGCAGTCATGAACACCATCCAAACTTTGTCTACGAGCTAACTACAGAGCAAGAGTCTATAATCGACCAATATGATAAAACCGAGGAAGAAAAGCAATTTGCCAGAGACCTACTACGAACCCTAACCGAAGAGGCGGTCCGTGGCTGCTATCCGACTAACCTAGATATCACTTTCACTCAAGCTTTGCTAGAAACTAACTTCGGCCAATCATCTTTAGCGAGAGAGCATTTCAACTTTGGCGGCCTAACAGCAGGCGCTAACTTCGATGGAGAGACTGTTTTCTCCGGAGACTTAGACGCCAATGGGAACTCAATCCAACAACAATTTAGATCCTTCGGTTCTCTTAGAGAAGGTGTGATTGGAATACTAGAGTTTAAGAGCGAAGGCAACAAGGTCTGGTATGCAGACGCGATTGCACACAGAGACAATCCAGATCTTCACCTTAGAGGGCTAGTTGCCTTTATCGACGAGGAGGGTGACGAAGTGCCTGTAAGTGCAGAATCACCGGCTACAGACGATAGGCGCTTGCAATATGCAGAAGATCCCAACTACATAGAAAAGGTGCAGAACTGGCGTAGAGTCTACCAGACAGCAGAGCTATTCGTTGCTGGCACGGTTGATATATATAGCGTCAACGGCTAGCAGACGAGTATAATCTATCTCATGGATAGATTAACCAAGAAGCTTGAGGAGCTCCCAAAGACTCCGGGTGTATATTTCCACAAGAATAAAAGTGGCAAGATTATCTATGTAGGTAAGGCAGCTCGGTTAAGTAACCGCGTGCGCCAATACTTTCAGCCCAGCACCAAAAAGACCGCCGATGCCAAAACCCAGGCGTTGATCGCCGAGATAGTAGATACCGATTGGGTAGAGGTAGATAGCGAGATGGAAGCATTGTTTCTAGAGGCCGAGCTGATCAAGCGCTACAAGCCCAAGTACAACATACTCGAGCGCGACGACAAAGCTGGTAGTTACGTGCGTATAGACCGCAAATCCAGCACACCAACGGTCACTACAACTCGCCGCCCAATCGATGACGGGGCAGAGTATTTTGGGCCCTATCTTAATACTTATGCCTTGCGCCGTGCGCTCAAGTATCTGCGCCGAGTTTTCCCGTATTCTACCCATACAACACTGCCATCGCGTGCTTGCTTGCAGGTTCATATTGGGCTTTGTCCTGGTCCAGAGTCGGAAACTTATGACGAGCAGCAGTACAAAAAAGATCTTGGGCACCTCATTAGTTACCTGCGCGGCAATAGGGTGGCGATTATTAAAGATATAGAAAAAGACATGAAGACTGCAGCCAAAGCCCAGCAGTACGAAGCGGCCGCCAAAGCCCGCAATCAACTACGTTTTATGAAGTCCCTTAGCACCCATATTGTGTTTAGCGATAAAGAGAATCTGGACCTCAGCAAGGACCATGCCTTGGTTGATCTGCAGGAACTACTAGGACTTGCCAAGCCGCCTCGCCGTATCGAGGGCTACGATATTAGTCATATGGGTGGTACAGATACTGTTGCCAGTATGGTCGTCTTTACTAACGGCGTGTCCGACAAGGCATCTTACCGTAAGTTCAAGATGCGCATCCCCGGTAACGACGACTATATACATATGAAGGAGGTCATCACCAGGCGGCTCAAGCCAGATCATATCAAGAAGTGGGGCAAACCAGACATGATTCTTATCGACGGCGGTAAAGGGCAGTTGGCCGCTGCGTACGAGGCCATGGAGGATAAAGGTGTATCTATACCTATGATCGGCCTAGCCAAGCGCGAGGAGCAAGTCGTGGTCCTCAACCGTGCTGCAGAAACTAAGTTGTCTGAAGGTAAGCTGGCCAAAATGTCCGGCAATAGTGTGTTCAGCGAGGGCTTTACGCTAGTTAATCTGCCGATGAATGCCCATCTGGTCAAGCTGTTGCAGCGTATCCGCGACGAATCGCATCGTTTTGCGGTTAGTTATCACTCCACGCTCAAGGTTAGTTCTCAGCGTAAGAGTGCTCTGGACGACATCCCGACCATTGGCCCCGCTACTAAAAAGAAGCTACTGCGCACCTTTGGCTCAGTTAAGGGCGTCAAACAGGCCCGCAAAGACGAGCTATCGTCGGTTGTAGGGCAGAAGAAGGCCGAGATTTTACACCAATATTTACGAAAAGAGTAAACCATAGTTAATGATTTTGTAATTATTTGAAGCCCAAGCATTGCAATGCTGGTGTGAGATAAGCTACACTGAGTTTACCGGGTGCTAACATTCAGTTTGCGCCCTCGACCCCTCCAAGGAGGAACTTTGATACAACGTACAGCCGCCCTCGTGGTGGAAAAGTTGAGCTGGCTGGTGCCCATTGTGGCAGTAGCTTCGCTCGTTTTTGGTGCGGTTGCCGTCTTCGGTAACTTCACCTCGGGAGTCCCGCCAGGGCCTGAGATTGCTGCAATCAGCAGCATCGCCGACAACCTCGATCAGGTTGCCACTCAGGCTGAGTTGGTAGGTACAAACCAGGTTGAGACAGTCACGTCAAGTGTTACCACGCTTGCTGCAAACACCTCAACCTTCATCCCAGCTGCGCTTTTCGTAGCAGCACTCGCCGGTATCGCACTGTTTTTTCGCACGACGCGAAAACGGTTCGAGGAACGAGATTACCTTGAAAATGCGAATTCCCCGCCGAGCTTGATCCAAGCCCTCACCTCGAGGTTGAGACGAGCCATATTGGCTCTGAAGCGGGCCGCCGCAATTGTGGGTACCGCTGGTCTTGTAGCAGCAGCCTAGGCGACGGACGGCCGTCCGGTTAGGTTGCTGATCTGATCAGCGGCAACACTCCGGCGTGGGCCCGCAAGGGTCCACGCCGAGAGGGCACCATCAAAATCCTCCTGGGGTCATTTCCAAGGACACCAATTAACTACTCGAAAGAGTAGTTTTTATCTATCAGGCGACCAAATAGTCGTTAATCATTGGTGCGGGGCTCTTCCGAGTTAATCCTCTTGGGTCTAACGAGGTTTATCGACACACCTTAATATTCGACCTAGATTAATGCCCCTCGGAACATCTATTTTGTTCCGTAGTTACCTCATTATTCATGGTGGTACGGATGATTATCTAGAATCGCTACGGCACGGTAGAGCTGCTCGAACAACAGTATCCGTGCTACGTCATGGGCCAGTACAAAGTCGCTCATCTTTAATAGGATGTGGGGCGGCAGTTTGTCTAGCTCTAGCCCGTAGGAGCTACCTATTACGAGGCACACATGCTGGTTTTGCTCGGCACTCAGTAGAGCTGCAAATTGTTGCGAGTTATATCCCCGGCCTCTTTCGTCGAGGATAATTAACTTAGCCGCTGGGGGGACTTTTTTGGCAACCTCCGCGGAAGCATTTTTACGGGTAGCTTCCCGACTGTCGCCTTTTTCTTTTATAACGATATGTTCAAACCGGTGGCGGTCGAAACGCTTTTGGTAGGTGTCCAGGAGGGCTTGCCACCTAGGGGCAGGCTTATTAAACGACAGCACAGTTATCTTGGAGATCATAGTCTAATGATATACTACGAGCAATGTTAACAGGTTACTTTGGATATAAACTAATTGGTCGCTGGCTAGTCAGCAGTCTGGGCGTTTGGATAGCGTCGATCATACTGTCGGGCGTTAGTCTAGACGACTCTGTATGGGCGGTATTGTTGGCTGGCCTAGTGGTGGCTTTGGCAAATGTCTTGTTACGCCCCATACTGATATTCCTTAGTCTGCCAGCACTGCTGCTGAGCCTAGGTCTCTTTATGTTAATCGTCAATGGAATGATAGTACTGGTTGCCGACTGGCTTTATTCGGGCTTGCAGGTCGACAATATATGGTGGGCAACACTTGCGGGGATAGTGATTACACTGGTAAACTATTTGCTGACATCATTTTTTGACTCACGAGGGAGAGAAAAGCATGAATAGCATCTTCGATTTTGTCGCATTTGGATCTGCCATTGTGGTAGTTATATTGGTATTAATACAAACCAGAGGTGCATCACTTGGTGCTGGCCTGGGTGGTGGTAGCAGCGACGGCGAATCAGTGCGTAGGGGGTCAGATTTGTCCCTGCATCGTATTACGATTACAACTGTCATGATCTTTGCCCTCTCGTTAATCGCAGGATTTTTAGTATAAGTTTTGCTAGCTAGGGTGGACCAAAGCAGATCTAATGAAGAGCATTAAGCCCAAAAAATTATTTGCCCGCCAGAAAAAGAGCGCAACCGAGCTTGGCGAGCGTGCCAACGAACAGGTAGACAGACATGTTGTTGGCCGCCTGCAGAGCTTGGCTCACTCCTGGCGCTTTGTACTAAGCTGGCTGGTACTTGCAACGCTACTGGTCTGGGTACTAGCGGTACAGACCAGAGACCTCAGCAGATATTACACCAGGACGGCCGCCATAGACGGTGGCACCTACGTCGAGGGAATCCTTGGTCCTGTAACAAACTTTAACCCTATATTTGGCAGCACTTCTGCCGACCAGTCTGTATCTAGGTTGCTATTCTCTAGCATCCTAAAGGTCGATCAAAACAACCAATTGGTTAACGACCTGGCCGAATCTATCGAGGCGGACGAGAGGGCCGCAACCTTTACGGTCGTGCTAAAAGACGACGTATTTTGGCACGACGGCGAAGAGCTAGACACAGCGGACGTTGCGTTTACTCTGCAGTCTATCCAAGATCCCGATGCTCGCTCGCCACTGTTCCGCAGCTGGGAGGGCGTAGACTACGATGTTATCGACGAGCAAACTATCGAATTCAATTTGCCGGGCAGCTTTAGCCCCTTCCCAACACTGCTGACATTCGGTATCTTGCCGCAGCATATACTGGGGGATCTATCGCCCAACCAGCTACGCGGTGCGCAGTTTAATAGCACCAATCCAATCGGATCAGGGCCATTCGAGTTCCGTAGGATTGTCAACGAAGAGGGTACCGCCGAGTCCGACCGCGAACTACAGATACAACTAAGCGCCTACGACAGTTATCACCTGGGCGAACCAAGGCTAGAAGGCTTTAACTTCTGGGTAGTCCCAGACGAGGACCGACTAAAAGAGCTGTTCGAGGACGGTCAGCTTAGTGGCAGTGGTGACATCGATGTTAGCTCTGCCCAGCTGGACAACCTAAAGGCGCAGGAGCAGACCTTTAGTTTAACTAGCGCCGCATTCTTGTTTTTCAAGAATACCAACCCCCAGCTAGAGGACGTTGAGCTACGACGAGCGCTGGCCCAATCTATAGACGTAGCCGATGTCATTGGGGCCTTGGGCGAGCCTGCAATTAGGATTAACAGCCCGCTGCTGCCAGAACAGCTCGGCTACAGAGAAGACATACAGCAGGTTGGCTTTGACCTTGCTGCTGCAGAATCTGCACTGGATGATTTGGGCTGGGTTGTCGGCGAGGACGGTCTGCGTCGTAACGACGGCGAGACGCTGGACCTGCAAATAACCTCCCAGGCAGACACGGTTTTCGAACCAATAGCTATTCGTATTGTTGACCAGCTAGCTAATGTGGGTGTTAACGCCAGCCTAGATCTGCGCAGCCGAGATGGCTACATCGAGAACGTTTTACAGAACCACGTCTACTCGGATATTGTTATCCACGCCATTAATATCGGAATCGACCCTGATGTGTACTCGTTCTGGCACTCTACCCAGTTTGACCCCAACTCTACCGTACGGTTAAACCTAGCTGAATATAGCTCCGAGTTAGCCGACGAAGGCCTTGACGGTGGGCGTAGCCGTGTAGAGGAAGACATACGGTCCGATAAGTATCAAATATTCCTAGAGGCTTGGGCGGACGAAGTTCCTGCAATTGGTCTATACAGAAATAGTTACGATTACTACACCCTTAGTGGTGTCGAAGGACCGAGCGGTAACTTGCTAAGTACGCCCTTAGACAGATACCGCGACGTTACCGAGTGGACGGTACTAACAGGCAAAGAAGACGTCCTATCTAGCCCGCAGTAGTGTCTGCGTGCAAGCTGCTGTTTTTGACGTATGCTTATGCTAAAATAGTTATAATCGAAACAGTTTTAAGCAAAGGTAAAAAGTGGGCCGTCTAGCAAATTATTTACAGGAACATTTAATGGGGGAGGTGCTCGACGGCAGCGATGTTCGTCGTCACTTCTCGACAGATGCCAGCATCTACAAGATAGAGCCCCAAGTTATTGTCTATCCGCGGAATGAGCAGGATGTGCGCAAGCTAGCTAGGTTTTCTTGGCAGCTGGCCGAGAGAGGCAGATCCGTACCCATTACATCACGCGGCGCTGGCTCTGACTTAACAGGCGCTAGCATCGGCGAAGGCATAGTGGTGGTGTTCCCAGCACATATGAACCGAGTTATCAGCATGGACCTCAAGAAAGGTCATGTGTCTGTCGAGCCTGGTGCAAACATAGCCAAGATCCAACAAACGCTCAATGTCCAGTACAAGTTCTTGCCAGCAACCCCGATGAGCTCCGAGTACGCAACAATTGGCGGTGCGGTAGCCAATAACTCGACCGGTCCTTACTCCGAAAAATACGGCCCTATGAAGAACTCTGTGTCCGGGCTGCGGGTGGTCCTGGCTAACGGCGAAGTTATCCATACCAAGCGACTAAACAAGCGCGAGCTCAGCCGCAAACTGGGCCTTGCTAACTTCGAGGGCGACATCTACCGTGCAATCGACGCAATTATTATGGACAACCAGGAGCTCATGTTGTCGGGCAAAGGAGCTAACTGGGCCTACGATCTGTCGGCGGTCAAACAACAAGACGGTAGCTTTGACCTAACGCCTTTATTTGTAGGTTCGCAGGGGACGCTCGGAATAGTATCCGAAGTAGAGCTTAGTAGCGAAGACTTCAACCCCCAACCAGCTGCAGTCCTAGCCTACATAAATGGCTTAGATAATCTGTTAGGCGTTGTAGCTAAGATCAAAGAGCAGCAGCCGGCCGCAATGGAGATGATCGATCAGTTTACACTGCGGCACATAACCAAGGTCGCCCCCTCAGCCCTTAAAAAGACCATTAACAAGAAGTCCGACTTCTTGTTAATACTCGAATTTGACGACACCAACAGTCGCACGACAAATCGCAAGCTTAAAAACACCAAGGCAGCACTAGACGCTATAGATGCCGAGTACGTAGTAGGTCAGGACGACGAAATGCGCGAGCGCATCTGGAAGGTCCGCAACAGCATTGGCCTTATACTAACTGATGGCTCGTCCAAGGGGCGCCCGCTCCCAGCAGTCGAGAGCGCATCGGTACCGCTAGAATCGTATAGCAAGCTGTACATGGGCGCGGTAGACCTGTTCAAGAAACATCACATACCGTTCATGTCTTGGGGTAGGGTAGGCCTGGGGCAGCTTAGCACTATGCCAAAGATTGACCTTTCCGAAACAAGCGGTCGTCAAAAGGTCCTACGACTTATGGACGATTATCACAAAATGGTGCTCAAGCTTGGTGGGCACACCAGCTCGGCACATAACTCTGGCCGTTTGAGGGGCCAATATCAGCCATTCGAGGTCGGCAAGGAAGCCTACGATATTATGCTGGCTGTCAAACAGGTCTTTGACCCCCACAATGTACTTAACCCGGGTGTTAAGGTGAATGTTGGGCGCAAGGAGTTGGTGGGGTATATGAGGACGTCGTATACTTTGGGGCACCATTACACCCATCTCCCTAGGATTTAGCACTGGCCCGGAAGCAGCACCTGCCAAAGAGCAAAGCTCTTTGCACTGTGCTGATTCCGTCTTTGGCCACAATTGATATTTTATCTTTACGGTACGCAGTCGGAGTGCCATATGCACACCTCCTTTGCGTTCCGCAGACAAAATTCAATTCTGGCTCAAAGCCAGCACTAAATCTCCACGCTCCGATTGAGCTTTAACTTAGTCAGCTTGTTTATTTTCTCTCGCTATTAATAACCCTAATACTACCAGTAGAGCTATGCCCAGAAGCAGCACAACAAAACCAGTTGGTGCTTCGCTACGATTACTTATTGCCGTAAAAACAAAAGCCATAACTATGAAGATAACCCTACCGGCGCTGCTAATTACTGATATTGCTGCAGATCTAATTGCGCTAGGTATATTGTCTTGCAAGTCATGGGTAAGAACCGCAGAGCAGTAGAACATTGCCGTCATGATTAACGAGAGAAATACTGCGGTGTAAGCGTTTACAAAGAATATTAGTATCGTCGCAAGGATTGAAGAAACAGCCAGTGCTAGTAGCATGGTCGTGGCCTTACTGTTCTTATCTGCTAGCCAAAACCCAATGCCGATAGATGCCTGCAGGCTTGCGTTGTAGGCGCCGAATAAAACTAAAGGGATTCCTGCAGCTAAGTAGTAGGTCTGATTTAGCTCAAATAGAAAGCCAACGTTAGCCTCAATGATTACCAGGCTCAACACCATTACACCAACCAAACCTCCTCGTAGCAGGTGTGAAACAGTAAGCCTGTAGTGCTCTTTGCTGGTGAATGCCTGGGCTTTCTGGTGACTTTTTGACTCACTCATTTTCGATAAAACTATAAGGGATAGCACGCTGGGTATTAGCGTATAAAGGTAGGCCGACTTAAGTGAAATGAAGTCTGCGATAATTGCCCCAGAGATAGAGCCGACAAGCAAGCCTGTTGTTCCAAGTATGTTGAATTTTGCAGCATATTTTTTGTATTTACTCGTGGCTTTTTCTTCTTTAAGCATATCGTAAATTATTGCTAAGTGTGTTCCGGACTGCATAGCAAAGAATATTCCCCATAAAAAAGCTCCGAAGACTATTTGCTGCGCGCTCGTACTTGTAGCCATTACTGCTATTGAGGTCATGTGAAAGATCGTGGATATAAATAGGGTTCCTTTTCTGCTCCATCTGTCTGCCAATATACCGGAAGGGATCTCGAATATCAGTACGCCAATATTCACAGCGGCTATGTAGTATGCCAACTCGGTAAGGCCGAGACCTATGTCAAAAATGAACGGTATAAAAATAGGATAGTAGAAAACAGTTTCTTGAAGCAGTCTGCTATAGCTGAGGAGGTTGAAGTTCTTTTTAGATTTTTTACTGATACTCATGTAGAGATAGTATCACTGGATCGATCGTGGACATAGATGGTGGTGACTGCAATAACGACGTAGCCCTCAAAAAAGAAGCAGGGCTTTAAGCGGCAGGAGGTAAGTCGTCAAGGCTGGGATCGCTCAAGCCTTCTTCCGTCAGTCTCTTTATCCTATCTTCGACATCTTTAGGGACAAGGTTCATGTTTCCATGAGGCCCTAGCGCGTCGTGGCTGCCTGAGTTTGTATCTATTTCGACACTCCCTGTCAGACCCCCTTTAGGGGTTCTGATTTTTCTTTTCCAAAACTTCCATTCCATGGCTTAATAATAGCATAGAGCCGATGACGTGTTGAGTTTACGATGCATGGGTAATATAAAAATAACCCCAACAAGCTGCGGGGGTCATTTAATGGTGGCGTCTCTCAGACTTGTAAGGAGTTCGCTTGCCGAACGACAGAACAGCGAGCGTCAGTGAGGACATCTTCAGTTCGTATAACACGCTAAAATAAAAATGGCCTCCGTTAATCACGAAGGTCATTTTATGGTGGCGTCTCTCAGACTTGAACTGAGGACACACGGAGCTTCAATCC
>CAZHOS010000021.1:0-15663 GCA_964534605.1 uncultured Candidatus Saccharibacteria bacterium
TTGTATTAACGATCGCTTCGTATTGTTGTGCTGCCTGGGCTGGGGTCTTTGTGGCAATGTTTGCATCGTCGATAAAAACCACTAACTGATTTACCGATGCAGACGGGACCGCTGTGATCTCTATACGACCATTGCCTGCGCTACACCCTGTAGTACCAGCAGAACAAAGCTCGTCTAATCTTTCTACGACAGTGACTACTCCGTTAGCATCCGTTGTGTACTCCCACTCTATATCTGTGGGGAAGGCTGCAACACCCTCTGGGTATACGGTCATAGTAGCTCCATCGGCAAAAGTATATTCGTAAGCAGGCTGAGCATCTGTACCGACGTCTACCCTATCACTGGCGCCCTCAGGGAGGCTTATCTCGAATGGGAACACTGGCTCGACAGGCTGCTGAACAACTGGCTCGACTGGCTCGTCAGGGATATTTGGAGGATCTGGTACGGTTTGCTCGGTGGTTGTGTTGTTAGAAGTAGTGGTCTCGACCTGGTTTGGTCCGTCCCAGTTCCATAAAAACACCAATACTGAGAATAGCGCTAACATAAGTAGAGTACGAATAATCTTTTCGCGCCAAAAAGATTGACTCCAAGTCTGTTTCTGTCTGTTTTTCTGCATAGTCTTAATTTTTGTTTTTGTAAATAAGTACTAGCACTTTATAACATATGCGATATAGGTGCAAGCATTTTGCAGCATAACTGCTTGACAACAGAGGTCAAATACCTGATAATACCCCAGTTCTATCTAGCCATGCGGATAAATATTGAATCTCCTTAGGCCCTGCAAAGCCCACTTTTGCATAGATAAAGAACAGTAATGGCATGGGCCAATAGCTCAGCTGGTTAGAGCACGGGCCTTTTAAGCCCGGTGTCCTGGGTTCGAGTCCCAGTTGGCCCTCCAATTCATGAACCGCCTACGGGCGGTTTTTGAATTGGAGGCCACTGAGACCTCGAACCCAGGCATGGATTTGCCCCAGCAAAGACACAAGTCCTGAGGTTCAGAATCTCGTCAAATCTATGATTTGCACGAGATATAGCTGATGTTGGAATATGACTTTGTCATAATCTAATATCTTGCGTACGCCCCAGTTGGCCCCCCAGACAAAAGTAACTAACCCTTTAGCTAGACTCGAACCAGTTCTTTTTCGAAGAAAAAGTGGGTTCGTGATTTTGTGCAATCAAAAGAAAACAGCTTTAGCTATTTTCTCTTGATAAGCAAAGCGAGCTAAGAGCCTTCGCCTCTGCTGCCCCAGTTGGCCCTCCAATAAACAAACAACTCACGCTTTAGTGGCGGGTTTTTTACTTACATGATCAGCAATGGAAAAACCCATCTGTGTATAATAGGCTACAAGCTAAATACAAAAATGTGGGGATTGTGAGGGTTTATGTCATATAAAGCAGAGGTTATTGCCGACTCGGTATCGCCAGAAGGCCAGAGAATATCAACATTAGAAGTGATTATGCCGAGAGTTCTTCTGGCAGAGCTAAACACCCACCGCGTATTCTCCAGAAACTCAGCTAGCTCACGCGCCATCCCCACCCATAAACAGATCCGTAGAGTCCTAGAAGATCCATATATACCGAGCGTATGGGGCAAAGATATGCCTGGAATGCAGGGCACAGAACCACTTACAAATCCAGGAGAGATAGAAGATGCAGAGCTAGCCTGGCTTGATGCCAGAGACACCTCTGTACTGGCTGCTGTAGCTCTCATGGGTGGTTCGGAGCAGCTTGAATACGGCTCTACAGGCAATAGGTTCACAGGCGAAGCCCTTGAAGACGCAATTGAATTGCGAGAAAGAGTAGAAGAGCTAAGAAAGACCACTGATTTTATAGCTCCTGTTATGCAGCATCGCATGCACAAACAAAACCCTAACAGACTACTAGAGCCATGGGTCTGGCACACGGTAGTCATAACAAGTACCGAATGGAATAACTTCTACGGACTGCGCACCGACGCTGCAGCCGAGCCCCACATACAGATAGTCGCTAACAAAATGCTCGAACAGCACAATGCCAGCACTCCAGAAGAACTTACATACGACGAGTGGCATCTACCCTATGTTAGAGAAGAAGATAAAGCTGAGCATCCTAAAGAAACCCTCCTTAAGATGGCCGTTGCCAGGTGTGCACGTGTTAGCTATGAGAACCAAAGAGATGCAGGCATGGTAGAGCGAGACGAGAAGATGTACGACCGACTTACAAGTAACGGTCACGCCTCCCCGCTTGAGCACCCTGCTCGCCCAATGACCGCTGAAGAGCTGAGCGTATCTACATTCAATGGCAACTTTAGGGGGTGGTGGCAGCACCGCTCAGATCTTCCTAGAGCAAATAACTTCCAAGAGCTGCTAGGTCTCGAGCCGTACGTACAGGAGCGATACTAGTGCCAAGCCATGAAGGTGAGTTCGGACGCCTCATAGTCATAGAGGGCAATGACGGGTCTGGCAAAGGAACACAGGCGCAGCTACTTGCAGAGCGCTTGGTGTCAGAAGCAGGGGTCGAGGTTGTAAGCTTTAGAGAGCCAGGGGGTTCGCCAATAGGTGAAGCCTTAAGGCCCATATTCAAGAACATGTCTTTAGATCGCAGTCCTGAAACAAATGTAGATTTAATCTTTGCTAACAGACGAGAAAACTGGAGACAAGGTATAGAACCTGCTCTAGAACAAGGAGTGTGGGTGGTTAACGATAGGTCTGACATGTCTACCTATGCTTATCAGGGACATGGTGAAGGATACGACCTATCAGATATAGAACGGCGCATGGAATCCATGCCGCTTGGCTACCGCTGTCCAGATCTAGAAATAGTACTAGATGTAAGTGTTGATGTATGCAGAGCCAGAAACGCCGACGACCCCGGTAAGATGGACTTCTTTGAGGCTAAAGGGGATGACTTCTTTAGGCGAGTTGGTGAAGGCTATAGGGAAATAGCTGGGATAAAGGGAGCATTCCTGATTGATGGTGAGAGATCTATCGAAGAGGTCCATAAAGACATATGGGATGAGATAAGCACGCTAATCCCTTAGGTCAACACATCTCAGCAAATTAGAGTCTGCAGAATTCTAGATAATAGTTGCGACTTCTAACACAGTGCGCCTCCAAAAGTTAATTTTGCTATAAAAAGGCACCCATCTCTAGGTGCTTAAACCAATTACTAAAATGTAATCCTACTAGCTTCGAGAATGGATGCCGTTTATGGATTCCATTCATCAGACATAACAGTCTTCATTTTAGTAATTGGTTTAAGCCTTATTATTCTACCATCGACCTTTTGCTATATAGCAATATATAATAAGTTGATGATAAGAGAGCATATACTGATAAACAAAGAGTACTATGGCACCTCTAGCGACAAATCATCTATCGACAGGCTGAGTAGAATGAACATCTTTGTTGGTGCAAACAACTCAGGTAAAAGTCGTCTCATACGCTCAATATACTCTGCTAATGAATCAAGATATGTAAATACAAAAATAGACCACAGAGGGCTGAATGCTTCGATTAAAGAATATCTTGAAGAAAACAAAGCTATAAAAAGCCTCGAATCTTACAAGATTTTACTAAGATTCATTAATGAGGATGGCTACAATAAATACTATGAGAGAAGCACTGAGATGCTGTCTGCTCTCGCCGTGCATGCAAACGACATCAATAGACAAACTGTAAGTAGTAGAGCGAATAAGACAGAAGCAGCTAATCTTGTAGAGATGGTTAGCCCCTACCTTGATGGAGTCGAGGCTGAAGAAGAACGAGCCAGCAATACACCTAAGATATACACCCCAGTTTTACGGGGGGCCAGACTGCTTGGCGACACAGGCGAAGACTATTACAGACAGCGGACCGAAGAGGACTACGGTCTTTCAGGCATTGAAAACGGCGAAGTTTTTACTGGCCACAGCATCTTCAGCAAGCTTAAGTCTATGCTGCTTGGCAGTAAGGAAGACCGTAATAGCGTCCGAGAATTTGAGTCTTTCATATCTAGAAACTTTTTTCCAGGTCTCGACATAACGCTAGTCCCTAATGAAGAAAATGGCTACGTTAAGATTGATATGGGAGACAGCTCTGACTTAGCTATACACGACGTTGGTGACGGCATACAGTCAATAATAATAAATACTTTCCCTGTATTCATGAGTGAGCGTGATGACGTCATGCTTTTTATAGAAGAGCCCGAACTACTAATGCACCCGAGCATGCAGAGAGTGCTCATCAAAACATACTTGAATGAATTCCCTAACCTTCAAGTGTTTCTCAGCACACATTCAAATCACTTCCTAGACATAATATACGACTACCCTGAAGAATACGTCTCCATCTATTCAGTTGCACCATCGAAAGAAAGCAAAGGCAAAAAACAAGTTAAATACATCAGAGACAATATGGATGTTATTAACCTTCTAGGCGTCAGGAACTCTAGCGTCTTGCTTGCAAACTCAGTGATTTGGGTTGAGGGTGTTACCGACAGATTGTTTATACGCTTCTTGATGGAAAGCTACCTCTCTAAAGAAAACTTTATAGAAGACTACGACTACGCAATAAGTGAATACGGCGGAGGCAATCTTGTACACTTCGACTTTGGGGTTACCTTGAGCGATGAAAGCATAAATGTGTCCTCAATAAGCAGGAATAACTTACTGATAATGGATAATGACCTAGCAGAAGAAAACACTAAGAAAAAAGAGAACCAAGAAGCTCTTAAAAAACATCTCGGGAGCAGTGTTGTAATAGACTACCCTGAGATAGAAAACCTTGTACCCGCTTCTATATGGCATGCATACTTGGTAAAAATATCAAAAGGGAGAAAGTGGCTAAAACTCAAGGATAATATAAACTTTGAAAAGTTTGATGAAGAGCTTAACCAAAAAAGAATCGGGAGCTTAATAAAGGAACATATGCTTGAAGAGCCTAGTGAAGAGGCAGTAAGGTCATATAAAAATGAATCTATAGATTTTCTAAGCATAGATAAGAGGGCGGTAATGAAGGGCGTTATTGAAGTCCTGATAGACAAAAACCTACCAGAAGAAAAATTACCTGCCACTACTATAGAGTTATTGAGCAAGATTAAGATTTTCATAAATAAATATAGAGTTTAAGGTCGAAAGTCACCACATATGAGTCACTATGGACAACCAACAGGACATATACCAATATATCTACCTCAAAAGATTACCAAAAGCTATATAGTTCTAAGTGGAGAGCCTGTGTGTGCACCAAGCGCCGATGCAACATATCATCCAGAAATAATTATCAAGCCAGGCAGCCTAGAGGCGTATGAGCTAGAAGTCAAAGTCAACGACAGTAATATATCTGGGCAAATTGAGTCAACCTACAAAAGTGATCACGCCAAACTTAAGGTGTTTCTTGAAAAAAGTAACACACTGATTGACTTTAGACATAGTGCAGCGAGAGAAGATGCAATGATACTGGCAAAAACACTGCCCATACTAATGGGTGCTAACTCAAACGTGCATCAAGATTACTCATTCTACGGCATGTTCCCAAGCTGGGTTGGTTATGAAAGCGTTCGACTTGAGCCTTTAGGCATTAGGCAGCTTACAGATAAAGAGGCAGACGAAATACTGAATAAACTATCTGGTGAAAAGATTAATAAGCCATTAATTGCGATTCTGCAAAACCTGGCTCACGGACTATCTATAGATAATGTAGCAGAAAACCGCATTGTAGCTCTTCAGTCAATTCTTGAGGCAATACTATTTAAGGATGAAGACCCTAGTCATTCACCCACGGCAGCAGTACTTAGACTAAAAATCATCAGCCTATACAATCAATCCCATGTGGCAGGTCACACCAGCGACCTAAAAAAGATGATTAATATTCGTGGTGGTTATATACATAGATTGAAAGCAAATGGATATACAGATGAAATTCTTGGGTGGACCTTAGGATTAACTCTTGATGTAATTAGAGACTATATTCTAGGCAGAATACCAGACACAGCTAAGATGCTTGAGCAAAAGCTAGGCTAATTTACATCCAGCTTCATTACACTTGGCGCCTTAACTTCTTGAATAATGGTTGGGACCTCTAACACAGTGCGCCTCCAAGAGAGAATTTTGCTATAGTTTATGCATGAAGATGCTTCTTTTGGTCTTGTTTGTGTTTTTGTTTGTGTCTTCTATTTTGATAAGCCTGGTGACGTTTGAAGTGCAGGTTGGTCAAGGTTGCGGTACGCCAGGTCGCACAACTAGCAACACCTACCTGATTACCGACTACTACCCAGCAGCGAGCAGTAACGACGGATTCATAGACTGCATTGGCCCCAGCAGCTTCTTGCTCTACCGCCCGCTAGATCTATCTGCGGTTGCGTTAGTTATATCTTTGGTTATGGGCGCATTTGCGATCAAGAAATATTAGCTTGCTTTGGATATGTGCTGCAGCTGGCCGGAGGTAGAGCTGTCGTGGCCTCCTAGCCGGCCAACCTCTAGCTCGGCCTCGATGGTTTTGGCGAGCTTCTTGCCAAGCTCTACACCCCATTGGTCGTAGCTGTTTATACCCCAAATAGTGCCCTGTACAAACACTGAGTGCTCGTATAGTGCGATGAGGTAGCCGAGGCTAAACGGATCAAGCTTATTAAACAAAATTGTATTTGAGGGGCGGTTGCCTGGCATGATCTTGTGCGGCGCAACTGACCCTTCGACACCCTCGGCCTGGACCTCGGCTAATGTTTTACCGAACGCCAGCGCTTCTGACTGAGCGGTCATGTTTGATAGTAGTTTACGCTGGTGTTCTTGCCGGCCATGGGCAGACTTAACAAAGCCAACGAAGTCTACCGGAAAAGCAGTTGTGCCTTGGTGCACTTGCTGAAAGTAGGCGTGCTGGGCATCCGTACCGGCCTGACCAAACACTGCCATAGATGTTTGGTCGAGAACAGGTGATCCGTCTAGCCGCGTTGATTTGCCGTTAGACTCCATGACCATTTGCTGCAAATAAGCTGGTAGACGTTTGAGGTAGTGCGAATACGGGGCAATAACCTTGGCCTGCACACCCATGACAGAGCCGTTCCAGATATCTGCGAGGCCCATAATAACTGGTATGTTTTGCTCTAGCGACTGGGTGCGGAAGTGCTCGTCGGCGGCGTGCATGCCATCCAGGAATGAGCGGAAGTTATCGTACCCAATCATAATCATCACAGGCAGACCAATCGAGGAGCCGACGCTATAGCGCCCTCCTACCCAGTCCCAAAAACCAAAGGTTGATTCTAGCTGGATGCCAAAGGCCGACACTTGTTCGTGATTGGTGCTCACAGCAACAAAGTGCTGGGCAACAGCATCCTCGCCCAACGCCTCGGCTAGCCAGGCGCGCGCACTACGAGCATTAGTCATGGTCTCGTCTGTTGTAAATGTTTTGGAGGCCACAATAAACAGAGTTGTTTCTGGATTGGCGTCTAGTAGTTCTTCTGAGATCTCGTCACCGTCTACATTAGATACAAACTTGACGTTCAGCGAGCGGTCCGAATAGGCCGCTAAAGCCTGGGCGAGCATTTCTGGCCCGAGCTGCGAGCCACCAATGCCGATATTTATAATTGTCTCAAACCGCTTGCCAGTAGCCCCAGTACGCTCGCCGCTGCGAACGGCATCTGTAAAGTCTTTAAGCCGCTTGAGCACATCATGAACAGCAGGCATGACATCTTGGCCATCTGCCATGACATGCTCACTGGCTGGATTGCGTAGCGCTACGTGTAGCACCGACCTATCCTCTGTCGTGTTGATCTTCTCGCCACCAAACATGGCGTCGCGCCGATCCTCAACTCCACGCGCACGCGCTAGATCAAGCAGACCCTTTAAGGCCTGATCATCAATGCGCTGCTTAGAATAATCAAACAGCAACGTGTCATTGGCGATCGAATATTTACCAAACCGATCTGCCTCGGCCGCAAAAAGATCCCGTAGAGACAACCCTTCAACTCTAGATTTATCATTACTAAAAATATCCTGCAAAGACTTATCAAACATAAGCACATTGTACCTGCCCAAACTGAAATTTCCCACAAAATTAACAGAATAAAGCTTCAAACCATCAAGCAGCTACACCAAGCACCATAGTTTAGAGATCAAAGCCCTAGCCGAAGTCCTAACCGTATAGCCGCCCAGCCATCAGTAAAAACCAATCGAAGCCGTGCATTTAGGTTTGGCTTTGAGTCAGAATGGAATATTAGTGAGGACAAAGAAAGGTTGCTGTACATATAGCACTGCCCACTCAAGAACCGTAAGGCTAAGCTTTTTTATTTTTTAAGAAAAGCCTAATCGAAGCACTGCATTTAGGTGCAGACACGGAGCTATTTTAGAATTTCTCGTGAGGACAGCTTGGAGGGCTGTGCACATGCACCGCCCTCCAATATACCGCAACGAAAATATCCAAAAGAGTCCGTGAGGCAATAACAAGCTGGCTAGTCTGGCTACGCCAGACTGCAGAGCTGGTTATTGCTGGTCTGTGCCTAAATGGTGCAGGAGGAAGGTTGACCAGTGCTATACCCCCGCTCAAACCAAGCCTTCCGCTGAGCACTAGACCCATGCGTCCAGTCTTCTGGGCGAATGGTGCCTGTCGTGCGCTCTTGGATGCGGTCGTCGCCAACTGCTTCGGCAGCATCTATTGCCTCGTCTATCTCGCCAGGCTCGAACACGCCGAGATCGCTGATCGAGTGGGCCCATATACCAGCAAAGCAATCGGCCTGCAGCTCGAAGTTAACAGAATCTTGGTTACTGCTACGATCGATTTGAGAGTCCAGGTTTAGCTCGTACTGCACATGGTGTGCGACTTCGTGAGCAACTACGTAGGCTTCGGCGACATCGCCGCCCCTAGCCCCAAACCGACTCTGCAACTCGTCAAAGAATGTCTCGTCTATATATATTGTCGAATCTGCCGGGCAGTAATGCGGCCCAATTGCAGCCGTTGCCCCACCACAGCGCGAAGATGTGCTACCGCGGAACAGCACAAGGCGCGGCTCGTCATATGTCTGGCCAGTCTGGGCGAATATATTGGCCCAAGTTTCGTTGGCGGATCCAAGCACGGTCGACACAAAGACTTCGTAGTCGTCCTCGCCTGCAAATTCTTCTGGCTGCACATCCGTTTGCTGCGTGGCCTGCGTATTGTTGATGTCCTCCAGAACCGTACCGATTATCTGCGAGGTGTCGCCGCCCGCAATCAGGCTAAAGACAATAATAGCTGCAAAGCCAACCAGACCAAGTCCCCCGCCAATTCCTTGGGCGCTTACCCCACGCCGATCTTCGACGTTTCCGCGCTGACTTAGCTTGTCCCAGCGGGCCATGACTTACGAGTCTTTCTTAGGCTTGTCTATTGTGTCTTTTTTGTCTTTTGACGATTTGTTCTTTTGGTTCATTACTTGCTCGACTGTTTCGGACAAGACCTTCATAAAGCTAACTGCATGTTCGACGCTCATGCCGACGCGCGAGACAGCCATCGGCTGGTTGTTAGAGCCCAGCCCCTGCAAGAAGTTAATAACCACACCGTAGTTGTTAGCAGTAACATTAACCATATCTGTATACACGATGCGCGCATCGGATAGCGGCACAACCACAGGTGTAACGCCGTCTTTTTTGTCAGAAGCTGTAGTCTCGTTAATGTCTAGGCGATCATAACCGGCTAGCTTCCATAGCTCGAAGGCGCGCATCTCGTCCAGCTCGAAGTGGCTAATAATCAGTACTATCAACTCCTCTGAAGGGCGCTCTTCGCCCTTCTCTATCTTTTCTATCAGGGTCGGATCAAGCTCGACCGCGCCAGATATATCAATAATGGTGCGTTTTGCCTCGGAGCGTATGCGCCGTAGCTCCTCGCCAAAACTCTTGTATGGTTGCGATTTACTCATGTGCCTATATTTTACCGTTCACTAGCGTCTTTTCAAAAACATATTGCTTAGGATAGCTGTGTCTACAAGGTATACTGGGGCTAATGAGTATCGAGCACAATAAACCATTGGCAAAATTAACATCTTTTGGTGTGGGCGGAGTGGCCGAAAAATTTGTCGAGATACATAGCTCTAGCGCACTAGAAGAGCTACTGCTAAGCGAGGGCAAAAAGCCCGACTGGGTCCTGGGCTACGGCGCAAATGTGCTAATTAGTGACAAGGGCCTACCTGGCACGACGGTTAGAATTATCGGCGGGCAGTGCCAGCAAGATGGCAGCGTACTAATCGCAGATGCAGGCCTAGAATGGGACCAGCTGGTCGAGCAGTCTACAGCAGCTGGACTATGGGGGCTCGAGCTGATGATAGGCATACCCGGAGGCGTCGGGGCGGCAACATTTATAAACATCACCGCCTACGGCCAGTCGGTTGGCGACACAGCTATTTGGGTCGACGCCTGGGATCCAGCCACCAATATGATCAAACGCTTTGATCGCCAACAACTAGACTGGAGCTACAAAAAGTCTATCTTTCAGGAGGGCGGCATTGGTGAGGGTATGATAATTCTACGCACCGCCTTCGAGCTATCCCCCAAACAAACAACTGAGCTTACATACCAGTCCGCACTAGATATAGCCGAGGAACTAGAGCTAGATCCGTCCACACTGGAGGGTAGGCACCAGATAATACTGACGGCTCGTGAGCGCGCTGGGTCGCTACTACGCAGAGGTAAGGAAGACCCCAAGACAGCTGGTTCGTTCTTTAGAAATCCAGTCATCGACCAAGCGCAGGTCGAGCAGATAATTACCCATGACGAGAGCGGCAAAACTGCCGAGCAGATCAAGAAGATGAACAAGGTACATGGCGGCGAAGCCCAGCGAGTATCGGCTGCGCATGTAATGCTGGCAGCTGGGTTTACACGAGGTCAGTCGTGGGGTGATGTAAAGCTTAATGATCAAAATCTATTAAAGATAGAAAACGCCGGTAAAGCTAGCGCCCAAGACATCTACAATACAGCCATGATGATAAAAAGTACTGTGCAGCAAAAGTTGGGTATCGACTTGGTGCCAGAAGCGGTCATACTAGGCGACTTCCAGGACCAGGCAGGTGCCGTGTAATGAGCCGTGACTTCGATGAGTTCCTATCATCAGTTACGTCCTACACAGAGGAGCTCGAAGACAGCGAGTCCAAGCAGCTGCAGAAGGCTTACAAATTCGGCCGCACCGCCCATAAAGGTCAGCTGCGGGCTAACGGCCAAGAATACTTTACCGAGCACTGCGTGCCAGTTGCCCTGCACTTGGCCGAAATAGGCATGGGTGTCGACATGATAACTGCTGGCCTGCTGCACGATACTATCGAAGACACCGATACAACCAACGAGGATATCCAGCGCGAATTCAACCCGACTGTAGCCGAGCTGGTAGAGGGCGTCAGCAAACTAGGAAAGATAAAGTACCGCGGTTACGAGAGGCACGTCGAAAGCCTACGCAAATTCTTTGTGGCTGTTGCCGACGACGTGCGAGTGGTGATCGTCAAATTATGTGACCGCTGGCACAACCTAGAGACACTAGAGTTCTTGCCGCCCGAAAAGCAAGAGCGCATCGCGAAAGAAAGTATGTTGGTACACGGACACCTAGCCAGCCGACTGGCTATGGGTAAGCTGACTAGCACTATCAACGATCTCGCCTTCCCCTACGCAGACCCGGATAATTATAAAAAGACCAAGGATATCCGCGACGAAAACCTCGGTAGGTCCGACAAGGTAATCGAATCCATGTACCGCGACTGCCTAAGCGAGCTGACAACCATGATGGGCTACAACCCGCAGATTGATCGCCGTCAAAAAGGCCTCTATAGCCTCTTTAAAAAGCTAGAACGCAAAGATTGGAATATCGACGAGGTCTACGACCTGATCGCGCTACGGATTATCGTCAATACCGAGGCCGAGTGTTACCAGGCGCTAGGTGCCATCCACGGCAAGTGGCGACCGGTGCTTGGGCGGGTCAAAGACTATATCGCCGTGCCAAAACCAAATGGTTATCAAAGCCTGCATACCGCAGTATTCAGCGGTTCTGGGCCGATTGTAGAGATCCAGATCCGCACCCAGGCTATGCACCGATTTGCCGAGTTTGGTGTTGCTGCCCACCACAGCTACAAAAAGAGCTTCCAGGAGCCCACCAAATCCAAGCACTTTGACTGGGTGCAGCAATTGGGTGAACTGCGTACCGATACCCGCACTCCAGACGAATACCTGCAAGAGCTACGCGTAGACTTCTTCCACGACCGTATATTTGCCTTAACTCCGGAGGGAGACGTGATCGATTTACCGGCTGGGGCAACCGCCCTAGACTTTGCCTTTGCTGTACACTCCGAGTTAGGTTTGAGTGCACAGGGGGCCAAGATCAACGGCGCCTACAAAGCCCTAAAAACAACCCTCGCTAGCGAAGACATAGTCGAAGTCGTAACGGCCAAAAATGTCCAACCCAAGCGCGACTGGTTAGAGTGGACCGTAACTAACTTGGCTCACTCCAAAATCCGTAACAAACTAGGTTTACAACGCCCTTTTAGGGCAGCTAAGAATAGTTAGTTCGGTAGTGGGAAGCTAGCCATAAAAGACTTAACTTCTGCTTGAAGGGCCTTGAGCTTCTGATGATCGCTCCGGTTAGCGATGGCTTGATCTATCCAGGTGGCCAGTTGCGCCATATGTTCTGGTTGCAGGCCACGGGTTGTAAGCGCCGGGGTGCCGAAGCGTAGGCCACTCGGCTCAAACGCTGGCAGCTGGTCGTCCGGTATAGAGTTTTTGTTGGCGGTCAACCCTATCTCATCGAGCGCTTCTTCGGCTTGCTTGCCGTTAATGCCTTTGGAGGCAACCATATCTATCAGTAGCAGATGATTATCAGTCCCCCCGAAAACAAGTTGGAACCCTCTATTCTCTAGTTGTTTCGCTAGCTCGGATGCATTGGCGAGAACTGCTTTTGCGTAATTCTTGAAGGATGGCTGCATGGCCTCGCCGAAAGCAACTGCCTTGGCTAAGATAGTGTTCATATGTGGACCACCCTGTATGCCTGGGAAAACCATGCGGTCTATAAGCGTCGGTAGATTGCCTAGCGACTTTTCTGGAGCGACAAGCGGGTTACCTACTTTGCCCATGCTAAGTATGAGCCCCCCACGCGGACCACGCAGTGTCTTGTGTGTGGTGCAGGTCATGACATGGAAGCCTGCACTCAGCGGGTTCTGTAGAGCCTCGCCAGCAATCAGGCCGGCAATATGAGCCATATCGGCCATTAGCATCGCGCCGACCTCCTGGCCGATGTCTACAAACTTGGCATAATCGAGCTCGCGGCTGTAAGCACTAAAGCCTGCAAGAATAATCTTTGGCTTATGTTCCAGGGCGAGTGAACGAAGCTGGTCATAGTCTATGCCCCCAGTAGAAGTATCGGCTACCTTGTAGCGCACGAAGTTATACTGGCTCGCAAGCTTAGTTATAGGATGCCCATGAGTGAGGTGGCCGCCGTGGGTGAGGTCCATAGCCAACACGGTGTCCCCTGGCTCTAACCAGGCATGATAGACAGCTTCGTTAGCCTGCGCACCGGAATGAGGCTGCACATTGGCGTGATCGGCCCCGAAAAGTTGCTTGGCGCGGTCGATCGCTAGCTGCTCGATAATATCGGTGTTTTGCTGCCCTCCATAGTAGCGCTTGCCGGGGTATCCTTCGGAATATTTGTTGGTAAACACCGACCCAAGTGCCGCCAGCACATCTGCGCTGACGTAATTCTCTGACGGGATAAGCTCTATGCCCTCCTGCTGGCGCTGCTGTTCATCGTCGAGTGCTTTTTGTAGAATTTGATTATTCATTAGGGGGTAGTATACACCTCAGAAGGTAATAAGCATTATTTTGTTGACATGCTTATACCACGGCTGATATATTGCTCTGGCAAATATATGACAGTAAATCAAAAAATCGGTCGACTTATTCAGCGAACTCGCCAACAAAGGGGTCTCACCCAGGCAGAGCTAGCGAAGCTACTCAAGACATCTCAGAGCGCTATTAACCGCATAGAACACGGCAAGCAGAACCTAAGCCTAGAGACACTGGCTCGACTTAGCGATGCTCTAGAAAAACCGCTGCTTAATCTGCCTGGTGATGCGGTCAGTCTGCGTGTAACCGGCGGCAAGAAGCTATCTGGATCGGTAGATGTCAAGACGTCTAAAAACGCTGCTGTCGGCTTGCTTTGCGCTAGTCTTCTGAACAAAGGCACCACCAAGCTGCGTAATGTATCGAAGATCGAGGAGGTGCACCGCATAATCGAGGTGCTCGAAAGCATTGGCGTCAAGGTGCGCTGGATAGGGTCCGACCTAGAAATCAAGCGCCCAGTCAAACTAAAGCTCGACCAAATGGACGAGAAGGCCGCCAAGCGGACACGTAGCGTTATTATGTTCTTGGGGCCACTGATGCACGAGGCAAAGAACTTTAAGATACCTTTTGCGGGCGGCTGCAAACTAGGCAAGCGAACCGTTACTCCTCATATGTATGGCTTGGAGGAGCTAGGGCTTAGCGTCAACACAACCAACACTCACTACGAAGTCACTTCTAAGCCCCACGCTGCGCCGCGGTCGATCGTTATGTACGAGAGCGGTGACACCACAACAGAAAATCTGCTGATGGCGGCAGCACTGACTCCATCGACAACCGTTATTAAAATGGCCAGCGCTAACTACATGGTTCAGGATATCTGCCTCTTCCTAAAAAGGCTTGGAGTAAAAGTCGAGGGCATCGGTACAACCGTTTTAACAGTCACTGGCGTGAAAGAAATAAAAAAGAATATCAGCTACTGCCCTAGCGAAGACCCTGTTGAAGCTATGACCTTCATAGCGGCCACAATAACCACAGATAGCTGCGTCGAAATTAATAGGATACCGCTCGACTTCCTAGAGCTAGAATTGACCAAGCTCGAGAAGATGGGGCTAGACTACGAGATCCTACACGAATACAAAGCAGATAACGGCTACACACGGCTAGCTGACGTGCGGGTCAACAGGCACCACGGTAAGCTAAAGGCACCAGCCGAGAAGGTTTATGGCCGCCCCTTCCCAGGCCTCAACATAGACCACCTGCCCTACTTTGTACCAATCGCCGCCGTCGCCAAAGGGCGCACATTGATCCACGACTGGGTCTACGAAAACCGTGCAATCTACTATACCGAGCTGACCAAGCTTGGCGCAGACGTGCAACTCGCTGACCCTCACCGCGTCTACGTAACTGGCCCAACTAAATGGCAGCCAACCGATATGATCAGCCCACCCGCCCTGCGCCCAGCAGTCATTAACCTAATCGCCATGCTCGCCGCACCTGGTGTCAGCACCCTGCGCAATGTCTATACGATCAACCGCGGCTACGAACAGCTCGCCGAAAGACTTAACTCCATCGGCGCCGAAATAGAAATAGTCCACGAACTCTAAAAAAAGCCTAAGGATTAGAGGTACTGGATAAATATAAAAACCACAGTCAAATTTCACGATCGTGAAATTTGACTGTAATAAGGTTAGATATCATTAAAATAGAGGGAGTTTAACTCTTGGTCATTCTGGTAAAGATGCTTGTTTGTTAAGCGCGACGGAACGGCTAATTAATTGCTTGTTTGGTCGTCGCAGCTAGGCGCTCTAACAAGCTGATTGCTTAATTTTAGATGCTATTCAGAATTAAAAATACTTCACAAATGTGAAGTATTTTTAATTGGGGCGAGTGACCGGAATTGAACCGGCGACCTTCTGAACCACAACCAGACGCTC
>CAZHOS010000022.1:0-7461 GCA_964534605.1 uncultured Candidatus Saccharibacteria bacterium
TAAAGGGTGCCCCAGTTTTGGCCAACTTCAACATCAACCTTTAGCTTTATCCCTAGCTCTGGGTGGATGCTCTCCATTATTTTCTGCATGTTAGTGGCGACGTCTTTGGCGATGCCCTCTGGGCATTCGATTATAATGCTGTCGTGCACCTGCATGATCTGCTTGGCTTCTGCCGGTAGATCTTCCTCTAGCTTTATCATGGCCATCTTCATTAAGTCTGCCTCGGTGCCTTGGATAGGCATATTGATTGCCTGGCGATAGGCGCTCTCGCGCACCATAAAGTTGCTGCTAGCAACATCTGGAGTTGGGCGGCGGCGACCGAACATTGTCTCGACGTAGCCTTGCTCTTTGGCTAGGGTGCGTAGATTTTTTATGTACTCACGCAGGGCACTACGTTTTTCGAAGTATCTGTCTATAAACTCCTTGGCCTCGCCGTAGCTCATGCCTGTCTGCTGCGCTAGCCCATGTGATCCTTGGCCGTAGAGGATACCAAAGTTTACGGCCTTGGCGTTGTAACGCATCTCTTTGGTTACGTCCTCAAGCGCTACTCCAAACACCTGGCTCGCCGTTAGCGTGTGGATGTCTATATCGCTATTAAAGGCTTCAATCATGTCTTCGTCACCAGACAATATGGCGGCCAAGCGCAGCTCGAACTGGCTATAGTCGGCACTCACGAGCTTGTTGCCAGGTGCGGCAATAAAGGCACCGCGGATACGCTTGCCAAGCTCGGTGCGGACTGGGATATTCTGCAAGTTGGGGTCGCGGCTACTTAGGCGCCCAGTCGATGTGACCGTCTGGCTTAGGATGCTACGGATGCGCCCGTCTTTGTCCTGGTGCTCTGGTAGCGCATCCACATAAGTACTCTTGATCTTGGTTACCTCGCGGTAGTGGCTAATGTGGGTAATTATGGGGTGCAGGTCCTTAAGCTTTGCCAGTTCGCTGGCGGCGGTACTAAAACTGGTCTTGGTCTTTTTAATGCCTGTTGTCGGCAGGTCTAGGTTGCCAAATAATATGTCGGCCATCTGCGCTGGGCTGTTGATATTAAACTCTGTATCGGCGTAGCCATAAATCGTTTGCTCGAGATCGCTAATCTCGCCCTCTAGCTCGGTGCGCATGGTGGCCAAATAGTCTGCATCCAGCAACATACCGTTCAGCTCGGTGCGTAGCAGTGGCATAATGCTGTGCCGGTCCAGGTCATAGGCGTGCGTCAGATGACTGTTGGCAGGATCTGTGTAGAAGCTGTCCATCAACCCTGCAACCTCTAGCATGGCCTCTAGGCTAAAGTAGGCGCGGGCATCGACCTCTAGATCGTCTAGGCCTTGCAGGTTATGCGACTCGCTAAACTCGGCTACAACTGCTTCTAGCGTAACCTCGCGCATCAGTGGATTGCGCACAAAGCCTGCGATGCTTAGATCCATCGAGCTGTCCATGTCGGGCCTATAGTGGTCTTGTCCGACCATATGTAGCTGACGCAAAGTGTGCTTGATATCGAACATCACCACAGGGTTCATGTTGTCGAATATTGGGGCTTTTAGGCCATCCTTGTAGTCAGCCGCGGCAACTTTAGCAAATGTCCCTGCAGCATTTAGGATATACAGGCTCTGCTGGTCGCCTTCTTGCATGATTGTTGCGGCGTACATGCCATCTGCCTTCAGACTCTTGGCATTCTTTGCAGTAATAGCTAGTGGAGCCTTGGCTTGGCGCTGGGCCTCGGTCTTCTTTTCTTCGACTACGTCGACAGACTCACTCATTTCGGCCGGTAGTTGACGTAGTAGGCTGTGGAACTCCAGCCTGCTCAGATCATCACGCAGCTTGGACACATCTAGATCCGCCACGTCTAGCGCCTTAAGATCCAGGTCTACCGGTGCGTCGGTCATCAGCGTAACCAGCTGGCGACTCAGGTAGGCCATGTCTTTGCTGGCCGCTAATTTCTTGCGAGTAGACTCTTTGATGTTGTCTAGATTGGCATAAATATCGTCGAGATCCTTATACTCGTTCAGTAGGTCAGCTGCGCCCTTTTTGCCAATGCCGGCAACGCCCGGAATATTATCTGATCCGTCGCCCATAATCGCCTTAAAGTCTACGCACTGCTCAACATCAACCCCAAATTTTTTGCGGTACTCGGCCGGGTCAAACTCTTGCATGTTACTGAGACCCTTTTTAAGTGCATACATTTTTGTTTTGTCAGTAACCGCCTGTAGCAAGTCTAGGTCAGAGCTCACCAAAATAGTCTCGATACCCTCGGCCTCCGCCTTTTTGGCGAGAGTCGCCATAATGTCGTCGGCCTCGTAGTCGTCGGCCTCGTAAAAAGGCCAGCTAAAAGACTCTAGCAGCCCGCGTAGTACCGGTATTTGGGTATAAAAGTCTTCTGGTGGCTTCTTGCGTCCTGCCTTGTATTCTGGGTAGATCTTTTTACGGCTACGAATGTTCGTACCAGACTTGTCCCAAGCGACACAGACGTAGTCCGGCTTGATCCGCTTGATGATCTCTAGCGCCAAAACGGCAAACCCATAAACACCCCCTGTCGGCGTGCCATCTTTTGTGCTCAGCCCAGGCATAGCGTAGTAGCCGCGGTAAAAAATACTCTTACCATCTATCACTACCAGCTTTTTACTCATGACCTAATTATAGCAAAAAACAAACTTTGATGATATCGCTAGCGCTTTAAGCATTCGGGCCTTCGATATGTGCTACGGATGTGACACCTCCACCTTCAGCTAGCGGCCAGTAACGCGTACCTTGTGTCGAATCTGTTTCTAGGTCATGTATAGTTAAGGCCTCTCTAGCTTCATAGCTTGCTGGCCGGTCAAAGCCTTCGGTAAATTCTTGCAGCCTAAGCCTCAACATACCAAGCCAGCCCTTCTTTGGGCCTCTCCTGGTAATATTATCGCTTAGTCGTTCGCTCATACCTAAGACTATGCGCCATCAAGCTCACCACTACCAAAGGCGTCCTGTTAACTATTTGATCCTGAGGGATTGTTTATGGAACAAGTCGTAATAACCCGTGCCTTTTTTGAAAAGTTCTTTGTGTGTACCTATTTCGGCCACCTTGCCGTCCTTCATGAAGACTATCTTATCTGCACGCGATACCGTGCTAAGCCTGTGCGATATAACTACTAAAGTCTTGTTATTGTAGAGATCGAGAATGTGATCCATAATTTCCTGCTCACTCTTTGCATCAATCGCACTAGTGGGCTCGTCCAGAACAAGTATTGGTGCTCGTCGATACAGTATGCGGGCTATCGCCAATCGCTGCGCTTGCCCGCCAGACAGCTTGAACCCATCGTCCTCTACATACCCGTAGTTTGTATCCAGCCCTTTTGGCAAGCCATCAATCACCTCGCTCAGACCTACGGTCTTTAGGGCCTTCTTTACCTTTTTACGATCATATTGGTCGCCAAAGCTAAGGGCGACAGACTGCCCAATCGTCAAAAAATCGAATGTAGAAAAGTCCTGCATCAAGGATGAGCTGTGCTTATAAAGACTCACAAAATCTACATCGCGATGGCTAATCCCGTCGTACTGAATTAGCCCCTCTATCGGATCATAGAAGCCAAATAGATTCTTGATAAGTGTCGTCTTGCCCGCCCCATTCGCACCAACGATCGCGATGCTCTCGCCACGATTGATCTCTAGAGAAACCCCGTCCAGAACCTTCTCTTCCTTGGTAGGATAACTAAAACTCACGTCTGAAAAGACTATCCTTTCAACCGAGCTCTCGAGCTTCTTTGTGCCAACCCTCTGCGCCTCATATTCTTGAGCTTCTTCGACGAAATTTCGATAATCATCAATGTGGTACCCGTAGATTATGATGTTAGACGCGCTACTGCTTAGTCGGTTGAGTGAAAGGACATAAGTGCCTACGAGCCGCCTACTCTGCTCGAACAGTCCGAGAGTCATCGCGCCAGCAAACACTCGGGTTACCAGCCATATGTCTACTGCAACACCAACCCCCGTCTCTAGCGAATTAATCGCCAACTCTTGCTTGGCCGCTAAAAGCTCTTTATTGCGCGAAATGTCAACGGCCTTTCCGTACTCCTTACGCCACATGCTGAGTATTCTCTGTGCGATGTTAAACATACGTATCTCTAAAATACCCTTTTCGGAGGTAAACATTCTACTTATGCTACTTATTCTTACTCTGTGCGAGCGTCTTTCATCCCAGTATATGCGATTTTTTATTAAGTTATCTATACTCAAGCGGGTATTTATGAGCGGTAAAGGCAGTAAAACTATAAGCGCCCAGGGGACTGTCACTACCAGCGCGCCAATAACACCAATGATGCCTATTACTGCTGACAATAAATCTGTCGTATAGCGGACGTCCCACAAGGCTTCACTCGCCCCCATAAGTGCTCTGTCGTATTTGTCTTTTGTTTCGGGTAGCTCAATGTGCGCTATATTCGTCTCGACCCGATCTTTCATGAGGGACTGGTTCATCTCCATTTCGAGCGTCTCTCGATTGACCACAAACTTATACCGCTCCAACGCGCTCACTATAGTAAAGAGGAGCTGCAGCAAAACACTCAAAACCAGCAGAATAATCGCTTTCTTCTGGCTTGCCTGCCCACCAGGTATGAGCGTCAGCTCGTTTATGAGACCACCTACCAAAAATGCTTGCACAACGGGGTTGAGCCCATCAACCAATGCTTTTACTCCGTAAACCAGCACTAAAGACTTAGAATATTGCCAGACTCGTCGCACAACAAAAAAGTAGTTGCTGATCTGTCTACCAAAAGAAACTGTCCTGTGTTTAGCCATGACTATCTACCCGTGCTGCCGAAGCCAGCGGTTTTACGCTCGCCGTCCACTAGCTTCTGCGACTCTATAAATGTTGGACTCTCTACCTTCTGGATAATCATCTGGGCGATCTTGTCGCCCGGCTCGAACACCTGCTGCTCCTGCCCGAGGTTGTGCAGAGTTACGATAATCTCACCGCGGTAGCCAGCATCTATCACCCCGCCCATAACTTTTAGCTGACGATTACATGCAATGCCGGACTTATCCCAAATAAAACATGCGTATCCTTCCGGCAAAGCAAGAGCGATCCCTGTGCTAATCTTCTTTTGCTCGCCCGAGGATAATACGACCCTCTCTATTGCTCTTAGATCTGCCCCGGCATCGCTCGTGTGCGCATACTCTGGGGTAGCCGCGTCTGGATGTAATTTTTTTATCTGAATATTCATCTTATTCTCAGTATACAGTGTGTATAGTAAGCTTTACATTTTATAGCGACCTTTTTATACTTAATGGATATGAGACAGTACTTACCCCTCCTTATAATAGGTGTCGTAGTCTTTGCCTTATTTGCAGGATTATCACTAAAGCAAAATAATGAACAGAAAGAGATTAGCTTGAGAACAGCCATAGAAGAACCAGAAATTATCAGAGAAGAAGTTCCAGAAGGCTTAGCTCGAGCCACCTTTGCCACAGGCTGCTTTTGGTGCATGGAAGCGGTGTTTCAAGAAACGCCAGGCGTTAGCAACGCTATAGCAGGCTATGCTGGTGGCGCCGAACATAACCCGACTTACGAGGACACCTACCTTAACAAAACAACACATAAAGAAGCAGTTATGGTCTACTACGACCCCGATGTCGTCACCTACGCCGAGCTAATTGATCTGTTCTGGCAAAACATCGACCCGACAGACCCTAATGGTCAATTTGTCGACCAAGGTCCTAGCTACGTAGCAGCTGTATTCTACGAAGACAGTGACCAGCAAGCCCTGGCGGAAAAGACAAAACAAGAACTAGCCGACTCTGGGCGTTTTGATAAACCTATTGTTACCGAAATACTCCCCTACACCACCTTCTACCAGGCCGAGGACTACCACCAAGACTTCTACCTAAAGAGCCCTGGACGCTACCAAAGCTATTCTGGTGCCAGCGGGCGCAAAGAGTTCAAGGATCTAATCTGGCAAGAGATCCAAAAAGAACAATCCTAAAAATTGTGGATTTTTAGTGTAAAGCAGGCTTTACACTAAAACGATCAGTGACTATACTTAGGGCATCAACTTAGGAGGATACTTATGAATAGTAAGATCGCAGCTCTCGCAGTAGCAGTAATTGCTCTGCTGGGCGTTGGTGCATTCGCACTTAACGGTGACAGTGATTCGGAAGATACGAGCACTAGCACATCAAACAATACAAGCGTAGAGGCCACTACAGGCCTAGACGAGCTAACAATCGATAACCTTGCCCCACTAGAGGCAGGTCTATACGAAGGCTGGGTAGTACAAGGTGACGACAAGCTTAGCTTCGGTACATTTAACACCGACGAAGACGGCAATGTCATAGGCGAACTAAGCCTAGATGGCATCACCGCGCAAGATGGCGACACCGTTGCTATCTCTATCGAGCCAGTACCAGACGATGATCCAGAACCATCGCCAGTGATTGTTCTTGCGGGCATCATCGAAGATGGCTCTGCCGAACTAGCCTTCCCACTAGACGTCGCTAGCTTTAGCGGTGGCTACATCACAGGTACGCCAACTAACGACCCAACCGGCCTAGAAAACTCTGGTGTATGGTTTGTAGACCCAACAGACGGTCCATCAGCCTCACTAAATATTCCAGACGCTCCTGAGGGCTGGGTATACGAAGGCTGGGTAGTATACGAAGGTACTCCTTACACAACTGGTCGTTTTGCTAGCGCTAACGCCGGTGACGATTTCAATGACTTCTCTGGCACAACAGGCACTACGCCTAACTTCCCAGGTGAAGACTTTGTAAACAACCTGCCAGATGGCTCAGACTACTGGGACCTAGCTAACGGTACTAGCACAGTAGTTGTCTCTATCGAACCAGACATCGATGGTGTCGACCCAACTGGTGAAGGCCCTGCGCAGCTTAAGCCACTGTCACATCTGATATCTGAAGATATCGTAGACCACACACTGACAGACCTAGAACTAGACTCTTCTGTCCCAAGCGGAAGCTTCAGCCTCTAGTATCTGATCCTAAAGATCATTCAAAAAGACGGCAATTGCCGTCTTTTTGAATTAGCAACCGCCCTAGTTGCCCCAAGAGCTGCGCAGGCGGATCTTCTTCCAGATAAGGCCATCTAGCAACAGGTGGCTAAAGTAACCAGACACGGCAATTATATACACCAGCAGAGCATCCCCAGCTATATCTTGCCC
Source organism: uncultured Candidatus Saccharibacteria bacterium (assembly GCA_964534605.1). Taxonomy (GTDB): domain Bacteria; phylum Patescibacteriota; class Saccharimonadia; order Saccharimonadales; family VXPC01; genus CAZHOS01. Next base: position 7,140 of record CAZHOS010000022.1, read on the forward strand.
CGACAGCCACGGTATGGTCACCAACGGTAGCGGCACCAACACGGCCGCGAGCTTGCTGTGCGTCCAGCCGCGGTGCTTGCCGACAATCGGCGTCATCGCAAGCAGCCCAAGCAGGGCAGATAGCACAAAGAATCCGCCCAGTATCAGGATAATATTCAGTACAATTCCTACGCCGTAAAATATATTCTGTGCCTTAGAGTTCGTGTCAACATCTGGCCACAACGCAGCCAGCACAGATATCGCTACTAAACCAAACGTCGTCTGCCAACTACCAAGTACGTCCTGCGTGCTTGGTAGCCATTCGCCAGGCGCAAGGTTAAGA
>CAZHOS010000022.1:7561-10434 GCA_964534605.1 uncultured Candidatus Saccharibacteria bacterium
GCCGTGTAGAGACTCAGTGCGCAGGCCACAGAAATATTAAAGCTCTCCACAAAGCCGCTCATTGGGATATAAGCCAGATGGTCGGCCAACGACTCGGCCAGCTGACTAGCACCTTCGTGCTCGTTGCCCAGCAATATTGCCGTTGGCACCGAAAAGTCGATCTGATGGATCGGCACTGCACCAGGCTTAAGCGTTGTCACAACCACTTGGTAGCCCTGCTGCTTCAGCGCATTTAGGCACGTAGCGGTATCCTGCCACTTATGGACATCTAGCCACTTCGTCGCTCCGGATGATGTCCGCTTGCCCTTGTAGTATTTTGCTCCGGTACGCTCAATAATATGTACGTCCTGACACCCAAACGCCTCTGCACTACGAATACAAGCATTAGAATTGCCAGTATCCTCTACGTGCTCCAGCACCGGCAGCAGGTTGTGTGTCCTGCCAGCAACGACGGATTCTACCTTTTTGATACGCTTGTTGGTCGGCATAAATACTCCTCTTGCGTCTAGTATAACATTTTTGATATTTTTATTACTAAGTGTTATACTATTCATCTGATTATGAAAGCTACTTATGAAGATCCTTACGATAAAGCTCGACGCCTCAGAACCGAGAGGCTTGTTTGTGCGTTAGGAAGATCTACTAGTATTGATTACAGAACGCCAATAAAGTATGTGGACCCAGAAATGTCTGAGCAGTATATAGAGCACTTTTCGAAATCTGAACAAGAATACGCCAACGTACTGTCTTCCATAGACCCAGACCACCCCCTGTTAGAAATAGCCACAGACCACATGCTCAGTCGACTATACCAAGACCCTTATCTTTTTGAAGACAAGGACGATGATTCTCTGTGGGAGGACTCACCTAAAAATAACATTCTGACAATGCTACTTGCGACTATCGCGTGCCACGCCAAAGAAATGGTTTGCGACAAGGTGGATAATCCCCGGGAATTCTCGGCCACAAAAGTAAAAGAACTACGTGATCAAATTATGGACAACCTTGACTACAGACAGCTACCAAAAGCGCAGCAAAATACAGAAGACATACCTTTGGTCTCTGTAGAGGTTATGGATCCAGAAGATACAAATAAACTAATAGCCACTCCTGCCCTCGACTATAGCATTTTGGCTCTTGATTGCGATCAGTCAAAGGTACGACCCTTCATAGACGACCTGCTGCTATACTCCCTAGATTTCATGAACAACATACCCCAATACCAACAAGACAGCTTGGACGATGATCAATTAGTTAATATACGGGAAGAGAAAATAGACTTACCTAATCAAGAAGACCGTATTGTGGACGCATTAATAGCACCGTTCGAAGCTTCTACTACAGTAGAGAATGCCGAGGCGAGTGACAGACCAGGCAGTCTTATACTAGAGCTACCCGACCCTAGCTCGGATCAGTATTCCAGGATGATCGCGCAGAGAGCATCAGCAAGATACCAAAAAAAGCGAGTGAGTGGAGGCAACGAAGCAGGACTCGAGGATACAACTTCACCTCAAGAAAAAACCGCCATATCGTTCATAGATTCCATAAAAAAAGCCATCCGAAACATGAGTAATAGGCGTACGGACATCGAAGATAAAGCCAACCGCTGGATGCCTTTCACCTAAAACCCACCTAAACTACCGGGATTTCTGCATGATGATACTCAATCTGTAGTATATGTGATATACAGATCCCTTGTGTCCGGCTTGCTGTTTCGCATTGCTCTTTCATGGGATGAGTGGCTTGGATCATGCATAGTATCGAGCATATCTGTCATGTCTAGCTGTTCCTGTTTAAGGCCAAATTTATTCATGCCCTCTACGATATCTCTGGTAACTATGCCCTTGAAGTCAGCGTGCCACATGTCGCTCTCGTCATGCGGGTCACCTTCTGACCACCTGGGATTAGATACGTTTTCAAGAAACCCGTCCTCATACCACCCAGGCACATGACCCTCCATGGCCTCTTTTGAGTCAAAGTGTTTTACAAAGTCTTGCGCCTCGATTGCAGTTCTTAGCCTCAAGCTGACAGACGATACATCAGTCTCACCGTAATGAGATAGGGCTTCACCAAGGGCGTTCTCAAAAAAAGAAACAGGCCTGTCTTCGGGGCCAAACTTATACCTTGTCTGACCTACGGTTTGCCCAGGCCTCGTAAGGTGCATAAAGCCAATGATCGTCCGCCCGTCTGTAGTCTTAAATTCTATATTCAGGTCTCCACAGTCAGCTAAGCGCCTCCCTAGTGCTCGTACGCCTTTAGAGCTATCCGCAAAGAAAGCATTAAAACCTTTTGCTTCTTTCCAGCCTTCTGGGTTTACGCCTGCCACACCTTCTACGACATAGTCGTCAAACTCATCGTCAAAACCAACCTCATTCCCCGTAACTGCAATTGTGATTGCCTCTTCAGGCTTTATGTCTAGCTCTTTATAGGCAACTAGTGTGTTCTTTTCTGGGCAGCTTATTTCTGCATATTGTTGGTAGTCGTCTGGGCTGAGGGGCCTTAGACTACACTGCTCCCTACAATACCGTGTCGCCGCATCTCGTTCTTTTTCTCCTGCGACTCTACTAAATTCAGTGCAGCAACGAACAACTACATTCCCAATACCATTTAACTTAGTGATTGCTGAACGTGATGATTCGCCCACGGGCTTAACGACAATTTTTTCATTCATTATAGGAGAAATTATACCTTATTGACTGGACTCTTAATAATTTTATGGCATAAAAGCGAAACCGCTCTGCAGACAAAGTCCACAGAGCGGTTGTACGTGTTTGACGGGCTAGCTGACACTACTCCGCCTCGCTAGAGGCGTCGTAGTCGGCCAAGATCTGCTGGATCAGGCCAAGCTCGATCGCGATCTGACCATCGCTGGG
>CAZHOS010000022.1:10534-15289 GCA_964534605.1 uncultured Candidatus Saccharibacteria bacterium
ATAGCCGTGTTGTACACGTACGAGAGCAATTTGCTCTTGATATATATAATATACTTTATTTATAAAAAGTCAATCATATTTTTATTATTAACTCTTTAATTATCTTTTTGTAAAAATAATATTTACAATAAATATGTTCTATACTAGAATACTTTTATGGATCTAACCACTTTATGTAAAATCGGACTTTCACAGCCTCAAGCACTCGCTTACCGTGCACTGGCAAGTAAAAACGGACTTACCCCGCCACAGCTAGCTAAGTTAATCGGCGAAAGTCGCGCTAACTCCTACGCGATATTAAGTAAGCTGATGGACCTAGATATCGCCTACCGCGAAGACGAACAAAAGAAGTATAGATACTATGCTCATAGCCCCGAAAAGCTAGAGTCGCTAGTGCTGCAACAAATTAGCGAGCAACAAAAATCACTCAAAAAACTACGCAAGAAAATGCCAGAGATGCTCAGCGCTTATAACGACACATCAGCAAAGCCAAAAGTAAAGATCAGCTCTGGCAAAGAAGACCTGGCGGCGCTCTACCAGGAACAAACCGTCCAGAACGACCGATATATCCGTCTTATTCGCAGCACAGAAGACATAAAGTTCTTTGGCTACAATAATATGAAGGACCTCCGTCATCTGGCCATCAATAACAAAAAGCGCCGCTACGGCATCACTCCGCACAAACCACTCACCGACCAGCTATTAGACGACAGGTCCGACTCTAGGACGGCCCTAAAGCGAACCTGGATACCAGAAGATAGCTACACTGCGCCTGTCGAGTGGGCGGTATCTGGCGATCAGTTGCAGGTGATTGTCTTCAGGGACCAGGGCTACGCTGTAACCATAGATCACCCAGAAATAGCCGAAAGCTTCCGTCAAATCTTCGACCTAACCAGAAATAGCATCAATAGTGCAGAAATTACTACAAATAATTAATCTTACAAAAACTATCAATAAACCCAGATTCACTCTGGGTTTGTTCATCCCGCTCTGAGGGATGGTTCATCCGGGAAAACCACCTGGTTTTCCCGGCATCTAAGGAAGGGAAATCACCCCTTCCTTAAGCGTTATTTTATGTAGTCCATCATACGCTTACTATCCTTATGCTTACGCAACTTAGCCAAAGCCTTGGCCTCGATTTGCCTAATGCGCTCGCGCGTAACCTGGAACTCTTGACCGACTTCTTCTAGCGTGTGGTTCTTGCCGTCATCTAAGCCAAAACGCATGCGAATAATTTTTTGTTCGCGCTCGCTCAGTCCTGCGAGTAGTAGCGTTACGTGCTCTTTAAGGAGCTGCGTTGTAGCCGATTCCTCGGGGGTGACGGTATCTTCGTCCTCGATAAAGTCACCAAGCACAGAGTCTTCCTCGTCGTCGCGCACGGCCTGATCCAGGCTGTGGATGTCCTGCTTGATCTTCATTATGTGCTCGACCTTGTCGATCTCTATGTCCATCTCTTTGGCGATTTCCTCGTGCGTAGGCTCACGGTTAAGCTCTTGCGCCAAACGACGCTGAGTACGTAGCAATTTGTTGATCGTCTCGACCATATGTACTGGGATACGAATTGTTCTAGCCTGGTCGGCAATGGCGCGTGTGATCGCCTGTCGGATCCACCACGTAGCGTAGGTGGAGAACTTAAAGCCTTTGTCTGGTTCGAACTTCTCGACAGCACGTAGTAAACCGGTGTTGCCCTCTTGTATGAGGTCTAGCAGGTCTAGTCCGCGGCCGACATAGCGCTTGGCAATACTGACAACCAGACGCATGTTGGCCTCAGCCATCTTGTCTTTAGCGCGTCTCTCGCCGCTTTTGACCCTATAGGCAAGCTCTAGCTCCTCTTCGGGAGTTAGCAGTGGAATCTTACCGATTTCGCGTAAGTAGAGGCGCACGGAGTCGTCACTGATATCGTCCATGTAGACCTTCTCGTCGATCTTGATCTCTTCATCTTCTTCTTTTTCCCACTCGTCATTTAGATCCTTCTCGTCGGGCTCTTCCGGCATTATTACCTCGACACCTTCTTTGACCAGCATCTTTTGTAGCTTGTCTAGCATCTTGAGGTTAGCTGGCTTGTCGGGGATGTGCTTGGTGAGGTCGCCGTAGCGCACCATAGCCTCATCGCCACCAAGCTTGGCAACTTTGTCACGGATTTCTTCTAGTTCTTTTTTGGTAAGTTTTAGTGCTTTAACGTCGGTCTTAGCAGCTTTTGCATTGGGTTTTTTTGTCTCTGGCTTGGCCTTGGCTTTCTTGGCGGGGGCTGGCTTGGCCTTTTTGGCGGCTTTTGGCTTTGGTTTGTCGGCGGGCTTCTTAGCTCTAGGCATAGATACTCCTAATGTACTTATAAATTTACTGCTTAGGTTTTTTGTTCAATAGATCAATCTTGCCCATTATGTCTGCTGCAAGCTCTGAATTACCGTTGTCTTCGGCTTGGCGTAGCTGCTGGATAAGATCTTCTCTGTTGTGTTTTTTGGTGGTTTTTATTAATTTGTTGGCTAGATCGTTAGCCTCTCGCAGGCGCTTGTTAGAATCGAATTTAACATATTGCTGCTCTGCGCTGAACGATATTAGTTTGACATAATCCTTGTATTCTTGCAACTCCTTTGGTGGGTCTGTGTCATCGATGGTTGACTGAGGGTTTTCTAAGAGGAACGTATACAGGGCCTGTTTAGTCTCGTTAGTAAGGCTTAGGCGCTGATCGGCGGTCTGCAGCACCCTCCTAGTGATGGGCGATATGACCATAAGTCCTAGCAGGTTATCCTCGATAATCAGGCGCTCGTCTTTAGGGGGTGCCTGGGCGGTATCTACCTTGGGTTTCTTGAGCCGTTTTTTGGCTGGCTTGCTGTGGTGGATCTGCAGCTTCTTAAGCATAGCTTCGTACGAGGTATCTGTATCCCGCCCTAACTGGCGCAGGTAATGGTCTTTCTCGACCTCGTCCTTTAGCCCACTGATAGTGCCCAGGAGGATGTCTGTAAATTCTTTCTTGCCACGGGCGCTAGTGATGTCCAGGAGGTCCTTATACCGGTTGTAAAGCCAGTCGAGGGCATACTCGTTGCTAGCGATAGCTGTGTTCCAGGCCTCCAGGTCTTCGCGGATCAGCTCGTCCGGATCTTTGCCCTCGGGGATCGTTATGACTGATATTTGTACGTCTGTCTGCTGCGCTAGCTCGATGGCTCGCTCGGTAGCGGCCAAGCCAGCCCTATCGGCGTCAAAGCTCAGGCGAATATCACTACTCATCCGACCAATCGTCTTTAGGTGGTGCAGGGTCATCGCAGTGCCAGCAGTTGCTACGACATTCTTGACGCCTACTTGGTGAGAAGTCACGACGTCCAGGTTACCCTCTGTAACAACGGCAAAGCCTGCCCGCCGAATAGCATCTTTTGCCTGCGAGAATCCATATACATGACGCGACTTATCATAAACACCTGTCTGAGGCGTGTTGATATACTTCGGACCAGTATCGTCCGGGTGGATAGATCTAGCCGTAAAGCCTATGACCTGCCCCTGCGTATCCATTAGCGGAATCTGCACCCTGCCGCGGAACATGTCTATCTGGCGACCTCTGCGCTCGATACTTATCCCGCTGTCCTGGAGTTCTTTGGGGGTAAAGCCTTTGCCCTTTAGGTACTCGGTCGTTGCCGATCCAGAGCGTGGGGAGTAGCCAATCACAAAATTCTTGATAGAGTCTTGGTTAAAGCCGCGTTTCTTGATGGCATAGTCCAATGCGGACCTATTGTGTAGCAGTTGAGCCTGATAAAACTTGGCTGCTTGCGATAGCGCTTCGAGCAGGCGCTTCTTGTGCTTTTCGCCGCCGCCAGAACCGCCCCTACGGTACTCGGATACATCCAGCCCTGCCTTGCGGGCTAACAGCTCCAGCGCCTCACGGAAGCCAACCCCTTCCATCTCCATCACAAAGTCAAACATCGAACCGCCACGGGCCGAGCTAAAGTCGTGCCATATCTGCTTCTCTGGACTAACAACAAAGCTAGGTGTTTTTTCGGGGTTAAAGGGGCTGAGACCCTTCATATTACGTCCAGCACGCTTGAGCTCGACGTAGTCGGCTACAACCTCCTCAACGGTGAGGCGGTCCTTTACATCCTGCAGGAGGTCGCCTTTCATACATATAGTCTACTCCTATGCAACAGAGGTCGCAAACACAAGCACAAAGCCACCGAACGAAACTACTCTGCCAGTATCTCGGCGTTGTCGAAGGCCAGCTGCAAAGCTTGCTGTTGCGAGCTATCGGATTCGTCAAAAACAGACCGCAGCTGATCCCTATATATAGCCAGTTTACTGGTCATTATTTCTTGGTATGTTTCGTCGTACCTATTGTTGCTCTTCGACGATTCTAGCGTTGCGCGGATAGCGCTGTCGGTTGCTGCGGCCACCTCTGACTCGCTGGGCGGTCTAGCCACAGACTCGAGATTACGGCGGTCGGTCTCTAGCACTAGTTGCGCACCGGTAGCCAGCGCCAGTGCCTCGGTCGTACGTAGCTCTCTGTCTGCTTCGTCGCTAAAGTCTATTATGTCAGCCTGCAAGGCTGTAATTGCAGCGATCCTATCCACCGGCCCAGCACTTGGCTTGAGGATAACCCCGAATACAATAACTATTAATAGCGTTAGCCCTATCAATCCACCAAGGACAATGATAGCTCGCTTGGCCACTCCCCCGCCCCCAGATTGCGGAACATTATAGTGCCGGCCAGGATCATTGTTTAAGATAAAGTCGTACTCACCCATTCTGGATAATGATTATAGACGAAAGATC
>CAZHOS010000023.1:0-3413 GCA_964534605.1 uncultured Candidatus Saccharibacteria bacterium
TCCCCCAGCAGATGGCCTCTTCCACTCAGTAGCCTGCTCGGGCGCTAAAATCCATAACATAGTAGGCAGCCCTCTTGGCGAAAGACAAGAGGATGGAGGTATTTCAGAATTCAGCTTCACAGACAATCAGTACAGGTACGATAGAGCTTTTGATCTACTTGAATGGCAGCCTGGTGCTGCTGCACAAAAGTCTGCCTTGACCAATAGAGTGTTGCCGGGTGAGCTTGAAGTCCAAGCTTTTAAACCCGAGGTAATTACACTAGGGATAGGTGGTAACGATGTAGGATTCGCTAATTTCTTGAGCAGCTGCGTAGCTGTTTTAAAAACATCGCATACGTGCGAAAGTGCAACCTTGTACAATGATAAGCACACAAATATTGTGCAGCTTATAGCCCAGCAAAGAGATCTGTTATACAAAGCATACAACAAGGTTAGAACGGAATCACCGGAAGCGCGTATTTATGTACATGGGTATCCGAGGTTTGTGCGAGGAGACAACTGTGCTGCGAATGTTAGGCTCTCAGCTGTAGAGAGGCAGCAGGTGGACGAGTTAATCATATACATGAATTCTATTATCAACTCTGCAGCAGCCAAGGCCGGAGTATTTTATGTGGATGTTAGCGATATATTGGCTGGTGGCGAGCTTTGTTCCGGCGCCAAACAATCAGAGATATTGGTGAATGGTCTTACTGCTGGGAATGATCAAGAGTGCGATTATGTTGGGTGTTTGATTGGTAGCGAAAGCTACCACCCTACAGCTCTTGGCCATCAACGTTATCACGATGCTATAATTGCCCAAACTGCAGCATTGACTGCTCCAATGCCAGCACCAGTTAATACTATTGGTATTCCAATACCACAAGAAGCTTTAGGTGCAATCGCCCGCTCCAGAGTTATTTCTATGAACAGCGATAACGGCGTCCCGTTTAGGCGTCTTACTAATGCTTTTACAGATCTTCGCTCGGGAGGCTTAAACAGTCTGACAAAAGATGCTCTATCTGCTGATGTGTTTGCCAGTAATCTTCTGCCAAATTCCGAAGTAGAGGTGTTTGTAGAGTCTGATCCAATTAGTCTTGGTACTTTCCGAGTAGATGTAAAGGGTGAGCTTAACATTAGCATAGAACTACCTCAGGAGCTAGAAGTCGGTTATCACGAGCTGCATCTATACGGCAGCGACTCCAGTGGAGGGCTGGTGGACCAATATACAGGGTTTGTTCTTGGACACGCACAAGACGATTTTGACGGGGATAATATATTAGATATTAATGATACATGTCCAGCTGCGATAAATGTTGGTTTGGATGAAGATTTAGATGGGATCGACGATGCTTGTGATCCCATTATAGCTCGCCCTGCACCGTCGCCTCCCGCTAATGTAGCAGCAGCAACTTCTGATCAAGATCCTTACAGCGTAACCATAAGTTGGCAGCAGTTAGGTGACGCTACAGCAGAAAGCTATACTGCGCTTGTTGGCACTGATGGTGATGAGCACGCAGAGGTTTGTACGACCGCAGACACAAGCTGCACTGTATCTGGCCTTGGTTTAGGACAGGCCCATACTTTCTACGTTATAGCCAGTAGCGATGCAGGCGACTCCGATGCTTCAGACCTCAGCAACGCAGTAGTGCTGCAGGACGACACACCGCCAAGTGTTATTGGGTCGATTAACCAACAAGCTACGCAAGGTTGGTACAGCCAGCCGGTATCTATTGTCTGGACCGCAAACGACGATTACGACGGAGCCTTAGTTGCCCCGGCAGACACGCTACTAGACAAAGAGGGCGCCCTGCAAACATCAACACCAGCAGAGGTGTGTGATAGTTCTGGCAACTGTGCCGCTGGGCAGCAAACAGATATAAACATAGATTTTAGCCCGCCGGTTGTTGCGGAGGCTACCTTGTCTTCGGCTCAAGCAAGCGTTGATCAATCAGTTGATTTAACTGTCCAAGCATCGGACCTATTATCTGGCATAAGCAGAGTAGAGTGGCACATAGAAGGGCAGGATCCAGGCCGGGGGCTTGCGCAGCAACTAATACTTGATCCACAGGGCAGCTGGTCTACCGGCATATCCATAGATGCCCCAGGTCAATACAGCATCGTTGTGCGAGCGGCTGATACTGCAGGTAATTGGTCCCCACAGCAGACTGTAAGCCTAGAGGTTGGCAGTCAATCTAGTGGATCAGCTAGGGCGTATGGCTGGCTAACCAGCAACAATAGCTACTATTGGTGGCGCAGATCTAATGCTTGGATCAGCGTGCGGGCAGAATACTCAGACGAAGACCTATCAGGCTATGCATATCTCTACGATAGATGGCAGGGCGTATGGCTGGGCAGGAGTTCTGTAGATAGCCTGCAGGCTACAGGCGACCAAGCAACCATTACAGGCCAGGCAAGGTTCTGGCAGCGGGGCCGGGGCGTTAAGAGCGTCCAGTACCGGGTTGATCTATTAGATAGTAAATCAGTAACTTTCAATATCTGGGCTACAGGGGATGATGCATCGATAGACGACCCGATCTACACCCTTACCTCTAAACTGCGCGGAAGTGTTAGAATTAATTAGTAATGCTTATGCATAGGACAAGAAAGACATAATATGCCCCGATCAAAAAAGAACCCCAAAACAGCCAAAAAGAAGTCACCAAAAAAGACTACAGCTGGCGCATGGTCAAACCTCAACCCCCTCCCCAAACTAAAAAGCTTCTACCGCCCCAAAGGTAAGCTTAAGAAACTCCGCATTGTATTCTCTCTAGCTATCATCATAGGACTTTACTCTATCCTCTCCCCAATCTACAAAGACTGGGATAACGCCCAGTTCCTAAAAGGTATAGCCGTAGACTTCCCAGCCCTTGTGGAACAAATAGAACAAGAAACAGGCCTAGAGCTAGAGATCACCAACGGCTGCTTTACTACCCAAGAGAAGTTTGGGGAGGGGAAGAGTAGTTGTTCTTTGGGTGTTGGCCGTGTTGGCTACCCTGGATCTAATGAGATAATTAGAAAAATAGTCTTAGAGTCGGATGGGTTCAAGGACGTAGAACGGGCTGAAGAAGTCGATGCTTACAGGCTGCAATATAGAAACAAAACGAGCTGCACTCTTGCTTTTAACTACATCAGTAATTCAGAAAATCTTTTTGGCTTCGATTGTTTATTCGCCATCCGCGAAGCCAACCAGCAGCTGCTCCAAGATATATTCGCTGAGGTCGGAAAACCGGAATAAAAGATACTCAAGCCTGCCAATTAGGAGATTGTAAGACACATGCCAAAAAAGAACCCCAAAACAACCAAAAAGAAGCAACCAAAAAAGACTACAGCTGGCACGTGGTCAAACCTCAAACCCCTCCCCAAACTAAAAAACATATATCGCCCCAAAGGTAAGCTTAAGAAACTCCGCATTGTATTCTCTCTAGCTATCATCA
>CAZHOS010000023.1:3513-13847 GCA_964534605.1 uncultured Candidatus Saccharibacteria bacterium
TCATAGGACTTTACTCTATCCTCTCCCCAATCTACAAAGACTGGGATAACGCCCAATTCCTAAAAGGTATAGCCGTAGACTTCCCAGCCCTCGTTGAACAAATAGAACAAGAAACAGGCCTAGAGCTAGAGATCACCAACGGTTGCTTCACTACCCAAGAGAAGTTTGGGGAGGGGAAGAGTAGTTGTTCTTTGGATGTTGGTCGTATTGGCTATCCTGGATCAAACACAGCTATTAAAAGAATTATTGACAATTCGGTTACTTTTAATCAATCAGAGCTGTTCGAAAATAACGAAGGGATGGACTTTAGGTACAGGAATAAAGATGGCTGTAGAGTATCTTTTAATCTCAGTGGAAAGATTACGCATAGCTTCTTTTTGTCTTGCAGATTCGCCATCCGCGAAGCTAACCAACAACTACTCCAAGAGATCTTCGCAGAGGTCGGTACCCCAGAGTAAGAGGTTTGCCTTACTGTTCATAGGTTTTTATTAATCCTTCACAACGACTATGGCGCCTTGCTAGCGTGCGCAGTATACTGTATTGATGCATATGCTTCACAAAGTAGCCACAGCCCTCTACACTATGGTCGTTTTAGGCTTGGTTTTACTATTGATCGCCTTTTACGTCCAAGCTTGGCTGCTAGAGATTATTATTAGTCAGGCACCGTTACTTACAGTCGCTGCAGCGGTAGCATTGGTTGGTCTGCTGATACTTAGAATTAGGCTGCCCCAAGCTAAACCGAGTGTGTGGCTGTTTAATCCAGACACAGTTTGGCCTTGGCTGCTGGCTGTCGCTCTGCTGGCCACCAATACGCTGCACATATACACGGTCTTTAGTCCGTCGCAGACAGTAGCTCAGGGTAACAGCAATACTCTACATTACGCGACTTATAACAAGCTCTATACCAATAACGATCTCGATTCTGCTGGTGCTGTGTTTGCCCAGCAAGGGGTAGACATAATATCTATGCAAGAAGTTGTGGTGGCAGATATAGAGTACTACCAGCAGATTTTGGGGTTTGACTACAGCGCAATAAGCACGAGTGGACATAGCGCCTTTGGCTCAGAAGTTGGCATTGTATCCAAGTATCCGTTGCTTAGCGCAGAGACAGTTAGTCTCGGCGGGGGCATGGGTGTGCTGCGGAGCGTGGTCGATCTGCCTGGTACAGATGTGGTTATCTATACCGCACACATATTGCCACCAATTACACCGCAGGTTAATGCGCAGAGTCAGCAAGCTCTCGACACTTTAGCTAGTGTGATAGTTAAAGAGGAGCTACCTGTTTTGGTAGGCGGGGACTTTAATAGCACTGTGTTCTCACCAAAGCTTCGGTCCTTTATACAGCAGATAAACCCCCGGACCAGTTTGGCTGCACTAAACAATAGTCCCGTCTGCAGCTGGCACGGCGCGGTTGCTGGCTGGCCGCTGTGTATGCGAATTGACCATGTGTTCTACGACGAAGGCATAGATTTGCTGGGCGTCCGAGTATCGGGTGACGTCGGCTCTGATCATCGCATAGTTACTGCAACTTTAGCCTTTTAAGTATTTAATTTATGTTTTTGTATATAAAACAACTACGTGTTATTGTTAAACTATGAATACGCCTAATAACCTCCCTGCAAATAAAGAAGAGGTTTCTGCGCTTGACCCTACTACACCAGAGGGTGTCTGGCTACGTGGCATGAATCCGACGATATTCACTCCCTACACTTGGCAAAATGGTGGAAGTACTACGATTAGGCTACGATCGTACAAGCATGATTTTATGCCAACTAATATCGCACGTATCATAGATCATTATGATAATGGCATAGAGCTAAGTGACGAGCTCTACCAACTTCTAAGCGGAACCGAGGCGGGCCACCAGAAAGTTGTGGGAAAGTTCAAATATAGATTTACGTTAGACGGAAGTTTAGTAGATGTAGAGAATTTTCGACGCGACTCACTAGCTTTTAACAAGACTATACAGGATATGCAGGAGTTGGTTACTATGCAGGGCGCTACAGCAGTCAGCAGTAAATACGACTGGGGAGTAGAAGCAAGCTTTACAACTGACGGTCAGCAATGGATAGAAGACGGAGTAGCTGGGTCATTTGCTATCGGCAAGATGGTCTTACCAAAATTCCTGGGCTAACTCTTTTTGGATAGATCGTCGAATTTTGCCTTCATGGTGGGGTTGCCGCGGGTAAGCTTTTTGATGGTTAGGTCCTGGGCTTTGTCGTTCGCTAGTCGTAAATTACGGTCGCTGCTAATCAGTGCAGCCTTGGTCTTCTCTAATTGTTTGATGGTTTTGTCTATGCCCTCAATTGCGTCGCCAAATTTGCGTCCGGCTAGCTCGTAGTTACGAGCAAAGCCATCTTTAAACTTCTCCATATTATCTTCGAAGTTGGTGATGTCTATGTTCTGGGCGCGTACCAGCGCCAGCTCTTGCTTAGATTCTAGTGATGCCATAGCAGCGTTGCGCAGCAGAGTGATGATAAGTATAAAGAACTGTGGGCGCACCACGAACATTTTGGGGTAGCGGTGTGAGACGTCAACTATGCCAGAGTTGTATAGCTCGTTGTCTGCCTCTAGTAGAGTGACTAGTACAGCGTATTCGCAGCCCTTCTTGGTGCGGTCTGCGTCTAGTTTAGCCAGGAAATCCTCGTTCTTTTTCTTGCTGGCTGTCTCGTCACCTTCGTTCTTCATCTCGAACATAATACTGACAATCTCGTTGCCATGCTCGTCAGATTCGCGGTAGATGTAGTCACCCTTGGTGCTGCCTTTTTCTGCGCCTTCATTGTCCTTTTCGAAGTAAGCAGTAGGGAAGGCCGTAGCGCGAATTTTGTTAAACTCTATTTCGCAGTGCTGCTCTAAGCTCTCGCCTAGCATCTTGGTGCTCAGGCGTGCCTTCATGTCCTTATAACGATCTATTAGCTCGTCCTTGGTCTTTAGCTCTGTCTCGTACTGTTCGCGCATGCTGCTTTCTAGTAGCTTTTGTTCGTTGTCCTTGTTGTCTAGTTTGTTGACGAGTGTGTCACGCTCCTTTTCTAGCTGGGTGACGGCTTCGGTCAGGGCTAGTTTCTTCTCGGTCTCGGATGAGTCTATTTTGGCCTGCAGCTTAGTGATCTGGGTATTCTTCTCGGCCTCAGACTCGGCCAGCTTCTTTTGCAGTTGGACAAACTCTGTACGTAGCTCGCTCTTGGTTTTTTCCTCTGCCAGCTTTACCGCATCGTCTTTGGATTTTTCTGCCAAGGCTAGACGATCATGCAGCTCTTTTTCGAACTGACCGTCACGTACCTGCTTGAGGATGCTGGCATACCCAGCCTTGTCAACCTGAAAAGCCTTATCGCAATGCGGACACTTTATCTCGTTCATATCTATATTCTATCATTTTGGACTAGATTGGTTTTTAAACCGAGCTTAAAAACAATAGAACCCTAAATGGGCGCTATTGTATTTAATAGTAGGTCGAGCCTTACTGTATCTTGCGCTTGGCGCCTGTTAGCCTACCTCTTTTGAACGACTTGTAGGCATCGTCAACAATCTTGCCCGCGACGTGTCGCCCACCAAGGCCGAAAGCTATGGCAAAGGCTAGCATCAGACCAGCAACAATGATAGTAATGTTGTTGTTAATGATCGTCTAGATCTAGCAGCGAGTCCTCCAGCGTGTTAATAATGTCTCTGGTGTCATCCATTCTATACCCCTTAGTACGTTGGTTGCTTGCTCTTCTTTTGAGTCTACCTGGTTGTGGCGGCCGCAAAAGATGCTACAAAACATATGTTATGTAGCTTGTACCAATTTAGACGCAGCTAATGTGTATATCGCAACACTCTAAGAAGTTAGAGGCGTGATTTAGGCGTTTTTTGGGTTGCTGATGTAGTGCCAGAGGTGCCAGCAGGCAACCGTACTATACGGCGACCATTTTTGAGCAAACTCTATCAGTTCTTTTTTGGGAGGAGTAACATCCCAATCGTATATGGCTACCATGCTTTTTTGTAGCGCCAAATCATCTGGCGCAAAGACGTCAAGTCGCCCTAGCGAGTCCATCAAGAACATCTGCGCTGTCCATACACCGATGCCACGTATCTTTGTTAGCTCTGCAGTTACGTCACCATCGCTTAGTGCGTCTAGCTGTTCGTACACATCTGGATTAGCCAAGAAGTTGCTGGCAATATCCTGCACATAACTGGCTTTTTGCCTCGATAGGCCGACGCCTCTTAGCTCGTCTACAGACAAGGACCGTATGGTTGCTGGGTCATAGTTCGTCTTAGCCTCAAAACGTCCACGAACTGCCGCTGCTGCAGCGACGGATATTTGTTGATTTATAACGGATGCGCATAGAGACCGAAAGTAGTGATGGCTGCTCTGCCTAATCTGGATATCCTGGTGTTTTATGATGGCTCCCAGAATAGGATCTTGTTTGGCTAGATGCTCCTCGGCCACGCGTAAATCTGCTTGTGTCATGGGGTTATGATAGCACTTTGTTTGTCGCTATAATATTTAGGTGGAGTAATCTATCTCTATTAAGGTAGCGTTTTTAGCCTGCTGGATGTCACAGAAGGTTGTAGGTTCGGCATCGTCGATAATTGTCTGTATCATTCGTAGCACAAAAGAATGGGCGCATATCAGCACGGTGCCCTCTAGCGCAGACACCTCGTCCATAAAGGTCTTAACGCGCAGGCGGAAGTCTGCAGCACTCTCGGCTTCGTCACTCTTCTGCAGCTCAACAGCAGATAGATAGCCTATATTTGGCGAGCCGGTGCGACTACCCATGTCGTATTCCTTCAGGCGCTTATCCGTAATAGGGGTGTCTTTGTGATTGATCGCCTGGAGGATAATCTGGCAGGTTTCTTGGGCGCGGGCAAGTGGAGATACATAGACGTGGTCGAACTTTAGGCCGCGTGCTTTGATATCTGCACTAGCTGCTTTGGCTTGTTGTCTGCCAAGCTCTGTAAGAGGCGAGTCTATACGGCTGCCAGCGAATATCTGCTGCAGATTGGCCTCTGATTGCCCGTGTCTAATATAGTAGATCTTGCTCATGCTTATAGCTTAACATTTATTACCTGAAAGCTATTCTCGTCTGTAAGGATTGTGCGGTGTAGTGGCACTAAAAAACAGCACCAATAGTGGTGCTGTTTCTGCTTAATCTAAGCTCTAGGGGCTAGTAGCCCTTTGTAGCTACGCCGTCTTCGATAGCTTTTTTAGCAGCCTCATCAGACAAGAACGCGCAAACAGTACCGTCGGTTTCAGGGCATCCACCTTTTGCCATGAATCGGCCATTCTTAGTCTTAGTAATTACAGGGTTAACTATCTCTACTTTTTTCTTTGCCTTCATACTGTGTCCTGTGATCATTGCTGTCTCCCTCTTATTGGTTCAAGTGATAATAATTAACTATAGCGCATTTTAAGTACGAAGTATAAATGTAATTTTTACTGTGCCTGCATGAGGGGGCAGCTATTTTCGCCCTCGTCCACCAAAAAGCAGTTACTCAGCTGGCAGAGTCGTGGAGCAGGTTATGGGTATCCAATCAACTTTCATGATCAAAGACAAAACACTAGTAGCTGGTAAATTGCTACTGATATAATACAATCATGAGATCCTGGGATATTTGTGAGGTAAATACAGATGAGACACCTATCAAGGGGGTCATGCTTCGTGGTCGAATCCGTAAGTTTGCAATTAAGAATAACTTAGATTTGCTTACAGAGAATGCTTCAGACACAGAAAACACGGTGAGATTTGCGGTTCATCACGGCACAGGGGGCACATTGCTCAGGCCTAAGCTACTTGGCATTGGTTATGATCCTGGCTTTGAAGATAAGGGGGTACTTTCTAAAAACCTAAGGGCCACCGTATTACACGAGTGCTACCACGCCGTTCAAGGATGGTCGGACGAAAACCCTACAATGGTACCAACGACACTCTTGGAGGATGGGGTGCTAGAGGGTGTAGCAACGGTGTTCGAGCGGGAATATGGCAAAACTACTCCACCGTGGTCGGTTTATAAGGACGACGAGACTATGCACGGGTGGCTTAGCCTAGTAAAGCAGCAGAATAACGACCCTAACTCCAGAAAGTATTTTGATTATAAGTTCGGTGAAGTCAAGGGAGAAAAATGGATGCTGTATAGGCTTGGCACTTGGATTGCAGACAAAGCACTAGATAGTAATCCAGGTCTTTCTATAACTTCTCTTGCCAGTAAAGAGGCCAAAGATATTATTTCACTGGCAGGGCTCACCGACATCTAAAGAGATTAATTCTGCCTCCCATGCAGTCGTAGGTGCGAGAATGCAGGGTTGCTATTATGGTGATAATAGACATAACCTAATTGTCACAATCTTTGCCATACCATCTATAGGTAAAGAAGATTTTGTTCGACATTCGAGGTTATTACTTAGAGAGACTGTCGTTAATAAATCTAAAGCAATAAGACCTAACACAAGACGAGCTTCTAGCATTAGCCCGGTCGTACCTAGGATAATTTTAGACGTTGGCTTGCAGGTGGTAGCGATTAATATACACCTCCAGTCTATTCATAGAAATATAAATCACCGTGCTGTGCCTAGCATCAACAAGGCCGGCTAATATATAGCGTTAGACTAGAAAATATTGCTATGCAGGACACTTCCTTCGTAGATGCCGTCACCGTCATAGCTTGTCCACTCATCAGGCTCAACAAATAAATCATAGAATTCTTGAGGTATTGTTGGGTTTGAATAGAAAGTCTTCATCTCGGCCAAGTAGGCATCTCCTGTAGCTCCGTCAAAACCATAACGATCAAATTTAGTTCTCATTCGCTGAAGCGCATTGGCATAAGCAGGCTCATTCACTAGGTTAACGTCTTCTCCTGCCAATGGTTTAGAATCATCAATTATATACAGCTCTTCCGATATATCAGCCACAGGATTGCCATCGGCATCAAGAACGAGTGGTCGTGTTTCGTTGCCATCGGCATCAACGACGGATAACCTCTGGAAGTTAACAGTCCTAATATATTTCTGGTTGTGGTTAGTGAAGGCAATTCGAGCGACGTCAGTATAAGTAGCTACACTGCCGTCAGGATTAAGCGTGTCACGGTGCATCTTTTTGCTAATGTGGCTAACAAACTCTGCGCTATTGCCGTTTCTTAACCACACGCCATTAGCATTTCGATTAACGTCGTTGGACTGCTGTAGTACACCGAGCGCACTTCTGCCATCGATACCTTGAGGCACCTCACCACCGGCTGCCTCGATAAATGTAGGATATAGATCACCGATCCATACTTTATCGTCAATGTCTCCACCTCCTTGAACTTGACCAGGCCAGACAGTAAAGTTTGCCACCCGGCTGCTACCTTCGTATGCAGAGCCTTTACCACCCCTTAGATGGCCGTTATCGCCAACCACATTGATGGTGCTTCCTGCACCGTTGTCGGACAAAAACATAAAGATAGTGTTATCTGCCTCACCAGTTTCTTGAACAGTTTGGTATAAGTCGCCAATTGCATCATCCATTGCCCTGACGGAAGCGTAGTAGAGCACATCGTTTAAGCGCTTTTTTTGATCGTTGCCTTCATTAGTATTTGGGAAGTCGTATAGAAACGGCACAGACAATACATCATCTTCTCGCTCGATTAGTATCGAAAAGTCGTCATCAGTTATACCAAACTCATCTCTATATAGATCAACGTAGTGCCGGGGTGCCGAGTAGGGGGTGTGCGGGGCGTTAAACGGTACATAGGCAAAGTATGGGTTATCGTCACTAGCTTTGTTTTTTATGAACGCTTCGGCAGCATTGCCGAATAAGAATGTCGAATACGTCTGGGAGTGTAGTGGAACCCCATTAGCCTCAAGATCGTGACCATTTCTTGTTAGTGTTTTCACGCCGTTAACGTTTTCTTTTTTTCCGTGATGGTCATGACCGAAAGTAAAGTCATCGTAGGCAGTACCGTCTTCTTTGACTCCATATGATTGGATCCATCCGTGCAGGAAGCCAACGTACTCGTCGAAACCGTTATTCAAAGGGTGTTGCTCTTCGGCTATGCCAAGGTGCCATTTACCAAAGATACCAGTTGCGTAACCTAAATCGTCCAAGCGTTCTGAAAGCAAGACTTCTTCTTCTGCGACACCGAAGCCTTCTTGCTGCATAAACATTATCTGGTCAACGCCGTGCATACCTAGCCTAGAAGGATCTTTGCCTGTCATCAACGCAGCACGAGTTGGGGCACAGTTTTGTAGTGAGTGAAAGTCAATCTGAGCTCCATCGTTTTGCAAAATTTCATAACTTCTTGGCATATGAGTAGCGTCTAGGTCGCCATAGCCAAGATCGTCCGCCATAATATACACAATGTTTGGTTGTTGCTGTTGTGGGCTTGCCTTTGTTTGACTTGTAATGACTTTTCCTCCAAGCACCAAAGCCGAGGCCAAGCCTGCTAAAGTGAAGAGTGATATTTTTTTCTTATTCATGATAAATCCAGCCTTAACCTTAAATCCTTTTATATCTAAAATTTTACTTGTTTATTGAGGTTCAGCAAAATCTAAGTCGCAATTAAGCAACTTGATCATGGCGTTAAAAAAGTGGGGAGGTGCATCCTCTGCAGGTGCTACTTAGCGCAACTTAATTGTCTATCCAGTCCTCTCATCTTGCAAAAAAAGAGTAGCTAAAGTTGCTTTCTTATATGTTGTGCAGAATCACAAACCTGCTCCTGCGGAGTTCTAGGTTCGAGGCATTAAGGCAAAAGCCAAACAAAAACACCATCCTTTAGATAGTGCTTATGCTTGGCTGGGCTTGGTCTACGAGATTAGAACTAGTTTAGTGCTAGTTTGAATAAGCTTAGAAAGAAAGAAGACCCTACTCACACTCGCTAACGATGGATTCGTTAGACGGAGTGCTTTCGGGCCTTGATAGGAGCGTTAACTCCTACATCTTCGATTGAGCTTTAGCCGAGTCCGACCTTTTGGGACGGCACAAGGACTCCTTGACGTTCATCTACACCCAACTGGATCGGTGGCATCCTCGTCCTCGGTGGCGCAGTGCTACTCGGCATGGCCATAAGCGCCCGCAACACCAGCAATAACCCAAAACCTTCAGAAGAAACAGCAGCAGACGGCCAGCAGTAATACCTCAGCTCCACCACATTATGCAGGCCCGAAATTACATCTTTGAAAGCAAGTTTTCAAGAGTAAGGATTAATTCTTGGTTAAATCCAGAAAGATACTGTTGGCTCGAAGTAGCTTATGTTATTATTTAAGAAATAGCTCTAATAACGTGAGTAGAAGGAATACGCCTAGTGAGTAGTTTCGCAAAGATCACCAATCGTACTTTGTTTGCAATAGTAATATCTATATTAGTGCTAGTATTCTCGTCTACAACCACACACGGAGCCACCGCCGATTCCTTTATCACTACTTGGAAGACTGATAACGTAGGTAGCTCGAATGATGATCAGGCAGCAATTAGGATTGCTACTGCCGCTGGTGGATATAACGCCACGATTGAATGGGGTGATGGCTGTATTGATCAAGCTGTATCTGCTGGGTCTCCAGCGCTCTCTGGTGAGATCGTACATACGTATGATGGAAGCTGCACCACAGTGTTCAACAGCACGGGATTGGGAGTAATGTCATTCACTCCTTCTGGCTCAGCGACCACTACGGGGGCAAACACATACACTATTGCTATCGATGGTGCTTTTCCGCGCATTCAGATGGGTGGCGGTGGAGATAGGGCAAAACTTCTTTCTGTAGAGCAGTGGGGCAATATTGCTTGGGAGGCAATGAACGGTGCATTTCAAGATCTGCCTAATTTTGAGATCAATGCCCTCGACGGTCCAAACTTAAGTGGAGCAACACAGTTGAATGATATGTTTGATGGAACGACGTTTGTAACTCAACCAGATCTGACTATGTGGGACACAAGCACAATACAGTTTATGGCGCGCATGTTTAAACAAAGCAACTTTAATGGTGATATTTCTACATGGGACGTTAGTAATGTAGAGAATTTCTTCCAGTTTATGCAAAATGGCTTTAATTTTTCCGGAGATGTTAGTGGCTGGGATATTTCTGGTGCGACTAATCTGCGCAGCATGTTCCAGAATCAGCCAAACTTCAACAGCGATATATCTGGCTGGGTTCTCAATAATGACCTAGCTATCACTATCGGTGCTCGACAGATGTTTAACGGCGCAAGCTCGTTTAACGCTGATATTAGCGGCTGGGATACTTCAAGAATAGGCAGCATGGATCGTTTTCTTAGTGGGGCGACATCATTTACTCATAGTCTTGCTGATTGGGATGTCGGTAATGTTTCGAATTTAAATAATGCGCTTAATAATACAGCTCTTTCAATAGCATCATATGACGCGAC
>CAZHOS010000024.1:0-10831 GCA_964534605.1 uncultured Candidatus Saccharibacteria bacterium
TGTTAATATATACGTAATCCTAAATTATTAGGTGTACGTTGATAGATCGAGACACGTGTTTTAACGACACGTATAAAAGTTTTGAAGAATTATACGTTATTGTTTTAGGTTTAATTCTGGTGACATCCATGAGCATCACTGTGCTTGTAGATGTCACCAGAAATTCGTCTGGTGCTATTAGAGGAGAAACCTCGCATGAAAAACCATTCACCGCCCAGTATGGGCTCGTCACCGAACATCGATTACAACCCTGACAGCATCCTCCTCGTCGGCCCAAGCGGCGCGAACAAGATCTGAGCTCTCATGACTGAGATGCTTCACAGATTCGGAGAGCCCTTACACCTAGGGCCCTAGGGGAACAAACAAACTGAATAGCCACTTTTCTTTCGAGAAAATGCCCATGGAAAACCAAGCTCAAAAACGAGGTCATTGTTTAGCCTGATAGGCTGAGCATTACCTACAGAACTCCTTAGCGAGTAACGAGCGTGCGTTCGCTTCGGCGGCGCAAATTCTTCGAGCGAGATTCGCTCCTCTAAACTCTCTGGTTCAGTCTTTGAACCCGTAGTTAAAGAGTAAAATTACTGCAAGGTATACTTTGGCGTCCAATGACGTACGCCGGGTACATCTTGCACAAGTCTGCCACCATAGCACCTGACTCCAGGGCTCATTGCAGCAGTCAACCTCTTCTGGGTCGAGCGCATTTTACCGCGCTCCCCAGAAGGGGCCCCCAAAGTCTCTCTATCAACCATAGACCTCGGTACATCCGAGGTCTTTCGCATTCCTAAAGCTATTAATAACCCTATGTCAGCTCGTCTGGCTCTTCCTTATCTTCCAGCCTGGAGTAAAACTAATTATCATCGCCCTATTAACAAACAAACCGCACTAGCGGTTTTTCATTTGTCCAGGCTTTCAACCCTTCTGTAAAGAGCTAGAACAGTTTTAAAGATAACTGGGGTGGAAAGTGTTAGAATATCCACATGTTTATAGATAATGTAGCTGTAGAGGTCAAAGCCGGCAACGGCGGCAATGGTGTCGTCAGCTTTCGGCGCGAAAAGTACGAAGACAAAGGCGGCCCAAATGGCGGTGACGGCGGTACTGGTGGGAGTGTCGTTTTTGTAGCGTCCGAGCGCGTCAATACACTGGCCAAGTTCCGTTACAAAAAGCTAGTCGAAGCACGTGCCGGCAAAGACGGATCTAGCCAGAACCGCCGTGGTCCTTCTGCGGATGACGAACTAGTAGAGGTGCCCGTAGGTACACAGTTTTATGATGATGGTCAGCTACTTTTTGACCTGACAGAGCCAGGGCAGCGCTACGTGGCAGCCGAGGGTGGCATGGGTGGCTTTGGAAATGCCCACTTTAAAAGCAGCACACGTCAGGCGCCAAAGGTTGCCGAACGAGGCACTCCCGGCGAGCATAAAGAGCTACGTCTAGAACTAAAGCTAATCGCCGACGCAGCTATTGTAGGTCTGCCTAATGCAGGTAAGAGTACTTTTCTGAGCGTTGTCAGCAATGCCAAGCCGCAGATTGCCGATTACGCCTTTACAACCCTTAACCCTAATCTAGGGGTGGTCGATCATCGCGGCGAGTCGATACTGCTAGCAGACATACCGGGACTTATCGAGGGCGCGCATGCAGGCAAGGGGCTGGGGCATGACTTCCTACGCCATGTCGAGCGTACTAAGGCCGTCCTGCACCTCATAGATGTGTACGGAGCCGATCCTCTAGGTAGCTATCAGACCATTCGTAGCGAGCTAGAGAAATATAGCGAGGTACTGGCTGGTTTGCCAGAGGTGATCGCATTTACCAAATGCGAAGGCCTGGACGACGATATTCAAACGATGCTCCAAAAAGACTTCGTCAAACTAACCAAAAATAAAACAGTGCACTTTATATCTTCACAAGCTGGTTTGGGTATCGAGCCCTTGCTAGACGAGCTACGCCAAACCCTGCAGACAAAGACCCAGCAGGAGGTCGAAGAGAGGTCGGACGACATACATGTCTTCGAGCTTAGCCAGACAGAAAAGCAAGATTCCTGGCATATCAGACGGAAGTCCAAGCGGTTTATTATTACCGGCACCAAGATAGAGACCTTCGCCCAAAAGACATATTTTGATGACTTTCACTCCGTGCAGCGACTGGAGGATATAATGCATAAATTTGGCATACTAAAGCAGCTAGACTCGATGGGATACGAACCAGGCCAGGCAGTAGTCTTTGGCGATCCCGAGATTGGTCGCATTACGCTGTAGCTATGATCTCGAGACACCTGGCGCTCAATAGTAAGCCCATTGGCACCAGCGGACCGATTGTATATTTGATGAGCCGAGACCAGCGTGTGCGGGATAATCACTCCTTACTAAGGGCACAAGAGCTGGCGCTGGCCAACAATACGCACGTTCTGGTGCTATTTTGTATGCTCGAGCACTCGGGGCAGCGTGCACGCGAGCATTACGAATTCATGATCGCAGGCCTACGCCAGGTCCGGTCTGATCTGCAGGGTTTTAATATACCTTTCGTGGTTATAGCCTCTGGCTCTAGTCCGCTAGCAGCAGTAGCCGATTACTTAAAAGACATGTCTGCGGCGGCACTGGTGACGGACTTTAGCCCTCTAAGAGGCCCACGCAAGCTACAGAAAGACTTAGCTAGCAATCTAGACGTGCAGGTAGAGGTCGTCGATACTCATAATGTAGTTCCTGTGTGGATAGCCAGCAACAAGCAAGAATATGCCGCTCGCACCATACGACCAAAGATCAGCAGCAAACTACCAGAGTATTTAATAGAACCTGCTGCACTTAAGCCCCAGGACAATGTCCCTAGCTACCCAAGCCCGCTTCAGCTAGAATCTATCGCGCTTGATCATTTGCAAAGCAACGGCACCAAGGTAGAGGTTACATCGGGCGAGGCTGCCGCCCTCAAGCATACAGAGAGCTTTGTGGCAGATGGGCTCAAAGGCTATGCTGGCAGTCGCAACGAGCCGTCAGTAGACGGGCTGAGTGGTCTGAGCCCTTATCTACATTATGGCCAGATTAGCTCGCTACGCGTAGCACTGATAGTCGAGGAGGCCGCTACTAGCAACCCAAGCTTTAGAGAAGGCGCAGATGTTCTGCTAGAGGAGATGATTATACGCAAAGAGCTGGCCGACAACTACTGCCTGCACACCCCTAGCTACCGTAACATTAGTGGCGCGCCTAACTGGGCCCGACAAACCTTGCAAGAGCACAGTAGTGACGAGCGCGAGTACATCTACAGTCAGCAGCAGCTAGAGGACGCTCAGACGCATGATCTCGCTTGGAATGCAGCTCAAAATCAGCTCAGATCTGTCGGCAAGATGCACGGCTACATGCGGATGTACTGGGCCAAGAAGGTGCTAGAATGGACCCCCGACCCTCAAGTTGCCATAGATACACTTATCTACCTTAACGACTTCTACTCGATTGACGGCGGTGATCCTAACGGGTATTGCGGCATTATGTGGAGTGTAGCTGGCGTGCATGACCGCGGCTGGACAGAGCGCTCAGTATTTGGCAAGATCCGCTACATGAACTACGCTGGCCTCAAACGCAAGTTCGACATCCAAGCCTACGAACAAAGATGGAACCTTAAAAGCCAACAAAAACTTATTTAAAAAGAATTAAACATAGCCCCAAGCTGCTAGAATACATATCAATGAGACTCAATCCTAAAAAAGACACCAAAGTTGAGGTGCGTGGCTCGTGATTTTCATGGCACCTAACTCGAGCCATATTTGGCAGTTCTTGGTAAGGACACGCAAAGGAGGCGTGCATATGGCACTCCGACTGCGTCCCGCAATCAAAACTGCCAAAGATGGCCGAGAACAGCTTCAAGCCTTGCGGCTTTGCTGCAAGAGTAGAAGATGTGGTCAGGCGTCATGACGTTTTACTTCTATGATTTAGAGACTAGTGGTGTCAGCCCCCACAAACAGCGCATAATCCAGTTTGCCGGTCAACGCACCAACAAGGACCTCGAGCCAATCGGCGATATCGACGAGCACTTTATTAAACTGCCGGAGGATATTATCCCCGAACCCTGGGCAGTGCTAACCCACGGCATTACTCCGCAGCAGTCTAATCAGGACGGACTAACCGAAGCCGAGTTCTTGGCTTGGTTCGACGAGCACGTAGCTACTGAAAATACGATTGTCGTTGGCTACAACAATATCCGATTCGACAACGAGTTTATGCGCTATATGCTATACCGTAATTTCTACGATCCGTACGAGTGGCAGTGGAAGGATGGGCGCAGCACCTGGGATCTGATGGACGTGGTACGTATGACCCGCGCACTACGCCCGAGTGGCATAGAGTGGCCGTTTACCAGCAAGGGCGTAACGACCGTTAAGCTCGAGTACATCACATCAGTTAATAACATCGAGCACGGTGATGCTCACAAGGCCGATGCTGACGTTTGGGCGACTATCGAGGTGGCCAAACTTATCAAGAACGCCCAACCCAAGCTATTCGACTACCTGCTAGGCATGCGAGACAAGAAGTCCGTTGCCAAGCTTGTGTCGGACGGGGCTCCGTTTGTGTACACGTCTGGCAGATATAGCGGTGAGTTCGAGCGCACAACAATCGCCTGCTCGCTTGGGGACCACCCAGAGCAGGCCGGCAGTGTGCTGGTCTACAATCTACGCGAAGACCCAAAAACTCTCGAAAGCTTAAGCGCCCAGCAGCTGAGCGAGAGGATCTTTGTCAAAAAGGACTCTGGTATTCCGCGCTTGCCTGTTAAGAAAATGGCCCTTAACAAATCACCAGCTGTTGCTCCGCTTGGGGTGTTAGACAAGGATAGCTGGCAGCGTTTGGGGTTGGACAAAGGCGTTATCGAGGCGAACCTCAAAGCGCTTCGTAGCACGGACTTGGCCCTACGGCTTAAAGAGGCTTTTTCGATCAAACACAAACAATCCCAAGCAGTTTTTCTTAGTGAGCCGTCTACGGTTGACGCCCAGCTGTACGAAGGTTTCTTTAATGACCGCGACAAGCTGTCTATGGCCAAGGTCCGGTCCGCCGATGCAAACAACCTAGCCGACTTATCGCTTGATTTTAACGACACTCGCCTTGGCTCATTGCTGCCTCTATACAAAGCGCGCAACTTCCCGCGGTCCCTAAACCCCGAAGAAGCTCAGCAGTGGCATAGCTACTTGCAGTCCAAGTTTTACCAAGGTAGTACACCAGCTATAGAGCAATTCTCTACTCAATTACAAAAAGCTGCCGAGGCAGTTGCCAGCGACAGCAAAAAGATGGCTTTGCTCGAGGACCTTAAACTATACGTCGAGAGTATTCTGCCCGAACCGGACTAAGACTCGAGTACTTGTCCTCGGGGGCGGTAGACCTGTGGGCGAGTGAGCTCCATAGCTCTTTCGGTTATGGTGCTCGTCCGAGTTGTTTCTTTGGTTGCTTTTCTGACAGACAGTAGGGTTTTGATGATCACAAGGACAATGAGTCCAAAAACGACGCCTTGTAAAAAGGCTTCAAAATTGATGTCTGCTTGAGTGCCTGGTACGCGGCCAGTTATCAAAAGCTCTATAAACGCTGCTTCCATATACGTTCTCCGTTTGATTGAAAACGTACCCTATAGATCCCACATCTACATCCACCAAAACCTACATAAGGTTCTTACTAATATTTACAATACTACAAATTTATATAAAAGTCAAGAGTCAGAGTTTCTACGGAGTCTTTTCTTGGCACGTGTATAGCGGTTGCGATTACGCAAAAAGGCGACCAAGGCCCAGACAAACATCGCAAACCCTAGCACGCTGACTAGTCGCCCCTCGCGCCAGATAGTTAGATATAGTGCCAGTGATATAGCTATGATCACAAATGTGTCCCAGAGTAACATTATTTTGTGCCGTTCTGGAAAGAGCTTGTCTAGCAGCTGCAGCCCCTCGCGCGAGAAGTAGTCCAGTAGGTCTTGCGCCCACTTGTGATGTAGCGCCAAAAAGCGTAGTCCAGCGTAGAACAACGGGATTCCCCCAGGTCCTGGCAGCCACCCAAGCAGGCCGGACAGTATTATCAATGTCACACCGGCAGCGTCCGTGAACGCTTTGCTCTGCTTGAGTCTTTGCCATAGTGATTGATCGCCGTTATTTTCCATATAACAATAACTATACAGCCAATTGTAACTACCACCTATAGTGCATCTGCCTTGAATCTAGTGCCCGGGGGGAGCTATAATAAGTTGTTTTACTGCGTACAGTGCGTTTAATTGGAGATAACAGGTTGAGTGATTATATAAAAGTTGTTGGTGCCAAAGAGCATAATTTACAGGATATATCTATCGAGATACCTAGGCATAAGTTGGCTGTCATTACAGGCGTGTCTGGTAGCGGCAAATCTAGTCTGGCCTTCGATACTATATACGCCGAAGGACAGCGACGCTATGTCGAAAGCCTCAGTGCTTATGCGCGTCAATTCTTGGGACTCATGGAAAAGCCAAATGTCGAACAGATAGAGGGTCTTAGCCCAGCAATTTCGATCGACCAAAAGTCAACCAGTCGCAACCCTAGATCAACTGTTGCGACAGTTACGGAGATCTATGACTATCTAAGATTGCTGTACGCGCGTGTTGGTATTGCCCATGGTCCGGACGGCAAGCCGATTACCCGTATGAGCATCGAGGACATTGCCGGCGGAGTACAATCTTTGCCGCAAGGGCACAGATTGATCATCCTTGCCCCGATCGTTGTCGACAAAAAGGGCGAGCATGCCCATATCCCAGAGATCTACACTCGTCTTGGTTACGCCAGGGCACGTGTTGACGGAGTAATCTATGCTCTCGAAGAGTTCCCAGCGTTAGACAAAAAATACAAGCACAGTATCGAAGTGGTTGTTGACCGCCTAGTTAATAAAGAATCAGAGTCTAGTCGCATATACCAATCCGTAGAGGCAGGCCTTGGGATTGCCGAGGGGCAGCTAATAGTCGTCGATGCAGATGACGATGATAGCGAGCATTCGTTCTCGCAGCGCTACTACAACCCAAACTTCCCAGATTTTAAGGCGCCAGAAATGGAGCCACGAACCTTTTCTTTCAACAGTCCACATGGTGCCTGTGGCTCGTGCATGGGCTTGGGGTCCAAAAAAGAGGTCGACCCAGAGCTTGTTATCCCGAACGGCAACCTAACAATAGCCGAAGGTGCCATTCGCCCATATAATCGCATGGCCGTAGATACTTGGACACTCAAGAAGCTTAAGGCTGTAGCACTAGCCCACGACTTTAGTCTGCAAGTGCCAACCGGCAAGCTGAGCGAGGAAGACATAGAAAAGGTTATGTACGGCACAGGCAAGCAAAAGTACAAAGTAGCACTGAGCGGTGGACGTAGCTTCGACACTACCTACGAGGGAGTTATACCTAACTTAGAGCGTCGCCACAAAGAGACAGACAGCGACTTTATGCGCCGCGAAATCGAGCGCTTTATGGTCGAAAAACCATGTCATGCCTGCTCGGGTAAGCGCCTAAAGCCCGAAGTTCTGGCCGTTACTGTTGGCGATACGTCTATTAGCGACGTGACCGAGCTGTCTGTCAGTGATGCCACATCATTCTTTGACAAGCTATCGCTCAGCCAGTCGAAGGCCAAAATATCCGAGCAAATAATCAAAGAGATTAAGGCTCGCCTAGGCTTCTTGGGCGAGGTTGGTCTGGGTTACCTCACGCTTGATCGTAGCGCCAGCACCTTAAGCGGCGGCGAAGCTCAGCGCATACGTCTAGCTACACAGATAGGTTCTGGACTACAGGGTGTACTATATGTTCTGGACGAGCCATCGATTGGACTGCACCAGCGCGACAACAACCGATTGCTAGGTACGCTAAAGCGCCTGCGAGATATCGGTAATAGTGTACTGGTTGTCGAGCACGACGAAGACACGATCCGCGAGAGCGACTTCGTCGTAGACATCGGACCCGGGGCAGGCGTTAACGGCGGCAAGGTAGTTGCAGCCGGCACCCCAGCACAAGTCGCCAAAACAAAAGACAGCCTAACTGGGCAGTATTTATCGGGCACAAAAAAAATAGACACGCCAAGCAAGAGGCGATCTTCTAAGGCCAACAAGCTCAAGATTATTGGCGCCCGTGAACATAACCTCAAGAATATAGAGGTAGAGATTCCATTGGGTGTCATGACCGTTGTCAGCGGAGTATCCGGTAGCGGCAAGAGTACGCTTATTAACGACGTATTAGCCAAAGAGTTACATGTTAGGCTCAACAAAGCCAGCCATGCAGTTGGCCGGCACGACGATATAGTTGGTGCAGAAGCCCTAGACAAAGTAATTATTATCGACCAGTCAGCGATAGGTCGTACTCCGCGCAGTAATCCTGCCACTTATGTCGGGCTCTTTACCCCAATTCGTGATCTATTCGCCGCTACGCCAGAGGCCAAGATCCGTGGCTACAAGCCAGGTAGATTTAGCTTTAACGTCAAGGGTGGACGATGCGAGAACTGCCAGGGTGATGGGTCGATCAAGATCGAGATGCACTTCCTGCCGGATGTGTTTGTTCCTTGCGAGGTTTGTGCCGGTAAGCGCTACAACTCGGAGGCGCTAGAAATACACTACAAAGGCAAGACCATTAGCGATGTATTAGAAATGACAATCGAAGAAGCTGATAAATTCTTTGTAAACAATCCTGGTATTCACAAAAAGATTTCGACCCTGCAGCAAGTTGGGCTTGGCTATATGAAGCTTGGACAACCCGCAACTACGCTTAGCGGCGGCGAAGCCCAGCGAGTCAAGCTTGCAACCGAGCTCAGCAAGCGGGCTACCGGTAAAACTCTCTATGTACTGGACGAGCCAACAACAGGCCTTCATATGGATGATGTACGCAGGCTGCTAGATGTCCTACACAAGCTAGTAGACACAGGCAACAGCATGGTCATAATCGAGCATAACCTAGATGTCATCAAGAACGCTGACTGGCTGATAGACATGGGCCCAGAAGGTGGCGAGGGGGGTGGTACGGTAGTGGCTGTTGGCACCCCGGAAGCCGTTGCCAAAAACAAGGCTAGCCACACAGGGCATTTCCTTAAAGACGTCTTGTAGCTCCTGCGAACCTCTAGTTACTAGACTCTTTGTCCTGCAGTCGACGATACACAATCCAGCCGACCGCCCCTAGCACAACAATTGCTGCGATTATCTTTGATGCTGGACCAATGTAATGTTCTATCTGCTCGTAATCTTCGCCCAAACGGTAGCCTGCGTACACAAGGATAATATTCCAAACAGCAGCACCAATGGTGCTGATAATAACAAAACTAGTTATCGGCATTTTGCGCAGACCTGCTGGGATGGCAATTACCGATCTGACCCCTGGGATAAACCTCCCAAATAGCACAAACCAGTTTTCGTGGCTGTCAAAGTAGTCGGCTGCCTTGTCGACATCTTTTTGCTTAACACCAAGGTATTTACCGTACTTGGCCACTATTGCCTGGATGCGTTCCCAGCCAAACCAATCTGCCAGGTAATACAACACCACAGATCCAGCCACAGAACCAACAGTTGCTGCGATTATGACGCCGATTAGGCCCAGGTCTCCCCGTGATGCGACAAAGCCAGAAAAGGGCAGGACTATTTCGGAGGGGATAATAGGGATTACGACTTCCAAGAACGACAAAAAGGCTACGCCTAGCAGCCCAATAGATTCTATAATGTCGATTATCCATTCAATCATGCGTGGTTAGTATACAGTATCGACTAGGATTCCTTTACTTTTACACCGGCGGTGTATTATCATAAGCACTAAACACTTTCCGCAAACAAAAATTTAAAAAGGATAAAAATGTCTCGCACACAAAACTTCTCTTTATTTAATGCAAGAAAAAAGCATACCTTAATAGGGCTAGTTAGTGTTGCTTTCTTGATGATTACAGGCTTAATGCTTGCCTCATACAGCAATCAAGGCACCTCGTCCGCAAACAGCCTTACATATACAGCAGACGAGATAGCGCGCTCTACAGGCCTTACCGATAGCCCACCTCTAAACCCTATACCTAACACAAATAGTAACGGAAATTGGGCCGCCCATGACGCACCACTCAAGTTGCCTCAGGGTTGGGACTTTGCACAAGGTGCAAAACACAACTCTGGCTCGTGGCAGGGCCTGGGCAGTACCAATATAGACCATGTTGAGTTTCGATGTGCAGTATTTGCAATGAATGGCACAAATCCTCAGGGGGACTTTAAGATTCAGATCAGAAATATGGGGTATCACCACTTTGTTGACGGATCCTGGCAAAGCTCTAGCACTAACGGCAACTATCCAGAGCAGTCAGACTTCCTTGGTAGCGGCAAGGGCGCCTATTTTGTAGCGGGGCCCGACGGCAACCCTTTCGGTAGCGGTCATCAAAATTTAGGTGCGGTATCCTTCACGGACATCGGTAATGGTATTTATGAGTCTAATCAGTGGCAGACTTCGGGTACAGGCGAGAGCCAGGTTATGCACTTTTGGACAGGCGTGCGCTGGCCAATGCCCGCTGGAATGACAGCAGAAGCAATGTCTATCGAGATCAGAATGGTATCGCTTGACGGCAGCCCTGTCGATACAGCCAATAATCAGGTCCTCGGCCAGTGCGCTACGGACTACTATCCCGATACGACAACTAATGATAACTCTGCTCCTGGCCCAGGCATCGGCAGGTACTGGTTGCTTGACGGCGATTGGCAGCACAGTTTGTGGGTGACGACCGAGGAGGCAATACCAACATACGCCAACACCGTCGCCTGGCTTAATAACAATCCGCCACCAATCCTTGCTGCTGGTGGCCCTCCAAACGCAACCCCTCAAATAACCAACTTCGGCTCAGTAACCACTCATGACGAACCCC
>CAZHOS010000025.1:0-9717 GCA_964534605.1 uncultured Candidatus Saccharibacteria bacterium
TTGCGGGACTTTTTCTTGTTTTGGCGTTCTTTTTTGCGAGCTTTCTTCTTTTTATTTATGCGCTTGATGGCGGCAGATTCTTTCTTTTTTACATCCTTAAAGTCTTCTTCTTTGGTCTCTTCCTTAGTAACGATCCGATCGGCGTTGTCGACTGCGGCGCGGGCTGCACGGGTCAGCTCGGTCTCGGTTGGGCTGCCAAAGGCCTGCTGGCGTGTAATCGGCTGGGCATGCATCAGGGCGCGGATTACTTCGTAGCGCAGTGTGTCCTGCATCTTGTCAAAGACTATCTGGGCCTCGCGGCGGAACTCGACCAACGGGTCCTTCTGCCCTACGCCCATCCAGCCAATGCCTTGCTGCAAGTGATCCATGCTTTCGAGGTGCTGCATCCATAGATTATCAAGCACCTGGAAGTACACATCGCGCTCTATCTCGCGCAGGATGTCCACCTCGAATACTTGCTCTTTACTACTGTAAACCTCGAGGGCCTCTTGTTCTAGCACGTCTTTAAACTTGTCGGCCTCGGCGTCGAATAGTCTGTCGAGGGTTGGGTCGTCAAAGCCAAAGGTGTCGACAATGCGCTTTTCATAGGCTTCGTCCTGGCCTGGCAGCGCCGCCAAACGGTCGGCTTCTTCTGTAATGAACTCTTTAACTTTGCGACTAATGTCGGTGTCTTCTAGTAGTTCGCGGCGTGTGCCGTAAACCGCCAAACGATGACGGTTCATGACGTCGTCGTACTGAACAACTCGTTTACGCGAGTCGAAGTTAAAGCCCTCGACCTTCTTTTGGGCGCCTTCGAGCGCTTTGGTGATCAGCTTGTTCTCGATCGGGACGTCGTCGTTGATGTTCATCTTGCCCATCAGTGATCCAATGCGCTCGCCGTTAAATATGCGCATAATATCGTCCTCGGTACTAACAAAGAACTGCGTCTCCCCGGGGTCTCCCTGACGGCCAGATCGACCACGCAGCTGGTTATCGATACGGCGCGATTCGTGGCGTTCGGTACCAACCACAAATAGTCCGCCTAGCTCTTTGACTTCGTCGCTAAGGACAATGTCTGTACCACGACCGGCGATGTTGGTGGCCAGTGTAACGGCGCCTTTATTACCGGCCTGGGCAACTATCTGAGCCTCTTTGGTGTTGTTTTTGGCATTAAGTACTTGGTGCTTGACGCTTGCTTTGTCTAGCAGCTTACTAATGAGCTCGTTCTTTTCGATGCTAGATGTACCAATAAGGACTGGCTGGCCCTTCTTTTGTAGCTCTTTGACCTTGTTTGCGATCGCCTGATACTTGGCAGCCTCTGTCTTGTAGATAGCATCTGGGCGATCATCGCGGACAATCGGGCGGTTAGTCGGAATACAGATAACGTCTAGTTTATAGATCTGCTGGAACTCCTCCGCCTCGGTAGCGGCAGTACCGGTCATGCCAGACAGCTTGTCGTAGAGACGGAAAAGGTTCTGGAAAGACACCTTGGCTAGTGTCATAGACTCTTGCTGTACCTCGACACCTTCTTTGGCCTCGATAGCCTGGTGAAGACCTTCGTTGTAGCGCCTGCCTTTGAGTAGACGGCCGGTGAATTCGTCGACGATCACGATCTCGCCATCGGTACTAATGACGTAGTTCTTGTCGCGGGTAAAGAGCGTCTGGGCGCGCAGGGCCTGCTCCATGTGGTAAATAGTGCGGATGTTCTCGGTTGCGTAAAGGTTGTCGATAGCAAGTAGCTTCTCGACACGCGAGACGCCTTCTGGGGTTAGGACAACGCTCTTGCGCTTCTCGTCTTTAATAAAGTGTTCGGGCTGTAGCTGCTTGGCAATGCGCGAGAACTGCTCGTAGCTGGTGCCACTAGTAACGCTCGGGGCACTAATGATCAGCGGTGTTCGAGCCTCGTCGATAAGGATGGAGTCGACTTCGTCAACAATAGCAAAGTTCAGCCCACGCTGGCGCAGCTGACCGCCTTCGCGCACCATGTTGTCGCGCAGATAGTCAAAGCCAAACTCGTTGTTGGTGCCGTACGTAATATCGGCAGCGTAGGCCTCTTGCCTGGTGCATGGTCGCAGATGCTCCATCCTTGGATCAGCGGCGTCTTCGGCCTTGTATTCTGTGTCGTAGATAAACGATGCGTCCGGGATAATGACACCTACACTAAGGCCCATAAAGCTATAGACCTCCGCCATCCATCCAGCATCACGCTGGGCGAGGTAGTCGTTAACGGTTACGACATGGACTCCCTTGCCCGTCAGCCCATTTAGGTAGACAGGTAGTGTAGCTACGAGGGTCTTACCCTCGCCGGTACGCATCTCGGCAACCTTACCTTCGTGCAGTGTCATACCCCCAACCATCTGTACGTCGTAATGACTAAGGCCAATAATACGCTCGGCAGCTTCACGCACAGCAGCGAAAGCTTCTGGCAGCAAGGCATCTAGAGATTCGTTGGCTAGGCGCTTTTTAAACTCTTCTGTCTTGGCGGCTAGCTTTTTATCCGTGAGCTTTTGCATGTCACCAGACAGCTTGTTGATGTCTTTGACACGCTTTTGATACCGCTTGAGGGTTTTGGCCTCTGGGTCACCTAGTACTTTCTTGACGATTTTTTTCAATTTTCCCTCGCTTAACTTGTCTGTCGGTCCCCACCTCCGACACACGAAATATTTAGATCCTAGCTATTGTACTAAAAAGCTACTCCTTAATAAAGGAGGTTTAAGAGCGACGCATAAACTTGCGGATCGCTTGGCGACTTTTGCTGGGCGAATGCTTTTGCTTGTATCGGCGAACCTGGACAGACAACTTGGACTCTACGGCATCGATCGAGCTAAACATGTCGTCGTAAGACTCTTTGGCTGTTAGCG
This sequence comes from uncultured Candidatus Saccharibacteria bacterium, assembly GCA_964534605.1. Classification (GTDB taxonomy): domain Bacteria; phylum Patescibacteriota; class Saccharimonadia; order Saccharimonadales; family VXPC01; genus CAZHOS01. Next base: position 2,841 of record CAZHOS010000025.1, read on the forward strand.
TGGCACCAGGCAAATCCAGAATGGCCTCGCAGGTTGGTTTTTTGAGCTTGCCCTTGGTCTCTGACAAGATCACTTTGGCGTGGGCGCTCTTGCGGGCATGGCGGCCAGCAAACTTTTCGAGGCGACCGATCTTTTTATGCACGTAGTCGTTTACTTTTTGGTTGCTGTCTATGCGTATGTGACTAATGTCTATCTTCATTGCTGTCCCTTCTTTGATTTAAATCTCTTATGCATCTAGCTCTATCGAGACCATTCAAGCCTGATCGCAATTGCATGTCATCGGGTACTTCCCTAACATCTGCGGCCTTCTTATGATATATGCCCTCCACCATACTCCGAGCTAACAGGCCTCTCCTTTCCTCTGGTATGCCTAAAATCCGTCTAAGAGCTGCCTCTATAGCTGGATCTTTCTCTACCACCTACCCTATATACTCCAGGCCGCCCATATACGGCTGCAAGACTTTAGGCACCTTTACCCGGCCATCTGCCTGTTGATTATTCTCGAGGATGGCGATAAGAGGACGCTGCGAGAACGCTGTCGCATCGTTGGTGTGCACCAGCTCTTTGCTGCCGTTGGCTCGCCTGAGCTTGGTGCCAAGACCACGGGCCTGATAGTCGGTCATATAGTCTGCGGTGTGTGTTTCGCGGTAAAGCCCTTGCCCGGCCATCCAGGCATCAATGTCTACGCCGCGAGCATTTGGCCCACCCATATCGAATGTGCATTTAAGAACGAGCTGATACGGTATTTCTAGGGCTTGCATGAGGTACTCCTGGATAGCAATCATAAACTCGTGCTCTACTCGGGACGTCTCTGGAGTAGTAAAAGATTCCATCTCCAGCTTACTAAACTGATGCTGACGGATGAGACCCCGAGTATCCTTACCGTCGGAGCCTACTTCTCTACGAAAGGCCGTATTGTAGCCTACGAATCTTTGCGGCAAATCTGCCTCGTCTAGTGTCTCGCCCATATAATAGGCGCACATCGTGTGCTCGCTACTGCCAGTTAGCCATAGATCATCATTAGCAAGCTTAAAAGTCACCTCTTCTGGCTTAAGCCTACCCGTAGCCCTGTAGGCATCGGTGCGCATCATCATTGGCGGCAGCATCGGCACAAAAGGCTTGGTTGATACATCTAATTTTGCGTCTTTGGCTATCTTTTTGAGGGTGTCTTCGTCGCTCAGCACATCGAACCCGTACTGCACGAGGGCCATCTGAAGCCTCACCAAGCCGCCCTTAACAAAAGAGAATCTTTTACCGCTTACACGCACGGCACGTTCTTCGTCCAGAAACTGGGACATATCCCAGTGCGGCTTGGGTTCAAAATCGAACTCTGGCTTCTTGCCCCATGTGCGCAGTATCTTATTCTGGTCTTCGGAATCACCAACTGGTGTGTCTTCGCTAGGTATATTTGGTACTTGGTACATCTCGTTGTCGAAGGCTTCCTGCACAGGCGCTAGCTCGGCCTCAATGTCTGCGATCTTTGTTTTTAGCTTCTTGCCAGCCTCGATGTCTTCTGGGGAAGGTCTGCCCTTCTTTGACTTCGCAGCTAGCTCGTTTCGTTCTGCCCGTAGACCATCTATCTTGGCGATCAACTCGCGCCGTAGATCGTCGATTTTTAAAAGTTTAGAAAGATCAGCACTCGACCCTTTAGACTCTATCGCCTTCTGAACAGATTCTTGATTGTCGCGGATGAATTGTATGTCGAGCACGTGCTACCTCTTTATCTTTAGGTAATTATAACTCATCTCCGGATACATATCATGAAGATAATGCTCTAGCTGCTAGCTTAAGTATCTACCGTATTTTCAACGTATCTCTGCATGTACCTGGCCTAGGCAGAAGAAGCCTCCAACTATTGGCTGTAAATCTTTCTCGAATTTCTTAGTATCGTCTTGAGGCACATGCTTCAGATTGACATGTGGCTTTAACGCCGAAAGGCCTGCAAACCTAATACCGTCGTTACTGAACCGACTAGCTAGATCTTTCTGAAATTCAGATATGGTCTCGACCATTTCTGGGGTAGCTAAATCAATTCGCACCCTTCCCTTTGTGCGATAATCCCTTACCAACCTTACTCCAAGGATGCTCGCATTAAGACCATCAGCCTGTACGGAAATAGACCTAGCAAGTAGTCTAACTATACGCTCAACATCTATTTCCCCAGGGCTATACTCCCTAGCCATCGTAACGGTCTGTCCACTTGGCACAGCCCTCCATGCTTTAGATCCACTTCCCTCTACAGAGATTACAGGCCTGTAAACCCATATGTCATCAGCCACAGTAATATCCGGCTTAATGCCTATGCGTTCACGAGCTGCAGGAATGTCGGCCCTAGTACTTATGTGCTCACGAGCATTCAAACGCATACGCTCCTTGACTTCTCTTGCAGAGATTAGCTGAGATGTTCGGTCGATTCTTAGTTCGTTCTTACTGATTTCTCTTTTGAGCTTAGCAAGCTGCTGTCTCTCCTTCCTTGATGGCTTTGGCACAAAAACTCCTTTTACAAAGATAAATTATAACAGACTATTGACATTATAAGTATTTTAGTTTTAAATTATAAAAGCCTAGCGGCTAGTTATAACCGCATACTCCTGGTCACGTATGTCATGAAGCATTGATCGCACCGCGATCGAAACGCTCCTCATGCGGACCTTTACAGAAGAAACGAGAAGACAGTGTCCAGTAAGATTCTAGGCGCCCTGATCGGCCTGCCTGAGGGCATGGCTACACTAGATAAAGAGCCAGCCTGGGAGACCAGACGCAGAGATTCTCTGCAAGATTTACGGCTTGAGAATAACGAAAGGTTTAACCCTCTCTCTATCCTGCGAGACAAAAGAATACTCGATGCAGAGGTACGAGCCAACTACGGGGCAACGCACCTTTGGGCCGACATGGTCCAAGCCCACCAGGGAAACCTCAGAGAATTGGGCAGAGCTTCAAGCTCTGATCCCGAGGAGATCGAAAGGTTAAAAGAAATTTGCCGTGTCTCTAAGAAAAATCTCAGAGACTTCCAACAGGGTAACGAAGCCCTATAACAAGGAGAAGGAAATGATCAGATCACTACTAGACGATGGCATGTTCCTATTAATACTCGCCTTTGCTGTGCTCCTCTTCGGAGGATCACTCGCCCGCTTGGCCATTCGCATCTTGGGTGGAAACCCAGAAGAATGGACCCGGCAGCAAGAACCCCACTCAAGGCACCCCAGCACCAAAGAGGTGCAGGATGATCAGGAGTGAGCAAAGCCTGGCTCTTGGGAATCTCTTTAGAGTGCTCCAAGAGCGTGGGCCAACAACGGAGGAAGACCAGTGGAACAAGCAGCAAGACAGCAAGATTGACCCCCCCAACAGAAACCGTTATTCGACCCAAAAGACGGATAAACCCGACTAACTAGGAGAACTTATGGGCTACCCAAGCCTCATGGACGCATTCGTCCACAATACAACCACCACCGACCAAGGAGATTGAAATGCCAAGAGTAAACGAAGACCAAGCAGTGTCAGAGCTGCTTGGGATAGACCCAAGCGGCTTCAGCATCGAAGAGTACGGCTCCAGCGAAGAAGTCACAGCCGATGTAGATTGGCCTGACTGCCCGACTGAGGAGACAGAAGACCATGATCGATCACCACAACAGGGCTCAAGCTCAGAAAGGCTGCGCGGATGGAGATGATCACGTGTTTATTGCTGGCCTGACTCTTGACGTCCCGCCAAAGGGTAAGCTCGAGCTGCGAGCCACTGGATATCAGCCCGCAAGAACTCGATCAGTTCATTGCAGAGGTAGAAGCAGGCAGACAGTCATATCTTCTGTATATAGACGGATATAAGTGCTAGTTCACAGACCGTCTATAGCATCTACACGAAAAGATCCACTAACCGCTTAGGCAACCAAGCCACCCCTCCGGGGGTGGCTTTTTGCTTTGTCTATTTGTATGTATTCTACATTTATAATAAATAACCACACTGGCAGTAAAGAGAAGACACCCCCATCACATACGCGCCCCGTCTTGCGGGGCAACGTATGCGATAAGTAGTGCAGGCTTAGATATCTCTCGCATGCTTATGGTACAAACCATCGACAGCTTGCCCGTCCTCTAGCTGCTCCATCTCCGCCAACAGGTCCTTTTCGGTCTTCAAGTGCTCGAGCCTTCTAGCCCGTCTGCGAACAGAAGGCGCAGGCGACCCCAGTGATTTTGGCCGCTCCGGCTCTGCAGCTAAATCGACATTGCCAAACATCTCCTCGAAAGAAGGAGGCTCAAAGGGCTCTTCTTGGCCCAACTCTAGCCGCACAATCTCCGTCTGAGCCCAAGCGTAAAAAGATTTGGGGCTGCCCCAATCGCTCTTCCTAATTCGCTCGAAAGGCACCGCCTTTTGACGCATAGCGATAGCTAAGTCTTCACAATTTTCTATAAAGACGTGCTGTGCCAGATCTTGATGATTATCGACGTACACTCCGTAAAGCGAATCTAGATGAGACCTCACTGTCATGCCTGCCAGCAACGATCCTGTAAGGCTACTACCGACTACTATTCCGATAAACAGCCACCAATCAGCGGCTTCTGTAATCACCAGAAAACACACAGCAGCGGTAACCGGAAGGAGCATTGATCTAGCATATAGCTGCTGCGCGGTAAGCCGCCATATTAATCTGGCGTACACCCCTTTTCGCTTAGCTTGTTTGTCCGTCATGCGGATCTCCAGTGTGGTTTTAAGGTACGAGGAGCTTCCCCGACCTACAAATAATCACACCGCTACCGACCAAACGCAAGCATAAGCGCTTAGATGCCACTAATTAAGCATGCAGCGATCAGAACTATAGCTCCAGCTGCAATCTTGCGCCTCATATTCGCCCGCTCATGCAATAAAAAAGCTGCCAGTAGCACACTCGTCACCACCTGTGCGTTCGTTAGTACCGAAACCAGCCCTCTGTCCTCTCCGGCCTCGTTAAATGTTATATACAGAACAATAAAGTAGCCCAAACTCGTCAGGCTAGCATAGAGCATATCTAGTAGTTTCTCTGGCTTCTCTCTTAAATAATCTATATCCCTCGCAAGATGCTTCCATCCCAATACCACACCCAGCAAGGCCGTGCCTAGATAGGTGATTAGCAGGAATAAGCTGAGGCTAGATACATCAGACAGCTTGGCCAAAAGCACACTATTTAGGCCAAACGATACAGCCGACAGGCCTATGAGCAGTATCCCTTTTATCTCAGCCTTATGCTTTACTCCTATAGAGATCAGATAGATCGCTGATGCCAGCAGCACCATGCCAATGACCTGAAGGGAGCTGTATCTAGTCCCGAGTATCGGCATAGCAAGTAGTGCCGTCCAAACGAGCTTGGACGACAGCGCGACCTGGATGGTGCCTGTATCTATAGACCTCTGGCCATAGAAAAAAATTACATTGCCAAACACCATCGTCAGGCACACAAAGAGAATCAACACCCACTCATCTGCAAGAATAGACAGGTCTGGCAGCCCAAAAGGCGCGGTAGCGGCAAAGCCTACTAAGCCTGCAATGCCAAGGAAGAGGGTAGAAAAGTTTGTAGGATGTATATCTACGTTGTTGGTCGCCGACTTTGCCGCCACGCTGTAAAAAGCCCTGATGATAATAGCCCCAGCCATAAAAACGAGCCAGTGCATCTACTTCTCCCCCATTAGCTCTGAAAACGCCTCTCTTTGGGGCTCGTACTCGATGTGATCAAGAAACTCTTCTGGTACGACCCATTTGTACTCATCGTGCTCCCAGCTGATTTTCACATAGTCAGATGTGGCTGTCGCTTGGTAATGGGTCCACTCGGTCTGGTGGACGCTACTGTCTACTTTAACCACTCTTACTGGGCTGCTACAAATTTTTTCAATATCCTTAATCTTAAGGCTTGTCTCTTCCATAATCTCTCTGTAAACCGCGGCCATAGGGTCCTCTCCCTGTTCTAAAATGCCGCCAGGCATATCCCATTGAAGTGGCCGCGTTGGAGCTTTTGCTCCTCTGAGCAATAATAGTATCCTTTTCTGCTCAGGATCCCATACAAAGCACTTCACCACCCTGTAATCTAGCTCCTCTTTTCCATCGTCTTTCATCTTATTTCTTTTGTCTTGTCCTGAGAGCTTCGAGGGTCAGCTTCAGGCGTTCGGCAGTGTAGTTGCAGTGTTCGCAGTCTGGGTCGTTGGCGGGCATGTCGCCTTCTAGGCACTTCTTGACGTTCTTTACCTCTTCGTCCACCCAGCCACTATTACCCTCGTACGGGAAGACATTGGTGCGGAACTCGACCTTGTCGTCAAAACGTGGATTATTCTGTATGCCATTGGCGTACACGAAATAGCCGGTGTCGCTGGTTGGGAAGCCGTTTTGTTTGAACAGCCACTGATAGACTTCCATCTGCCGGCGGTACGCATCGTGCCAGCCACCTGGTGGATCTAGGTCGGTGATCTCTTTCTTCTTGGCCGTGGCCTTGTAGTCGACGATTATTAGTTCTCCCTTGGGGTTAATCCAGACGTCGTCCACCCCGCCGAATATCATCAGATTCGTATCTTCGTGCAGGTGCTGAATGCCTGTAAAGGTATGTCGCCAAGTGTCGAGGTCTTTGTGTGCAAAGGGTTTAGCGTCTACCTTGAACTTCTTTTGCAGTGGATGCTGCTCACCCTTGGCCCTATATATATCAAACTCGTTCTTAAACAACTCGTCGACAGCGCTATTTATAAGGAAAGGTGGCATACTCGGCTGCTTGATCTTCAGCCGCTGATCCAGCCAAAAACACCTTGGACAGCGCAAAAACATCTCGATCTTACTACGACTCACCTTATAAGCCTCAGTCTGCCCAGGCCGGTATGGCTGCGTCTGTCTACCTCTCCAATAGTTCATGCCTCCCAGTCTAGCATG
>CAZHOS010000026.1:0-9404 GCA_964534605.1 uncultured Candidatus Saccharibacteria bacterium
GTAAAAAGATTTGTATGCACGCCCATGCCAAGCACTGGACGTATACCGCTGTATTCGGATGAGCCATTTGTGCCTGGTGCTTCGGCGGGGTCCTCTAGCGATCCTGTGTGGTATTTTAGCTGCCTGGCAGTCTGTATATTGAATAAACTAGTCATATTGTTTGGTACGCCAACTAAATCGCCTGCCTCTTTTTGTGAAAGCGGTGGTTTGCCCTTTGCTGCTAGCCGTCTGTTGGCTTTATTCACTTTTATTAACCTGCTGCTGAGATGTTCGGGTAGGCGTGAGGAGCCGGTTGTGTGATTGAGCTCTCTGAGGAACATCCATTTAGTACTTTTGTATACATGCGTACTAAGCGTGTAGTGCGTACTTGCCGAGTTCGTCTTTATAACGCCCTCCATGAGTGCGATCGCGGCAAGTTGTTGTACGTCGTCATGGTCCATGTAGCTTCTTGCTGGCACACGTATATCTTTGCTAGCAGGGAACCTTAAGCGGTGGTTGGCTATAACTGTGTCGTTATGCAGGGCAGGGTCGTATGCTGGCAAGAGTTCCGCTGTGCTAGCTGGTTCTGGGTGTCTGGCTGTAGATGCACGGCGCACGGCAGTGGCCAGCTGCGCGTCTGTTGGGTCAGTGCAGCCCAAGGACTCTAGGTCTTTTATAGCGGCCTGTAATACGCTACCAGGCACATCAGGGATGGCAGCAGCCTCTGGCCCAGCGAACGCCTCATGCGCAGATGTATACTTCATTTATATATAGTAACATATTTATGCAATATTTACCAAAAAAACACAGAAGGTGACTGATGATGGAGTGGTGCAGTCAGCTTATGCTAGACATATCTATACAAAAGTGATATTATATGTTTATAAATCATAAGTTTTGATGTGATGTGCCGCAATTTGGACGCTTGGCACACACGGAGCTAGTAGCGTAACCGGATGACCACTCTTTTGTGCCTTCTGTGACCACTACTGCTCGTGAAAGGAAGATATATGAGTGAGCTAGCAGAATCTTACAAGAATGTAGATATCCCAGAGGGGTTCATGCCTATGCCTGCTGACATCCATGATGAGCACCCTGTAGAACCAAGCAATTCACAGGTAGCAGGCAAGATGCTAATAGACGCTTTTGTAGATGCAGAAAGCTATGGGTCAATTGCAGCCAGTCCATCAGAAATCGCACGTGCTGTGATTGGGTGTGTAGGAAGCATGGAGATGCCAGATTTCAGCGTGTTCGAAGAACCACTACCCAAGCTGTTTGGTCGCAGCGATATGACGCAACTACGCGAACACCAGCTAGTGCGATTACGTGATGCTACAGAAGAACTCGAACAGATAGCAACCTACCTTGCAGCGCAAGAGTTTGATGCCAACGAGGCAATTATTATGATAGAAGCAGCTGAAGAAGTCGCAGCCCTCAAGAGGCGTCTATTTATGCTGTCCTTAGACCAGAATGTGGAGACCCGACTGTTATCCAAACCCGTCTATACCCAGATGCAGACTATGCGGGAGAGTGTATCGATGTCTGTTTCGTCTGTGCGAGAGAGAGTAGACAGGCCGCATATGATCCGGCAGATGATAGAGTCTGGCGACCAAGAGCTATTCTGGCATGCGGTAGGTAGGCTTGTAGGTATCAAGGCCGATTATGCAGAGAATTCACCCTTTGTTGTCGAGCAGGGTGTGCAGCTGCTCAAGCCCATAGACCAGCAGTACGAACGAATGTGCCACGAACTCGTGCTGTTTTTTGCAGACAAGGTGCACGAGATGCTGGCAAAAATTAGCGAAAGCTCAGATGCGCCGACAATTTTGGCTGTGCACAAAATGATGCATAGTGCATTGATGCTGTGCACGACAGAGACTGGAGTAGAGGTGCTAAAGCCCTACATAGCCAATATAAATGAAAAGACCACCTATACTGTCGAAGATCTGCAATTATTCGAGGAGCCTTGCTATCCGGATAGTGATTTGCAGCAAAATGCGGTGGATTACTTGCGCTCTAGCATGAGCCATAATACTTCTAGCCCCGCAGCAGCAAGACATTATGCGCTTGCAAGAGAGCCTGAAGAACGCAAGGCCAAAAGATTCCTCAGGCCTCTGAAGGCGTTCTACCCATCTATGCAGATTTAGCAGTAAAGACTAATCGCCAATGACTCGCAGGAAATCTTTGTGGGAATTATCAAAATTGATCTGCTTGGACATATCCCAAGCGGCTTTTTGCAGGGCAGGGTAGTCTGCTTGGTCCGAAAAGGCCTGCACGATACTTGCCGCGAGACTGTCTGTGTCTGGGCGTACTAGCAGGCCGGCTTGGCCGCCAAACACGGCGTCGCGTTGGCCGTCTATGTCGTAGGCTATGGCTGGCGTGCCTTGGCTGGCGGCCTCTGTAATTGTTAGGCCCCAGCCTTCTTTTACGGCGGCGGCTACGATGTAGTGGTGCGAGCGCAAGAGCGGCAGCAGATCTGCCTGCGAGGGGCTATCTACAATGGTTATGTCGCCTGCATATTGGCTGTCTTTGGCGGCTCGCAGCACAGACTGGCCGTAGTCGCTATTGGATCTGCCAGCTATAGTGAGGCGTAGGTCTGGTAGTTGGGGCTTGGCCTTTTCGAAGGCCCGCAGCACATGCATAGTGCGCTTCATGGGGCGCATGCTGCCGTAGGCGATGATGCTGGGGTGTTTGGTCTTTTTAGCACTGGATAAATTTTTTATTGGTGGCAAGGTTATGCCCTCGCTTATGACATGGATGTCGCTGTTGTGGTAGCCGTACTTTTGCAGATCTGCCTTGGTGCTGGGCGACATGGCTATTACCTGGTTGGAGCGTGCTATACGCAGATAGATTGGTTCTGCCCAGTAGCCGATTAGCGCTAGGGGCTTAAAGTACTCGTAGAACCATACTTGGCGTGCTAGTTGGTGGAATAGCATGATCCGCCGTGTGCCGCGGGTATAAAAGCGCGCAAAGAATGGCACGGTGTTGACTTCTTCTATAACTATATCTGGCTTGGGCTGGCGGCGGTAAGTGCGCCACGCGTGCCAGTAGACGGTGTATCTGTTGCCAGCACGCAGCACCTTGTAGCCGTTTATATTCTCGCTAGCCGCGGCACCCTTTGGCCGAGAGGTTATAATCGTTACTTTGTGCCCATCGGCAGCCGCGCGTCGGCAGAGCTGATCCGTAACCAGCTCGGCCCCACCAGCCTGAGGGTGATGTATGTCTTTCCATGACAGCCAGATAATATTCACCGCTACAGTATAGCGGCGAAAGTAGCTGGTAGCCAGTAGAATGCCAGATCACAGAGCAGGCTTATGCTTGACGGCGCATCTACAGGAAACTATGGTAATAGGGCTGGTAACGAGGCTAGCCCAACAAAGGAGCCGATATGGCCATAAAGACATCCACGACCAAGCGATTAGATTTGCAGGAGGTCATCGATTATCTAGAGACGTGCACTCGGTTACAGATCCGTAACGATAAGGGGGACGGAGACATCGTTAAATGGTTTGACGAGGGCGAGCATGTTGCGACGGGTACATATCCTGGCCCTTTTGCAACAAGCGGCGTAACATGCGTTAAGGGCCAAGGCTCAAAGAAGGGTGTGATATCCGTTGACTCCCATCGTGCTTCGCAGCTTCGCTACTGTGGTACCGCTGCCTAGCTATCAGCTAAATCCGCTCGCCCTACACTGGGTGTAGGGCGAGCGGGCATCCCTTTGTATATAACTAATATTATGCCCAGAGAGATGCCTAGATATTGTATATATAGCTGTAAAGTTATATAGTATAGTTCTAGCAACAAGGCTAGAACGAGAGAAACGAGCCAAGAATGACGAAACCAGAGCTTACCGTATTGCCGGGAGGCAAGGGTCAAAGGCAGAGGAATTTCCGCAGCATCGACGAGATGTTCAGATCAAGGTCTCCTCAGCTCCTTAGGATCAGGAGGCTTCTCGAACGTTGTGACTACAGAACGGTAGAAGACCAGCGTGAGAGAGTGACTCTTATGGGTTGGATGCTCGACGGAGCTCCGGTGGTGTGGGCCAAGATTCCTTACGACGATGACAAGACTTCTGTCATGAGAGGACTCAGAGGATCACTGGGCGACGGCATTCGCCTTAACGGCGACGGCGTCCATGGTCTTATTGGTGTAGGTAACCTGATTGCGTAACCTGCAAAAACAACGCCTTGATTGCTACCCGCTCGCCTGCCACCAGGCAGGCGAGCGGGGCGTACCTTTGGGCACAAAATTGCTTGTGGCTGGAGTTATGGCTAGACAAACCAACCTGGTTTGCAACATAGATAAAACGACGTAACTAGTCTATAGTATTAGCTACTAACAACACGGTTAGTACGACAGAAAAGAGACTGTAATGACGGCGACTTCTCTATCTAGTAGGTCAAAGGCTAAGGCTTTTTTACAGCGATGCGAACGGCGTGCAGTACCGGGCAGAGATCCCAACAGACAGATTGGATGGTGGCTAGATGGAACGCTGGTTGCCGAGGGTATGTCTTATAAAGATAAGTATGGCAATTTGATCTCGTCGATCGTTGGTGTTGAAGGTACCGAGGGCAGATCTATAGGGCTATATGGCCAAGATGCTCTCGACCTTTGGCATTACTGATGAGACCTCGTGTTGTTACCCGCTCGTTACTGCCACCAGGCAGGCGAGCGGGGTATCCCTTTGTATATAACCCAAGTTATATCCAGGGTGATACCTGCTAGTTGACAGCCTTGTATATAAAGCAATAAATTGTTATAATTGCAATAGATTAGGAAGGGCTGCAAGATGGCTTTTTCTGATAGCACACACTATCCGAGAGGAGAAGATCATATGAGGGAAGCTTTTATGAAAGCTCTTGTTGTATGCATGGCAGTTGTATTGGCGCCGTTTTGGCTGCCGTTGTTGGTGGCCAAAAGTCTGCTGGACGGTCACCGTAGCGGCTTTATCGAATGTTTTCGTGAGGCGGTGCGAAGAGAGGAGGCGTTGATTAGAGACGCCAAGATCAAGCGCTCTGCTCGCCCGTCAGAAACCAGCAAGGCTAGCGGTCTACCCGGAAGCCTGCGCTAGTGCATCAACAACAAGGCAACTCGACAGTAAATGTGCTGCCAGCCCACTCGTACCGAGAGATCGGTTCGAGTGGGGTATCACTTTGTACACAAGATTTATTTTGTGCCCAGAGCAATACGGACTTTTATTAAACAATTTCTAAAAAACAAGAGCCCCTCGCTGCCTTATAATAGGACACATAAGAATTATCTACTTGGGAGGGCAATATGGGTTTTAATAATTCGGTAGAGGGCATGGACTTTAGTGGCAAGCAGCTGGCAGCTATTTGGTGCAAAGCAGCAGAGGTGGCAGGGCAGGACCCGGATATAGTCCGCAAGGACAAGGCCGGTGCCTGGATAGTTAGGGGCCAGTATGGCTACGACGGCGACGAGCTAGGTATGTCGTGGGAGGTTGACCATATTATGCCTAAAAGTCAGGGCGGTAGTGATGATGTAGATAATCTGCAGCCTCTGCAGGGGCTTAATAACCGTAGCAAATGCGACGATTGCCCAGAGTGGACAAGTCGCGTTAGTGCAGAGGCTGACCAGAATATATACAAGGATCAAGTCTGGACTATATAGTAAAGGTATTGCACAAACGGAATGTAGGTGTCATAATACTGCTCCAATGGAGAGAAATTTATATGTAGTTGGTGGGCAGGAGTCGTCCACCGACTGGATGACTGAGGGCGCTTGTCGAGGTGATAGCGATTTGTTCTTTGCGCCTTTTGCTGAGCGTCCAGAAGCCCGCGTTAGACGAGAGGCTAAGGCTAGAGCTATATGCAGCTCATGCGATGTTATAGATCCGTGCCAGCAATACGCCAGAGAGAACCTAGAGCTTGGGTTTTGGGGCGGCGAGAGCGAGTCCGAGCGCGCGGCCGCAGGCTTTAGCCCAAGAACGCCCGTCATAGGGCGCCGCCAGGTAGCAGCCAGAAAGGCGATAGAGCGCGCCGTCGGCAAAGATCGCAGCTAGCTGTACGCTGGGAATCCAGACTCGTTAGCGGATACTATTGCGTTTGTTGATAGCGTACAGCGGCCGGCCTTTTACTTGCTGATGAATGTTGGCGACGTAAAGGCCCAAGAATCCAATGTTGGTAAGAACTATACCCACCAAAAAGAGCGTCAGCGTGCCAAGTGCAGCCGGGCCAGTAAAGCCAAACTTGTCGTCTAGCAGATATTTGGACACTCCGATAAACAACCCCAGAGATCCAGCGAACAGAGTTATTATAACGCCCAAATATATTGTGAACCTCAGCGGGAAGAGCGACATAGATACCAGTGTGTCGGCAGCTAGCTTAAACAGTTTTCGGACACTATAGCTGGCAGCACCTGCCTGGCGCTCGTCGGCGTCAAAGTAAACGTAGCTGCGTTGATAGCCCAGCCAGTCGATCATGCCGCGGGTGATGCGATTGTTCTCGGACATGGCGTTAAATGCCTCTACCACCTCGCGGTCTAGCAGGCGAAAATCGGTCGCCTTGGGCATTAGCCGTGTTTCGGAGATGCGGTTGATAATTGCATAGAACAGCTTGGACATAAGGTGTTTAAACGTGCTCTCTTTGCCTTCAGTTCTGCGGACTCCGACAATGACCTGCTGGCCTGCGCGCCAGGCCTCGATAAACTCCGGAATATAGCGGGGTGGGTGCTGCAGATCGGCGTCCATCATTATAACAGCATCTGCCTGACTGCTGTGTAGGCCAGCGGATAGGGCGATTTCTTTACCAAAGTTGCGGGCCAGGGCAATGAGCGAGACATTCTTATGAGCTTTGGCGACTGCCTGAGCGGCCAGGACTCCGTCCTGCTGGCTGCCGTCGTCTACTAGGATGACACTCCATGTGACTTCTGCGCCCTTCATGGCTTTTTTGAGGGCAGGCATCAGGAGGCGCAAGGATTCGTCCTCGTTATAGCACGGTACAATAATATTCAATGTTGGCTTACGCACCGCAGCCTCCTGTCACCCAGACACCAAAGATATATAGATTTTTACTCACCCTATTAGTATGAACTAACGATGCCGGTATGCAAGCATAAGTATTTGTTAGCCAAATACTTTGTCGGTCAGCTTCTTTTTGGGCTTGATAGCATTAGCTATTAGGTCGGCATCGAACTGAGCAGGCGTCGTGCCCTCGATCGCGTAGAAATACACAGCAGCCTTTACAATAGCACCAAGCACGCTGGTGGCAATCAGCAGAACCAATAATCCTATGATCAATAAAGCGCCAACTATAAATGCTAGTGTCCCCGACACTGACGCAGCTGCAACTGTTAATAAGACAGATGGAATACTGTATGCCAAAAACCCTAGGAAGAATGCAATGCCTAGCCCTAGATTAAGGATAACGTTCTCGCCCCAAGTTTTTTTGATAACTCCGCCAGATCGTTTGACGGCCTTGAATGGTCCGATAGGCTCTGGGGCATCGACAATATTAATGATTGCAAAGGCCGAGGCAATTGCCCATGCGATGTTTAGCACATTGGCGATGATTGTGCCGACAACGCCTAGACGTTCTTCGATAGCGCTGAGGATGAGTCCAATGGTGACTGACACCATAGAGAACATCATAATTGGCCAGGCACGCCCACGTGCTGCCGCAAAGGCCGTGCTAACGGTCGGATCACCACCGCGAAAGCGAAATAGCACAGCCGCGGCAATCATGGCCTCTATAAAGTGCCGCGCAAATGTAGTGCCGAGCAGCAGTAGCAAGAAACCAATATACCCCAAGGCGTTAAGCTGCACATCACTACCAGCAGCTGTATCGATGAACTCTATGCCGCCTAGTAACCATATAGACAATGCACCCAGTATCCAGAGGACAATAACGCCCAGGCCTCCAAAAAAGTTAATGCCAACTAGTTCTTTATCCTGGCGCAGGACACGGAACGATGACTTTGTAAGACTAATAGAATTGCTAATTTTACCCATGTCCGAATTATAGCACATGGATTGCTTAAGAGTTTTGGTTACGCAGACACCAGGTTATCGTCCAGGCCGCGCATAGCCCTAGTGTAATGGCTATGCCGCTTGCAAAGTGCGAGGCAATGGATTCTAACGATTCGTTGTTGGCCACCAGCAGGGCGGTGGTTATAGCCAGGCCGGCTAGTATTGGCCCAATAATATAGCGCTCGCGCAGGGCAACATGGAAGTTAACGATAATATTTATAATCCCCAGCAGACCAAGCGCTAGGCTGAGCCTGGGTAATAAATGGGCGTACTGCACGTATATATCGCCAAGCAAGATGCGCGTTACAGTACCGGGCACCGCCCACATAACCAGCAGGCCAGAGCCGCCGATGAGGGCCATCAGGCCTAGGCTGCCGGTGTAGTTACGGATGTTGCTCTGCATGGATTGGCTGGGCTTTACCTTAGATATCATCACCGCCGAGAACGACGCTGTTAGGAAGAATAGTGTACGCGCCACCACTGCAATACCTGCATATAGCCCGGCGGTATCTGGGTCGAAGGCCTCTTTGACAAAAAATGTATCCAGGCTCATTAGTACCAGAACGCTTAGCAGGCTGAGCGATATTAGTACGATATAGTTGGCATGCGCGCGCAGGGCGGTGCCAGCGAATTTTGCCTTGGTCGAACCTTGGCTGGGTGCAATATCCAGATGCTTCCTGGCCTGCCAAGCGTTATAGATAGCGGCCAGTGCTACGCCAGCCATAATGCCTGTCGAGCCAAAACCCAACCAACCAGCGCTAGCTGCCAACACTAGCTTGAACAGCGCCTGCGAGAATTGCAGCAGAGCAACTCGGTCAAACCGCTGGCGTGACTGCATGTAGCTAACAGGCAGCACGAACTGTAGTCCTGCAATAACGGCGACAACCGTTGGTACCAGTGGCCACCAGTTCTCGAACTGTAGGGTGTTGCTAATAAGTGGCGCCAGCGCCAGGCTAAACAGCCCGATCCCAGCGGTTATCAGCAGCAAGGTGCGTGACGTATTGCGCAGGAACTGGGCGATAGCGTCTTTTTTGGTCTCTTCCTTTAGCGTGTTGACCACAAAGATCCGCAGCACCTGCGAGAATATCGCTAGCTGCGCCATGAGAGATATTAGTATCTGCACCTCGCCAAACTGCTGCGTAGTAATAAAGCGGCTGATCACCGGGTACAGAGCATAGTTGATAGCTCCAGTCATGATAGATCCCAAAAACAGGATGCCGTTGTCGGCCACAAAGCGATTAGACTGCAGCTTGGTTAATAAACTCACTACTACAGTATAGCGGGTAGTTTAGGGATTGGGGACTGGTATTTAATATTTAGGGGGTCTGTAGCTTTACGGTTATAAAGAAAAGCCCACCCCTTGCACAATTAAGCGCTGCGGGAGCGGGCTCTTCTTTTGAAGATTGCGCTCTACCGCTGGGGGCGGGTTAAGGAGTCAGGA
>CAZHOS010000027.1:0-8929 GCA_964534605.1 uncultured Candidatus Saccharibacteria bacterium
TTATTAAATAATTCTTAAAAAACTTAATTATTAACACATTTTTAATAATTAATTAACAGAGGTCAGAACGAATTTGTACAAGCTGCTGTTTAGGCGATTTTATGTTACAGTAGGCAGATGTTCAAGAGGAATCTTAAAGAGCCGATAGAGCGCCGTCTCGGCAAAGGCAAAGCAATTATTGTCATTGGTGCCCGTCAGGTTGGCAAAACGACTCTTACCAAAGAGCTTATCCAGCGCTATGATCGTAATAGCGTCTTAATCCTTAACGGTGACACGCTCGAAGCTCAGCGCCTTAGCAAAAAGGACTTCCCTTCTCTGATGGAGCAGTTCGGCCAGTACGACTGCGTGCTGATAGACGAGGCCCACAAGATAAACCGCATCGGAGATATTGCCAAGAGTATCATCGACGAGTTTGGCAAAGATATCCAGCTGATCATGACGGGCAGCTCCACTGTCAATCTGATAGACAAGACTAGCGAGCCACTTACCGGCCGCAAACGAGTGTTTCAGCTCTACCCGATTAGCTTGGACGAATATCTAGGTGGCCGCGAAGATCTAGAGGAGGAAGAATTCGATCTGATGCTACGCTACGGCATGTATCCAGAGGTCCTCAACGGCGAGGACGAGCTAGACAAGCAAGATGCCATCATGGAGCTAGCCGAAAGCACCCTCTACCGCGACATCCTCGATGTAACAGGGGCCAGAGCCAGCGGAGACTTGGTTGCCTTGCTGCGCTACCTAGCCCAAAACAGCGCGGTACGTGTTAATATCAACGACGCTAGCAAAAGCCTGCATATCGATAGGCGTCACATAGAGAAATACATCGATCTTTTGATAAAAAGCTTTATTATCTTCCCTATCTTCCCTATCACCAAAGGCGGTAATACCCGCACCGTGCGCAAAGCCTACAAGATATACTTCTGGGATGTTGGCGTCCGTAATGCTCTGCTGGGTGACTTCTCCCCTGCTCACGAGCGTCCAGATGCCGAGCAGTTGTGGCAAAATTTTGTGATTGCCGAGCGCATGAAACGCCAAAACAACAACGAAGAGATCGTCCACCACCACTACTGGCGGCAGTATGACGGTACAGAGATACCTCTGGTAGAGATCCGCAACCAAAAAATGAATGGCTACCGCCTAAGCCGCAAAGAAGCCCCTATCCAGCTCCCCCAGACTTTCGAGGACATGGAGCCAGAAATCCACGAGATTGTGACGCATCGACATCTTGTAGACTTCATCCTAAACAAATGGGTTTAGTGATTACGCAATCAAGACACTAAAAAAGCTTTTAAAACCAAAGGTGAAAGCCTGGACTAATGGAAAACTGCCATAACAGTTTGGATGGTTAAGGCAGCTTCCCCGCTTTCCGCTTTTTTAAATATTGGACTAGCGAGTTGACAAGTAATATTTTATAATATGCTCAAAACGCATTTGTACGTCAGATGTAAAAATACGTTTTGACCTCCGTAATATTCATAAATATTATATACAGATTTAACTAAGGCGCAAAAACTCAAAAGAGCTTAGATTTTTAAATCTGCATAAGTTATCAACAACCAAGGGCGAATGACGATTGATGATTAGTGAACGACAAGCATGGGATAAGCTTCAGTAGAGTAGCTGTATTTTAAAGCATAAAGCCAGGGTGTTAATGCTGTGGTGCTAGGAGTCCCGCAGGCTACTGATTGTTTCTGTAGAGTTTTTGCTGGTTTGCTTTTTGATTACCGCTAAGGTGTTTTTGGAATACTTTTTGAAAAAAGTATTGAGAGGTTTTGTAAAGGCTTCGTCTTTGATCAGCTAAAGAGCAGCCAGCTCTGCCTGTAGCTCGGACAGCTTGTCTCGAGACTCTTGCACCAAAGCCTCCGGCGCTTTATCGACGTAAGCTTTGTTGGCTAGCCGGCCTTCGAGCGCTTTGATCTGCTTCTGCAGGTTGGCCTTGGCAGCGTCCGCAGCTTGGGCGTACTGGGCGATCTGCTGCTCGTCTGCAATTATCGTGATAGTAGGGGAGATAGCGATACCTTCGCCAGACTCGACAACTCCGTAGCCGCTAAGTTTCCTGAGGATAGCCCTATCTTGCTCTGTATCGAGCTTTATGGCTACTTTCCTGTCCTGGAGCGTAACTTGCTTGTTAGCGCTTCTCAGGAGCTCTACAGCCTCAATAAGCACATCGAAATCTTTAGCTTTTTGCGTGTCGCACTCAAAGTCCTCTGGCCACGAGGCCGCTGCCAGCAGACCTTCCTCGCCCATGTTTTGCCAAATAGCCTCGGTGATAAACGGTATGAACGGGCTGCAGAGCGCCAGGGTACGCCGGAGTATTTCCTTGAGCAGGCTCGGGTTGGGAGCTGCCTTGCTGGCCTCTATATACCAGTCGGCCAGGTCGTCCCAGACAAAATGGTAGAGGTGGAAGGACGCTTCGTTTAGACGGTAGGTAGACATTTTGTCTTCGATCAGGGCTTTGCGCTCGTTAAACTTAGCGCAGATCCAGTGGTCGGCCGATGACTGCGGGGCAGGTGAGCCACTAGAGTCTTCCATTCCGTCGATGAATCTGGCGATGTTCCACAGCTTGTTACAGAAGTTGCGCTGCGGGAGCACTTTGGCTGAGCCAAGAGGGGAGTCGTTGCCTGGTGTGTTAGTGAGTGCAGCAGTCAGACGCAGAGCGTCGGTGCCGTATTCTGCCGTAAGCTCCAGCGGGTCGAGGACATTTCCCTTGCTCTTGCTCATCTTGGCGCCTTTGTCATCGGTCACTAGCCCCCAGAGGTAAATATCTTTGAAGGGGATTTGCTGGTGTGTGTAGAGGCTAAACATCACCATGCGCGTCACCCACTTGTGCAAGATCTCTTTGGCGGTGCCCATTAGGCTAGTTGGATAAAAAGCCTCGAACTGCTCGCCCATGGTGGATTGCAGGGTGGCATAGGGCCATTGACCACTGGAGTACCAGGTATCGAATGTGTCTGTTTCGGCCCGGTAGTTGCCTTGGCCGTAGTAATCGATAGCTTCTTGCTCTTCGGTAGCTACCAAGTATTCGTCGAGCGATTGATCAGCCGAGTCGAGGCGGTAGTAGACGGGTATGGTAATGCCCCACCAGGTAGCTCTAGATATGCACCAGTCGTGCTCGTTCTCTAGCCAGTTAGTGGCGATCTTTTTGAAGCGGCCAGGATAGACGTTTAGTTCTTTTTCGAACGCTTTTAGCACGGGCTTGTTCAGCTCTTGCATGCGCACAAACCACTGTAGGCTGATCTGTGGCTCTATTAGGCTGCCGCAACGGTCATGTAGAGCGACGGCATGCTCTCGGGGCTCTTCGGTGACCAGTAGTCCCTTGGCCTGTAGCTTGTCGATAATCTTTGGTCGTGCTTCCTCGATATGCATACCGGCGAACTCTCCGGCTACATCCAACAGCTTGCCCTCTTCGTCGATGATTTGTTGACGGTCTAGGTCGTACTTTTGGGCCAGATCAAAGTCTGTGGCGTCGTGCCAGGGGGTGATGGTCATAGCGCCGGTGCCGAACTCCATATCTATGGCTTCGTCTTTGTAGACGGTCGCGGTGACGGGGCCGTTTATCCACTCGGCCTCAAAGGTGTCGCCGTGTGTGTAGTCGGCGTAGCGCTCATCATCTGGGTGCACAAAGACATATTTGTCGCCAAACTTAGTCTCTGGCCGTACTGTACCTATCTGGAAAGGACCGTATTGCAGGGTGTAGAAGGGGTCGGTGCGGTCCTCGCGCTCGACCTCTATGTCGCTAAACGCCGCCGAGCAATTGGGGCACCAGTTAACGATCCGTCTGCCCCTGTAGACATGGCCGTCTTTATTCATCTTTATAAATGTCTTGTAGACCGTATCTATCACGTCTTGATCCAGTGTGAACTTAAGCCTAGACCAGTCGGCGCTAAAGCCAATAGCGCGGAACTGCCCGATAATGTTGTCCTGCGACTCACGGGTAAAGGCTTCTAGCTGTTTATAAAACTCCTCACGGCCGAGGTCAAATCGGCTCAGCCCCTTGGCTTTGAGTATTTTTTCGTACACAAACTGCGTCTCGATCCCGGCATGGTCCGTGCCTGGCTGCCAGAGGGTGGGGTGGCCGTGCGCACGCTTATAGCGGACAATGATATCCTCGAGTGTGTAGCCTACAGCATGTCCAGCATGCAGTTTGCCGTTGGCATTAGGCGGCGGCATAATAACCGTGAAGGGTTCTTTACCAGAGTTTAAGCTAGGCTTAAATACGCCAGCGTCCTCCCACTGGGCATAGATGCCGTCTTCGTACGTAGTCGGGTTGTAGGTCTTATCAAAACTCATCGCTACACTAAAGTATATAGCGGATGATCAGTGGTGGCCAGTACCTAAGGGGCTACATGCGTAGTGACGGGTCAACATCCAGAGTGTAGGGGTCGACCGGGTCGCGCCCTAGCATCGCATGGTAGCAGCCTAGGCAGGCTATCATCGCGCCGTTGTCTGTACAGAGGCTGGGCGGGGCGTATTCGATATTTATCGGCAGTCTTTCGCTCAGTTGCCTGCGTAGTTCTTGGCTGGCTGCTACACCACCGGCAATCACGACGCTCTTGGGCTGGAACTGCTCGAAGGCTTTGATGGTCTTGTCGACAACTGTTTTGACAGCTGTGTACTGAAAGCTGGCGGCTACATCGGCTATTTGCTGCTCGGTTAGCTTATCTGCAACTTCAAAGCTTGGCAGCGTGTGGTCAGACCCTGCTAGTTTTTGGCCGAGCCGCAGCGTAGCTGTCTTGAGCCCAGAGAAGCTGAAGTCATACTCGCCTTCAACTCGGGCTATCGGCAGCTTATAGGCTGCAGGGTCACCGTCTAGGGCTGCTTTGGACACGCTTGGGCCACCGGGGTAGGGCAGGCCGAGTATCTTGGCTACTTTGTCGAACGCCTCACCAATGGCGTCGTCTAGTGTGACGCCAAGCAAGGTGTAGTCGAAATGTTCGCGGAAGTAGACGAGCTGGCTATGGCCACCACTAACGATTAATGCCAGTAAGGGAAATTCTGGTGCGCTGGTGGGCAGAGCTAAACTGTCATTACCTTTGCTATCTGTTAGCAAATTGGCATAAACATGACCTTCGACATGATTGCAGGCATAGAGTGGTTTGTCCTTGATGATCGCTAGTATGCGAGCACTCATAACGCCTATTAATAAGCTGCCAGACAAACCTGCTCCGTAGGTAACGGCTATGCCGTCGATATCTGTCCAATTACAGTTAGCCTGGGTTAAGGCCTGGTCGACAACAGGCATCATAGCTTCTAGGTGGCTACGTGCGGCAACCTCTGGTACGACGCCGCCGTATTGCTTGTGAATGTCTATCTGCGAAAGTACGACGTTGCTATGCAGCACTCTGCCGTCCTCTACCACCGATACGCTAGTTTCGTCACAGCTGGTTTCTATGCCTAGTATTTTCATGAGGACTAGTATAACTGAAGCTATCTAGGCTGTATATCGATAATCTAATATTGACAAATTGCCAATAAACTGCTAGTGTTAATGCATAATTTAGTTAAAAAACTTTATGAAAAAATCACAAGAAACTCCAACAAACCCTCAAGAAATACAAGCACCTATAGCAACTGCGGAACAAGCACGCCTAGCTATAAAAGGGGCGCGCATGCGGAGTGACGTGCAACGCGCTATTGATAATGGCGAGATCCAGGACCCCAAACTTGTAAGAGTAGAGATTGCAACCACAAAGAGACAGGAGAGAGCCGCAGCGCTTAGAGGACAGGATCCGAACCCGGAGAACACCAAAAAGGTTTTGCGCAGCTTGCGAGCCAGGCCAATTAAGAATCACACCGGCGTACCGGAGGTAACAGAGAGTGGATGGCAACCAAAACCAGAGGTGGTAACAACTGCGGAGCAAGCACACTTAGCCTTGGAAGCAGGTATTATCAAAGCCCGAGAGCAAGCTGTAGTTGAGGAGGAGACTCATCCTCAAAACCTGCCAGACCAAGGCCATGTCGATAGCGGCAGCTCTATAGTGGACGGAGAAGTTCTCCCAGCACATGGCAGCAAGAGCCCAGCGCCAGAGGTGTTGGCGCCACAACGCGAAAATACGGCGGAAGAGCAGAGCCTGCTAGAGGGTATTTTATTAAAGATAAATGGCGCCGCAGATAACATCGCAGAGAAATTGTTTAACGCACGCGAGTGGTATATTGGAAAAACAGGTAAAGAAAAGATTACAGCTGCGGCTGGAGCCCTAGCTCTTACTTCGCTAGCTGTACTAGGCACCAAGTACGTTGGTGAGGCGATAACTCCTGACAGCATTCCTTCAGTTAATGGCGAACAGACACTGGGCAGAATAGCAGGCGAGTACAGCCCTGATTCTCTTTCTTCTCCTGCTAGACATGTCGGCGAAGCGTCGTCTGCGGGCTTGATGGAGTCTGCTGTCGGGCCGGAGCATAATCTGACGGATCTAATTGACCAGGTAGCACAGGATAATCTCGAGCTGCAAGACCAACCGACACTTGACGATAGAATCAAGGCGTCTATCGAAGGCAGGGAGCAGCACACCCTTCCGGTCGCAGTTAATATTGGCGAGACAGGCACGCTTGCCTATAACGTTGCCCCGGGGCAAGGATTTATTAATATTCTAGAGACCGTAGAGGGGCTAACCAAGCCGGAGGCCATAGAGCTTATTACCCAGCATAGGGATGAATTACTGAGCCTAGACGGCTTTACGTTTGGCGGCGGCGAGTACCACAATGTGCACATAGCTACTCCGGGTGAGTTAAACCTTGGCGATGCTAGCGGCTCGATAAGATCGGCCATAGAGGCCCTAAAAGCAGCGCGCAACTAGCCCTTCCTTAGCACCAGGTTTTTTGACCCAGCATTTGGCTGGTTCTTGGTGTATTATTCTTAGCAGTTATGGCAAAAATAAATACACGGGTAATGGTGTCTTCGCCGCAGTTTTTTAGCGACGAGGCGGCGATCAACTCCTACATGGACAGCTCTATACCTATCGACCGCAGTGCGGCTATGCATGAGCACGCCCAGATCCTCGACGCCTTTCGGACAGCAGGTATCGAGGTCCAGCAGGTCTTGGCTCCAGAAGGCTGCCAGGACGGTGTATACACCGCAAATTGGGCTCTCATCAAGGACAACATGGCTGTTATGTCGCGCCTACCTGGTGCCCGTAAGGCCGAGGAAGAGTACGCCCGTACAATACTCGCCGATATGGGATACATAACGCTTACCTTGCCGGATTCTAGCCACTTTAGCGGCCAGGGCGATGCTCTGATATGTGGGAGTTATCTTTTCGTCGGCACACACTACCGCACTAGCAAGTCTGCCCAGGACTATTTGGCCAAGATATTCCCCAGCCTGCAGATGGTGCGGCTGCAAACAGTGCCCGAACTAGACGACCAGAGCAGACCTGTCACCAATACTTCTAGCGGCTGGCCAGACAGCTTTTTTTATGACTTAGACCTGGCGTTGGCCGTTATCGACGAGAGGCTGATTGCCTGGTGCCCAGAAGCTTTCGACGAAGCTTCGCGCCGGACGATTAACCAGATGAATGATATTGAAAAGATCGAGGTTAGTCTGGCGGAGGCCAAGGAAGGGTTTGCCTGCAACTTAGTGAGCACCGGCGATTATGTGATCATGAGCGACCGTGCTCCAGCCCTAAAGGCCGAGCTAGTACGCCGCGGACTAAAAGTTATTACCCCTAGCATTACCGAGCTAGCCAAGGGTGGTGGCTTTATCCGCTGCATATCGCTTAGTCTGTAGCTACTTCTTTTTCTTGAGGGATTTTAGGATCTTGCGGGTGAGGGCGATTTCGTCCCAGTCGTGGACTTCCCAGGGGTTGTCGTGGTCTTTGGTGCCACCGCTGCCTTCTGCACGCTCGATGGTTTTTTCGTGTCCTTTACCCAGCAGCATGACTGTGTCGCCTTTTTTGGCGCTAGTTAGGGCCGCACGCAAGGCTGTTTCGCGGTCTAGGACCAGGTGGACGTCTTTGTCGACTATCTTGCCAGAGCGCTCGGCGCCCTCGGCTATTTGGGCCATAATCTGATTGCCGTCTATATCGCGGTCGTCTTCCTCTGTGATGTAGATGATGTCGCTGTAGCGACCGGCTATCTCGCCCTGAGCGTAGCGTTTGGCTTCGTCGCGCCTGCCGGCCGAACCAAAAAGTGTGATTAGCCGACCTTTAACGACGGGCTTGATATCTGCAAACAGTTTTTCGAAGCTGTCTGGGGTGTGGGCAAAGTCGACGATAACATCGAAACTCTGGCCTTCGTCGATACGCGTCATGCGACCTTCGACGCCCTCTAGGGCGGCTATGCCCCTCTCGATAACCTGCTTGTCTAAGCCTAAGGCTCTGCCAACGAGGGCTGCAGCTAAGCTATTGCTGACATTAAAGCTACCAGGTAACTTGCAGGTGATGTTGTAGTGCTCGTCCTCGATAACCATTTGGTAGCTGCTACCAGACGGGGTTAGCTTGAGCTTCTCTGGATGGGCGACTTTTGGCCCACTGGCCGGGTCTAGGCTATAAGCAGCTACGTTGGGCACTGCATCGCTAAAAACAGCGGCATTATCGTCGTCGGCATTGATGATCCCTAGGCGCAACCCTTGCTTGTTCCGGGCTGCTTGCTTGAAGAGTTTTAGCTTGGCCTGCAGGTAGGCCTCGAATGTGCCGTGATAGTCCAGGTGTTCGTGAGTAATATTGGTCATAACAGCGATGCTAATGGGTATGCCCATGGTGCGGAACTGGACGAGTGCGTGGCTGGTGACTTCTAGCACCAAGATATCCATGCCCTTGGCCTTCATAGAAGATATGCGGTCCAGCAGCACCTGGATGGGCTGGCTGGTAACGTGGGCGATTTGCTGCTGAATATCGTCGTTTACGCCGTAGCTGACGGTTGTCATGATGCCCGCATTGTAGCCCGCCTCCATCAACATGCGCTGGATGATAAAGCAGGTGCTGGTCTTGCC
>CAZHOS010000028.1:0-8833 GCA_964534605.1 uncultured Candidatus Saccharibacteria bacterium
GTGCTAGCCCAGGCCGATGAGGCCCAGACAAAGACAGCCAGCGGTATCTACCTGCCAGATAACGCCCAGGAAAAGCCTAAGACGGCGACAGTGAAGGCTATCGGCCCGCAGGTGGTCCAGGTTAAGGTTGGAGATAAGATTATCTACGAAAGCTTTAGTGGCACGGAGGTCAAACACGACAACGTCGACTATATATTGGTGGCAGAAGATAAAGTATTGGCAACAGTAGGTTAGAGGAGATTTAGAATGGCAAAACAAGTATTTTACGATGCAGACGCACGTGCACGCCTACTAGGCGGAGCTGAGGCTCTATATAAAGCAGTTAAGACAACCATGGGGCCAAAGGGCCGAAACGTAGTTATAGCCAAGAGCTACGGCGCACCAACAATTACGCACGACGGCGTAACGGTTGCCAAGGGCGTAGACCTACCAGATGACGATCCTGCCACCTATGGCTACAAAGTTGGCGCCGAGCTGATCAAGCAGGCCGCTAGTAAGATGAACGACGTCGCCGGAGATGGCACCACAACCGTTACCGTTCTGACGTATCATATCCTTAGCGAGGCCAACAAGCTGATAGCCGCTGGCCACAACCCGATGCTACTACGCCAGGGCCTAGAGAAGGCCTCGGCAGATGTATTGAAGGCGCTAGAAGGAATGCGCGAGGACATAGGAGCAGACAAAAAGCGAGTTGCGCAGGTAGCAACTATCAGCGCTGGCGACAGTACTATCGGCGACATGATCGCCGAGGTCATGGATAAAGTCGGCAAAGACGGTGTCGTAACCGTCGAAGAAGGTCAGGGTCTACATATGGAGCACGAGGTTGTCGAGGGCTATACCTTTGACCGCGGCTTTGTAAGCCCGTACATGGTGACAGATGCTGGCCGCATGGAGGCTGTCTATGACAAACCGTCTATCATTATCACTGACAAAAAGATTACCAGCATCCAGGACCTGCTGCCACTGTTGGAAAAGCTAGCTCAGGCAGGTAAAAAGGATGTGGTGATTATCGCCGAAGATGTTGAGGGCGAGGCGCTCGGTACATTGGTGCTTAACAAGCTAAAGGGCGTGTTTAACGCCGTAGCTATCAAGGCACCGGCGTTTGGTGACAAGCGCACCGAAATGCTCGAGGACATCGCCGTGCTAACTGGTGGCGAGTTGATTACCGAGAGCCGCGGCCATACCTTCGAGTCGGCCGAGCTTAACATGGTAGGTACAGCCCGCCGCGTGATTGCTGGCAAGGACGAGACGACTATTATCGAGGGTGCCGGTAGCGCAGCTGATCTAAAGGCCCGCATTGGTCAGATAGAGTCGCAGGCTAAAGCTGCTAGCGGTGATTTCGACGGTGGTGAGAGCTACAACAACCGTGCAGCTGCCCTCAACGGCAAAGTCGCGGTCATCAAGGTTGGTGGTGCGACAGAGACCGAGATCGAGGAAAAGAAGTACCGTGTAGACGACGCTGTAGCAGCAGTAAAGGCCGCACTGGACGAGGGCATCGTGCCTGGCGGCGGGGTGACACTTGTGAATTTGCAAGGATCTATCACCGATGATGCCGATGCGGGTGCACAGATATTGTCTGCCGCACTTCAGCAGCCATTTAGGATCTTGATGGATAACGCTGGCCTTAATGCCGATGAATGGTTGCCAAAGGTGCGTAGCGCCAAGGCTGGTCAAGGAGTTAACGTTAATAGCCCAAGCAAGCTTGTCGACATGAAGGCAACAGGGGTTGTAGATCCTGCTCGCGTCACGCGTGAGGCTATCCAGAATGCCGTTAGTATTGCTGGTACTAGCATGACTATGGGTGCTTTGGTGGTTGATATTCCAGAAAAAGACGAGGCTGCGCCTGATATGGGCGGTGGTATGCCTGGGATGATGTAGTCCTCTCGCAACTGCTTTTGTAAGACCCAGCTTAGCGGCTGGGTTTTTGATCTTTGCAAGAGCGGGGCTGTAAATACTTTTCCACAAAAAGTATTCCAAATCTTTTTTTAACTCTTTTGGCCTGCAAAAGAGTAGGAAAACCTCCCAGGACAGTTCACTTTTCATGACTAAGAAACAGAGCCAAGCCTAATCTGTCCCTCAAGGGACTTGTGCTAACGCACTGCAAAGAATCCTCAGGACGGAGATATAGACTAGTCTTGGCTCTGTTTACTTAATCAGAAAAGGTGAAAGCCTGGACAGATGGAAGGCTGCTGAAGCAGCTTGTTTGGTTGATGTCTGACGCTTGTTTTTATCTATCAAAAGGAAAAACCCCCGCGGTTGCGGGGGTCCCTCTCATGCTGGTCTATTCCATCACTTCTTCAACTTTTGAAGCCATCTTGCTAGCTCCGATTGCTAGAGGCATGGATATTACTTGTTCGAGCCCTTCAATTAGGATCTCAGAAGGTCTATCCTTGCGGATCACAACCTGGACCTTACCTGCAGAGAAGAAGATAACCCGGTCATTAGGTCGAGGGCTTGGTCGATGCGCCTCTAGATGCTTGACTCTCGCAGTCTGTCTTTTCTTCAGGCGATCATGGACTTCAACTGTCATGTAGATCGAGTCCATGAAATCCATGAGTGCTTTTCGGTCAAACTCCAGGGTCTGTATTCGCTTCTGTTGTCTCTCGTAAGATGTCTTGTAGTGATATGCATCCACTTTCCATCGATATACCCTGTAGAAGATGCTGAACAGGAAGATCCCTGCAATGGACGGGCCTAGTTCATATAGCAATATGTCTTTAAGGACCATTGCTTTTCCTTTCGATTGGGAGCTGGGGCTCCTTCGGTGATTTACCGACTTGCCCCAGATGGGCTCGCAACCCTCTGGTAGATGAGGGCTATGAGCCAACCTGGAGCATCGAAAGATGCAAGTGTTTAAGCATGAAAGGTGCAGCGGACTTATTGCCGCTATAGAGAGGATAGCATAAAAGTATTGCAAAATAAACATAAATATGTTAGAGTATGTATATACCTAATAAATTAGTGGTTTTGACACTATGTAAAAGGTGAGGAAAAGGATATTATGAACAATTTTTGGGATAACCGACGCGGTGAGGTTACAGAAGCTCAGGATTACCTGCGTGCTACTGATAACGTGAGCCGCCCTATGGCACTACTCTTAAGTCTTGTTGGATTTTTGGTTGTATTTGCTGTAGTTTTTAGCCTATTCTTAGGCGGCCGATGGCTATTTAATCGTCTAAGCAACGACACCGACTCTACGGATGTAGAGCAGGTAGCCGTTATCGAAGGCGAGCAAGAGATAGTTAACGAGGGAGCCGCCAATAATGGCTCTGTAGACAACTCTGCAGTTCTAGAGCAGAACCTAGACGCTATTGACGAGCGATTACAGAATGGCCCTCCGGCAACTGTGGACGGCGAAGACACCACTACGACTACACCTGACGTTTCGACTACTATTGTCGCAGGTGAAGCAGTAGTACCAGATGTCGAGCAGCTAC
This sequence comes from uncultured Candidatus Saccharibacteria bacterium, assembly GCA_964534605.1. Classification (GTDB taxonomy): domain Bacteria; phylum Patescibacteriota; class Saccharimonadia; order Saccharimonadales; family VXPC01; genus CAZHOS01. The sequence continues at coordinate 3,438 of CAZHOS010000028.1, forward strand.
CTCGCACAGGCCCTGGAAGTACGCTAGTTGGTTTTGTAGCCATAGCTTTCCTCGCTACTGTAGCGCACAACAAGCTTGCTTCTTCTAAGCAATAATTAAGCTTGGTTTCAGATTAAGCCACCTCCGCTGAGGTGGCTTTCTGTATGTCTGCATATTAAGCATAACTATACTAGATATAGTGACGTAGTCTGGTAAAGTATATGTATGCAAAAAATTAAAGAAAAACTGTGGAACCTACGCACGTTTAACAACTTACTAAGTGTGGCTGTTATACTTGTTGGCTTGTCGCTAGTTGCCACACCCTGGATACCAAACCTAGAGCTATGGTGGGATCAGCAAACAAAAGAGACGCCGGAGTACTCCAGCAGCCTGTTGACGGATGCTACAGCAGTTGTTGACGACGGCGAGCTAGAAACAGTTGTTGCCAACGAAATCTCTGTTAGCTACCCGCAGGACAACCGCCTAGTCATACCATCGATCGCCCTGGACACAGAGTTCTTCGAGGGGGGTGAATGGGTACTTAATCAAGGCCCCTGGAAGCGGCCCAATACGTCTACTCCTGATCAGGGCGGCAATACCGTTATAGCGGGCCATAGGTTTAGCTACGGGTCTGATGGACGATGGATCTTCTACCATCTAGACAAGATCCAGCCCGGCGAGCGCATCGGTGTTTACTGGCAAGGTGACGAGTATATCTACGAGGTTAACGGCAGCCAGATAGTCGAACCTACGGCGATCGAGATAGAGGGCCCTACAGATAATGACCAGCTGACACTCTATACCTGTACACCACTTTGGACGGCGGCACAGAGGCTGGTGGTTACCGCGGACCTTATAAAGGTGAACAGAGCCAGTGAAGTATAAGAAGGGCAAGCAGTCCAAGCACCGCGGATTAGCCGAATGGCACCGCACTGTGATGTTATTTGTGCTGCTGTTTATTGGCTTGGGAGTTATGTATTGGACCAACAATAATGTTAGTAGTAATTTTGTTGACCAGTTGTCGGAATTGGATCAAACACCAAACCAGGTTGTCGCGCAGGAGCCGATGCAGCAACTAGTGCAGCAAAGATTTGTGGCTAACGGGAGAATAGACGGCTTTGACGATCGGTTTAATAACCTAACCTTTATTGTCAACTCTAACGGCGAGCAAGACTACTCGGTGCTCGAGCTACCAGACGATGGCGAGGCCACAGATTATGTTGTGTTCGAGGATATGCTGTTTGTTGGGCAGAGCAACGACTGGGACGAGCCGCAGATGCTTACGGACGACATATCTGGCTTTGCGGCGACGCGGTTTACTCCTACTAACGAAGAGGCTAATATTGCCCTAGCTAGCACCATGCAAACAGAAGAAGCTGTGAGTTGTGCAGTGGGCGAATGCTCGCAGTGGCAGGGTGCTGACGAGCAGGGTACAGAGTTTACAATATTACTTGGGCCTAATAACCAGCTTGTTCGCCTGGCGAGTGTTGCCGGTAACGGGGTCGAAGTAACAATAGACTATACCTACAGCACCGAGCCGCAAGTGCGCCCACGGCCAAGTGACCTCTAAGACCCTAGTGTATAATGGCCCTCTATGATTGATGACTTAAAGTTTATTCACAGTAAGGATACGCAAGACTCGCTGGGGGTTGCTGCCGGGCAAGGGCGGCAGCTTATCTATGAATTTGCTACCCCAGTGGCTGTAGAGACCCCCAAGAATATCGTTTTTTGCGGTATGGGAGGCAGTGCTCTTCAGGCGAAGATACTAAGGTCGTGGCTAGACTTGCCTGTACCTCTAGAAATTGTGCAAGGCTATGATATCCCGACATACGTTGACGATCAGACGCTCGTGATTGCGTCTAGCCACTCAGGTAACACAGAGGAGACCGTTAGTTGTCTGCAGCAGGCAATAGATAGGGGCGCCGTGATAGCCGTGTCTACCAGCGGTGGCAAGCTGCAAGAGATTGCTCGGCAGCATGATCTGCCGGTAGTGTTGCTGCCGAGCGGCAGCCAACCCAGATACTCGGTGTTTTATGCCCTTGGGGCACTGGTTAGCATCTTGGGGAGTGCTGGCGTTATTGATGCGCAGCTAGTACGGGCAGAGCTGGCGGCCACCAGCGCGTTCATTGATGAGGCTGCGGCTACTTGGGCCGCCGATATCCCATCGGCCAACAACCCCGCCAAGCAGTTGGCGAAAGAACTCGCTGGTAAATCGGCTGTTGTGTATGGGGCAGAGTTCATGGCGCCCGTCGCCTATATGTGGAAGATAAGTCTCAACGAGAATGCCAAAAATGTTGCCTGGAAAGGGCAGTACCCAGAGGCAAATCATAACGAAATGATTGGCTGGGTGGCCCAGCCTGTCGACAAGCCGTACGAGGTGATTGATCTGCGCAGTAGTTATGAGCATCAGCGTAATATTGCCCGCATGCAGCTGACGGATAAAATGCTTTCTGGCCGTCGGCCAAAAGCCCATGTCGTTAATGCCCAAGGCGAGAGCAAATTAGATCAACTGCTGTGGGCTGCCGCCTACGGTAGTTTCGTATCGATATATCTAGCACTTATCAACGGTGTTAATCCGACGCCGGTTGAGCTGATGGAACGTTTTAAAAAACAGCTCTAAAGAGGTAAGGAAAAGAGGACTTCTTTCCCTCGGCCGCAGGGGTGGGCGAGGTCGCCGCCTCTCAAGGATCCCTATCTCAGAGCAGAATACATAAATCTGGATTAAATCCAGATTTATGTATGGTTAAAATTTCTACTCCGAGAAGAGATCGCCTTTCGCTTACGCCATTACATTTTGGAGGGGACTTTGATGCCGAGGATGGCTAGGCCTTCGGTGTAGCGAGTGTGTAGCTGCTGGATTAGCCATAGGCGTGAGCTTCGCTCGACTGGGTCTTCGCTGAGTATGTGGGTGTTCTCGTAGTATCTATTGAGGGCCTTTGCTATGTCGTATAGATAGAATGCTATCTTGCTGGGTTCCATTTCTTTTTCTGAAGCCTCTAGGACGCTGGGGTAGCGAAGGTAGTGACTGAGCAGTTCGTGTTCTGGCTGCCAGTCGTAGTCTTGGTGTTTCTTGGGCATCTCGTTGGCCTTCTCCAGTATGGACGCCATGCGCACCGCAGCATACTGCAGGTAGGGGCCAGACATACCCTGAAGGTTAAACATCTCGTCCCAGTCAAACAGTACGTTACTGGTGTGGCCTTGAGTGAACTCCCGGAAGGTTAGAGCACCGAGTGCGATCTTTTCAATATCGTCATCGCTCATACCGTCTGCTGCGACTTCTTTCGCCTTTTTTCTTGCTTGATCTAGTGCATCTTCTAGGTAAACGGCACCACTGCGTGAGCTCATTTTGGATCTATTACCTTCGCTGTCCAGTTCTTCAACGAGGCCGTACCAGTGATGGATTAATTGTGCGTCAGAGTACTCCACGATTCTATTGAAGGCAAATAGTTGCTTGAAGTGGAATTGTTGCTCGGCACCAACAACGTAAATAACCTTGTCTGGATTCCAGCGATCCTCCCTGTATTTTATAGTTGCTATATCCGAGGTGGCATAGAGGGCTGCACCGTTGCTTTTCTGTAGTAATAGGGGCGTATCAATGCCTTGCGCGCTGAGGCCCACGACTATTGAGCCGTCCTGCTCTATGGTCGCTATTTTGTCTCTAACAAGGCCTTGCAGGAGCTCTCTTGCTAGTTTTTGATAGAATGCTTCGCCTAGTGTTTCGTCAAACTCTACGTCTAGCAGAGATATAACGCGGCTTGTGTCCTCCATGGATATATCGCTGAACATTCGGTGATATATCCAAGCTTTTGGATCGTCTTGCTCCAACTTGAGTAGCCAGTTTTGTACGGCGTCTTTTAGGCTGGTCGAACCAGCCTCTTCCTCTTCTTTGAGGGCGCGCCTCATTTTGATGTAAACATCACCCAGCCCTTTATTACCATCGGAATCTAGCTGCTCTTTGCTGCTGAACTTTTCGAAGCCAACAACCCACATACCGAATACCGACCCCCAGTCGCCTATGTGGTTGTCGGTGATAACGTTGTAGCCGAGGCGCCTGTGCAGATTAGTAAGTGCACGGCCTTGGAGTATGTTACGCAGATGCCCAATAGATAATGGCTTTGCTAGATTGTTTGATAGATACTCTACGATGACGGTTTTACCCGAATTATCTGGTAATTCCTCACCCCGATTCGTTAGATCAGCTAGGTAGGCAGATCTGAGCCAGATGTTTACGTAGCCGGCAATCGCCTCGGCTTTTTCTATATCCGGGTGGCTGATCTGGCTGGCAATGTCTGTAGCGATGTCTTGGGGTGACTTTTTGTATTCTTTGGCCAGAGTGAAGCAGGGCATAGCTAGGTCGGAGTCTATGTTGTCGGCGCTCGCAATAACGAGCTCGGACTTGATTCCAAACTGCTCTAGCTCGCTGAGTAAATTTTTGTAAACTTTCATTGCTCTTCAGTATAACAGAGGTAGGCCATAAGGAAGAGATACATACCTTCGGGATCCACCCTTCAAAAGAAGTATATAAAGTTGTGGCTGGTTTAGATACTAAATTGCGGCAGGTTTTGTGAGCACTACATCTAGCATCCCGCTGTCGTACACATCGGCGACCTTGGTAATCACGTAGCCCTGTAGCTGCAGGAAGGTAATCATATCCTTATTTGTTAGCTTTGTGTCGATCTCGAGAGTTTCTATCCCTGGGAAGTCGTTGATAGCTTGGACTTCCGCAGTTCGAAGGGTAAAGCTACCGATGTGTCTACCTCTTGATTGTGGCATTATCGAGATATTCTTGATCTCGCACACTGCACTAGCTTCTGGATGTCTTTGATACACCACTACACCAATATCAGCTTCGTCATGTTGGACCGTCATAGCTTGTTTTCGTCCGGAGATTAGATCTGCCTCGGTCTTTTCTAGCCATTGATCGTGCGAAGGATAATCTGCAGCAGTCGGCACCCATAGCCTAGGTTGCCTTAGCGTATCAATGGTTCTAGCGGGCGTGTTTAGCTCGTTACTGATTACAAAAGTTGTCATTCATAAATTATATAACTTTTTGGTAATATTTTCTACACTGTGTTTAAAATGTATCTAAATATTTTTTATCAAATAGAATAGCCACCAGGTAAACCTGGTGGCTATTCTCCTGGCGGAGAGGAAGGGATGGGTATAATCCGCCCGTTTGCAGAGCATAGCTCTGCGGGGGATTATCTGAACCGCTCGCGAGGGTTCAGATCTCCTTTTCTACCAAGTAGAAAACCCACCGTACGGTGGGCCCTCTACTTGGCGGAGAGGAAGGGATTCGAACCCTCGATACGCTTGCACGCATACACGCTTTCCAAGCGTGCTCCTTAAGCCACTCGGACACCTCTCCTCGCCGTGGGTTCGAATTATAAATCATTCGAAGAGATTCGGCCACGTTC
>CAZHOS010000029.1:0-8062 GCA_964534605.1 uncultured Candidatus Saccharibacteria bacterium
AGCCAAACATCAAGAGGCCCCGCACCTACGTCTTGCTCAGCGCAAACTAGCTGACGAAGTTACCTCGCTGGTGCATGGGAAAGACACGCTTGGGGCTATTCAGGGCATGACGAACATCGTATTTGGTAGTGGTGAGGACATGAACGCCGACATAGCGAAACTCATGAAGCAAGAGCTACCTACCCTAAAGGCCACGATAGATGACCTCGACATCGCCGAGACCCTTATTGAACTAGGTCTTGCAGACAGCAAGCGCCAAGCCAGAGAATTTGTTGCCAATGGTGCAATAAAAATAAGCTCTAAAGCGCGGCAGCTTAGTGATAAAGATACGCTCCAAGAAACAGATATAGAGCATGGAATAATCCTCGTTAGAAGAGGCAAAAATAAACTTGGAATAATAGAGATCCCATAAAAAGCACGACGCCCCCGTTTCCGGGGGCGTATTTGCGCACATCTTTGCTGGATTAGAGCTAGCCTATAAAGCCAGCCTTTCGAGCCAGATCTGCAAGTTGATTACAGATCTCCTGACCTCCATCTGGATAGTCTCTTTGCGACTCATGAATAATCGGAGGAAACTGCGTCAACCCGGTTTCTTCATCCTGCAAGACTGCTGAACCTGGCTGCTCTGGAGTTACATCCAGAAACCAGCACAGTCCCCTGTCTTGCAGATCGAGACCAAATAGACGTACAGCGTCAAGCTGTGGATCCTCTATGTCTTTAAAAATGTTCTCTTCAAGAGCCACCTCAGAATCCTCTTCTTCCAGAGAGAATTCGAATGCTGCTCCGTCAAAGTTTGGGCTCAATACGCCCTGTTCACCAAAATCTCGGTAAGCCGTAACGGTGGTGACTTCTTCGATATCTACCAATGGTACTGGGTCTGCAGGTCTGTTTCTGACAATGTAGAATACGCCAAATATTAACGCCCCCAAGACAGCTGTAGCCAGCACGATGGATGCATACGTATATAAAAACTCTATGAAGTCTTCTCGATCCATAGTGTTCTCAGCGGCCTCTTCTTCACTGATAGTTTTATCTTGCAAATCGCTCATACTAAATCCAATCTGTCGATGTACGGATCAATATAATAACACATTAATAAATAAAATCAAGAATATTCCCAAAGCTTACCTTAGGCAGGCCACACCGCTCAGCTTGAGTGTAGCTTGGAGTTTTTAGCTATATCGCTACACAATAACTTAATCGAAGAGCTAAACTGCTTGGCTTTGAACCAGAATGGAATATTAGTGAGGACAAAGAAAGGCTCCTGTGCATAAGGCACTGCTCCTTTCTTTCCCGTAGCTAATATATCCATTGTGGCCAAAGACAGAAAACCGGCCAGCACAACTAGCTATGCTAGTTGGCAGGGCCGGTTTTCTGGGCCAAGTGGTTTAGTGGTCGTGGTCGTGTTCCGCTTCCATTGCCTCTTCATAGGTCTCATGCACAGTTCCATGCTCGTGCTCTGGCTTGGCGTAAATGCTGTACAGCTTTAGATCTTCGTCGCCATCATTGATGATGTTATGCCATGTGCCAGCTGGTACAAATATCGCCCAGTCGTCTTCGGCTGTTTCTTCCATAGACAAGTTATCTTTAGCATCACCCATGACAATCTTTGCCTTGCCTTGCTCTATGCGTAGGAACTGGTCTATATCGTGATGTACTTCTAGCCCTACCTCTTCGCCCGGCTTGATAGACATAACTGTCATCTGAAAGTATGTACCTGTCCATTTAGCTACACGAAACTTATCGTTTGATGTTGTTAGATCTTCTATATCTACGACCCATGGCTTTGGGCCCATGTCTGTTGTTTCAAAACTCATATACACTCCTTATTAGTTAACGTTAGTATAGACGAATATTGCTGAGTTGTCTCTGAGTTTTCTTACGCTAAACGCTTAAGCTAGCGTGTTATAATGGGAAGACAAAACCAAATGAAAGGGTTCATATAATGGGATTACTCGATAAAGCAAAAGACATGGCTGGTGACGCTATGGACATGGCAAAAGATGCAGCTGGTGGAGCAGCCGGCGCGGCAGGCTCAGCTGCAGGCGCAGCAGGTAGCGTAGCTGGCGGTGCAGCCGATATGGCCAAGGATGCTGGCGGTGCCGTAGCAGATGGTGCTGCAGGTGCAGCTGGCGGTGCAATGGATGCCGCCCAAGGCGCAGCAGGTGCAGTTGGTGGCGCTGCAAGCGCAGTTGGTGGCGGTGCAACCGACCTTGCAGGCAAGGCAGTCGATGCAGTCACAGACGCAATACCAGGCGAGCTAGACGACAAGGCAGCAGATGCTGTCATGGACAAGCTTACAGGCAACTAAATTTAGTTCGCCTCAACATATAAAAACTCCCCCACCACGGGGGTTTTTTAAAATCTGCCTGTTCAGTTATTCGCGTTGAGCCACACCGTGTTTTTATCTAAGGTTTTCTAAACGCTGCTCCAGCACTTGTGTTTTGTCTATACTGTACATTTCAGAAAAATCCATTATGCAGCGAGATAGATATATCATGGCTCTTGCCCCTACTAAAGTCGCCATCCTACTAGCATTTTCTAAAGAAGCCTGATCACCTAAATGTCCATGTCCAAGCCTTTCTTCTATCTGCAAAAACTTCCCACTAACGAGCTTCCAGCATGCTTCAGCGTTAGTAGATCTAGACTGGGAATAATATACGTCGTTAAGCTCTTCATCAGAACTACTAGCAGTCTGTTCTGCTCCATTGGGATTAATAGCATCTATCAAAGGTAGGACACGCGAAGGTCCACCGATTGCTCTACTAATTCGGAAGTAATACGCAACCGCATCTGGAACAATAACAGCCTCTACCTGAGGCGGCTTGAAGCCCGTTTTGTTTTGGGTCATGCACATATGCACGCCTATGTAGCCTAGATTATGCGCTAGGCTAGCTTGCTCGTGTGCCCAAGCCTCATCCCGAACATCGTAGTCACGGCACAGAGATTTGAGAATCTTATAATCCTCTGCTGCTGTAAATCTCTCGAGCATTGGGTTGGTTTTCATACTCTAATTATATGCCGCGCTCGCCAGAAGCCAAAGCATAAGCGCTGTAACTCTAAGACTCTGCGTCAGTATTTGCAGAAGCGGCTGCTAGGAGCTGTTCGAAGTGGCTGCGGTCGACGTCACCAGAGAAGGCTTCTATCAGGCTGCCATCGGTGTCTATGAGCGCGTGCGTATTGGTGTACTGGATGCCCCAGTTGCGACTAACGACACCTCGTTCGTCATAGGCAACCAAAAAGTCAAAGTCTTGGTTGTTTACGTATCTATCGACAGAGCTTCGGTCCTCGGCCAAGTTAACCTCGATGACATTGACTTGGTCTTTGTAGTCCTGGAAGATTTCGTCCTGGATTGGCAAGTTGCGCTGGCAGTTATGGCACCAGCTAGCCCAGAACCCAACTAGTGTTGGCTTGTCGCGCGCCAGGTCGGACAATTTGATAGTGTCGCCATTACCGTTGGCCAGCGCTACCTCGAAGTCAGGGACTTCTAAGAAGAAGGGGTCAGCTTGTAACAGACTCCCTGCACGCTGTTCGTCCGGTGATATGACTCTAGCCTGAGTCTCTCCTGCTGCAGTATCGTCTTCTAGTACGCTACGAGTAATCGTATTCTCTAGAGTTTGCGGTGGTGCCGTAAAGAAAACTAACGCAGCTACGCCACCCACTACGGCCACCATTATTGCTATTCCTGCCTTCATTAAATACCTCCTACTGTACGACGAGGGCTCATCTCGAAGTGAATTGGTGAGCTATTTGCAGTAGAAGGAGAGCTCGTGAAATGGCCTTTACCCATTTGCAGACTCTCCTGCCTGAGTCCTCGTGGGATCGAAAACTTCAGAGTTGGGATCGTCCTCGTGCTGCACCGCCCAGCTAAACCACATCTCGAAATAGTGCGGGATCCGCTCGCCGTCCTCGTTAGTAACATTTAGTTCGCCATCTGCCTTATCGATGGTCAGGTTTGCGCCACCGGCAGTTGTAAATTCGTAGACTTGGTCATCAAGGTCGAGCCATGGCATAGCGATAGACTCGCCGTTATACCTAACAGCCGCAAAGATCTGCTTGACCGGATACTCTTCGTCTAGCGAGCTTGGCTGGAAGATAAAGGTGTCGTTCTCGTTATAGTCGCCGTATGGGTTGCGTACATAGTCACGGGAATGGCCGGTGTCTGTGCTTTGGATTAGCCCGTCTGGATACTTCTCTTTGGCCTCGCCTACCGTTAATAGCTGGAACGGCAAGAGGTCTAGTTCCTCGCCAGCCAACTCGCCAATAATAGCGACGCCGGTTGCTTGCTGCCAGAAGGTCTCTGTGTTGCGGTCAAACATAATCATATTGCTTTCGCGTAGTCCACCACTAACACCAAACTCAGTTACGCCTGCGCTAGTTGTGCGGTCAAAGACCAAGGCACTGCCGCAAAGCGGGCAGAAGGTCACGGCAATCGGTTGGCCGTCTACGGTATCGTTAACTATCTCGTGCCAGTTAAGAATGTTGTATGGGTACACCCTGGCGCGGTCGCCCTCTGTGTACACAATCGCCTGCACGTCGTCAGAAATACTAGAGTCCGAGTACTCGTCGAACTCTGGGTTCTGTATAGACGGTATGCCATCACGTGGTGGGCCGCCAGACAAAATCTCGCTGGTGTCGACATTTACTTTACTAAAGTCAGCATTAGGGAACTGAGTCGCAAAGAAGCTAGGTATCTCGGTACTAGCGAACTCAGAGGTGTCTATATTATTGGTGGCCACGCTGGGGCCCTCGGCTGTTTCGTTAACACTGCGACTACTCAATAAAACTCCTGCTATGCCTACTACGGCTACTGCTAGCAATACACCGCCTATTAACTTGTTCTTGTCTTTGCTTGTCTCTGCACCAGTATCTACATCCTTCATTCGTAACCTCAATCTCTAATATATTAATTACCTGTTGTTCAGCCACTGCTCAAGCGAAAGCTGCCAGTCGTAGAAGCCCTGAGAAATCAGGTAAGCCTCTATATCCTTGTCCCATCCCATGATAATCGCCACACCAAGCACTAGGAACAGTACACCGATGACTTTTTTGAAAGTACCATGCGGGTCGCTGAGTGACTTGATCTTGCTAGTGAACTTCTGGCCATATATGGCCAAGGCAGTAAGAGGTATGGCCAGACCAATAACAAAAGTTATCAGATAAATAAGACCTACCCCGTAACTAGCCGGGAAGGTCGTAGCGACGACTGTCGTGAAGGTTGGGCTACAGGCGGTGAATATAGGGCCGAGTGCTGCACCTATCATAACGTCACCAACGACACCGCCACGCTTAACACCCTGGGCCAAGAACTTGTTGGACCCACCTGCAAAGTTGAGTCTAGAGCTGATTTTGTCCCAGATATCCGGGAAGAGTGTCAATAGACCAAACACTATTAATATACCACCAGACAGACTCGTCCAGACGTCTGGATCGACGCCAATAAACGCCGTGCTAACCCTTAGTAGCAATGTAAATACGATAATAGATACGCTAAGGGCAGCTATGATTGTGATGGGTTTTTTATAATTCTTCTCACCAGATGAGCCACCGATAATCACCGGCAATATTGGCAGCACGCACGGAGCAACGATAGTCACAATACCTGCTATAAATGATGTTATAAGTGCGACCAGCGTGAATGTTTCGAGTTCCATGTAGAAATGTTTTAGTTACCTATTAATTAACCGTAAGAGAATACCAGAGTTGCTATACAATGTAAAGTTGCTTTCTGTTGACATTATTGTTTTGTAATTCAGTAAAAATTCAGACACAAAAACATGCTTACTCATGCTAGTATTTTACTATATGAGTAACAACTTAATAAAGAGCGAAAAAACCAAAAAGAATATCACGACGCTGCTGATTATTGCTAGCTATCTACCTTTCCTTATATTCTCTAATGCCGAGATTACCGACGCGTCGTCTGTGCTGTTCTTTGCTGCTCGGCAGGCTGGCTATCTGGCAACCATTATGCTGCTGTGGCAGTTTATCTTGGGTACACGGGCGATAACTCGCTACTTCTTTAAGGACCACATCTGGGTACTAGATACTCACAAACAGTTTGGCATCTATGGCATTTTGTTGATCCTAGCCCACCCGATACTTATTACTATCGACTACGGCGAGAGCGCCAACTTCCTGCTCTACGGCCCGCTAGAGACAGACTTTGACCAACACGTGGCAATGGGCCGCTTTGCATTCTTTATCTTTATGATCATATGGATTAGTAGTGCAATACTACGTAAAAAAATAGGCTATCGCCCCTGGCGCTATATCCACTACTTAGCCTACCTGATGATTCCGTTCTTGCTGCTACATGTGCCCGAAACTGGGACCTTCTATGCTTTCGAGCAAGGTATTCGTACTTACTGGGCGATTATCGCCGCAGCCTTTGGCGTTATTGTGCTGCTGCGCGCCCTGGACTTCTTTACCTTTGGTCATAAAACCTACAAGCTGATATCTAAAAAAGAAATATCTAAAGGCGTATACCAATACGTATTCGAGCCACTTACCAACAAGCGGATAATCCCAAATGCCGGGCAATTCCTATATGTGCGTAAGGGCTTCTGGTCAGAAGAGCACCCGTTCTCTATCGTGGGGCACAACGAAAAGAACGACCAGATATTCGTTGCGGCCAAGGTGTTTGGTAAGTACACTGCCAAGCTGTCTAATCTAGAGCTCGGGACTCAAGTCTATCTAGATGGTCCATACGGCGTATTTACAGCCGAAGCAAACATAGACGAGACGACTCCGACTACATTTATCGCTGGCGGCATTGGCATTACACCCTTCATCCCCCACGTGCTAAACAAACGTATGAATGTACACCTATTTAGTGCTTGCCGCACCGCCCGCCACAGCCTCTTCGACAAAGAGCTCAAGGCGCATCTAGGCGACAAGTACATCCAGGTGCATAGCGAGAAAGCCAGCGGAGGTGCCCACAGTGGCTACATCGATGCCGAGCTACTAAAGTCGCAACTAGGCGACCAGTTTGCCAAGCAAACCTTCTATATCTGTGGTCCGGCCCCTATGATGGCCAAGGTCAAAACGTCCTTGCAGGACGCCGGCATAGACCAGGGCAAGATCCACACCGAAGAATTCGGCTACTAGACAGGACCAATCTGCGCATATCTATCGTCGTCGTAATAGACAACTGTAGGTAGCTGCAGCTCCTTACTAAGGGCAAGCGGGTCGCGACAGACAGATAATGCCGTGGCGTAACCGTCGGCCTCTGCACACGAATCGGCCAGCACAGTTACCTGAGTTATATTACCGCTATAGCTCTGACCGTCTGTGCCGACCAGATGATTATGCCCGTCCCACGCACGAATAAGCGGCGAACTGCTAGCCATTGCTCCGATAGTGACACTTAATTTCTTAAAATATTTACCCGATGCGCCTGGCATCATAAGTGGGATGTCTGTTGGTTGGTCAAAGTGGTAGCGCATATCGCCTCCGCCGTTGACGAGGATATTGGTTGCGCCTGCGCTAGCAAGCTGCGCATAGAGTTTATCTATAAGGTAGCCCTTGCCCAGACCTCCAAGGTCTAGCTTGACGCCGTCAAGCTCTACCAGCTCGCTACTCCACGACGCCTTCGATAACCAGTCTGGCTCGTAGGTAGACTGCAAGTCCGGGCCATAGCCTTGCGCACTGATTGCCGCCCCGGCAGTTGGGTTAAATAGTCCCTGCGTGCGTACAGATATTTGGCGCATGTGATCTAGCATTTTCAGCAAATCTTCCGGGGGACTGTCTAGCTTGCCCGAGTTATTAAGCTGCATCAACAACGAATCTCCAGCGAAGCGTGTAAACGTCTGTTCGAACTCACGCGCTGTAGACTCTGCTTGCTCTAGCTTGCCGTTTAACACTTCGCTTGCTTGGACATGCCAAACAGTGCCCAGTGCCTTGAATCGATGCGCTTTTAACGGCATGGGTCGGCTCTTGGCTACGAAGCTAGTGCTTGGCTACGAATGTCGTCTAGTAGGTCATTGAATGCTGCTTGAGTTAACGATGCCCCGCCTAACTTGTCGACGTCTGCTTCGTCAAGATCCTGGCCCTCGACTGC
>CAZHOS010000030.1:0-3801 GCA_964534605.1 uncultured Candidatus Saccharibacteria bacterium
CAGATGTACCGGATCAAGTTCGAGGCCGAAGGCTGGACGGTCGAAACAGCTGAGAACGGCACTGTTGGACTAAAGATGCTAGAAGAGGTGCGTCCGGATATGGTGCTACTAGACCTTATGATGCCTCAGATGAATGGTGACGAAATGCTGGTAGAGCTACGCAAGAGCACTTGGGGTAAAAATATGAAGGTTATCATTCTGACTAACATGGGTGAGTCAGAGGCGCCAGAGATCATCAAGACCCTCGACCCGCTGGCTTTTATTGTTAAGGCGGATATGACACCAAGGCAAGTTGCCGAACTCGTCAAATCCCATCTCTAGCACGCAAATCTGCAGGCTTAAAGGCTGCCTTCCGGGCTGTACTCAAGTTGAGAGTTAAAGGTCCAGGCGACGCTTTTGCAGCCTAAGGAGAAGCAGCTGGTCAGCGTCTACTCAAGCCTATATACTAAATGGCATGAAAGTAGCTATTTTAGGATATGCGCGGCAAGGGCTCAGTGCTTATAAATACTATTCTCTTAAGGGCGCGGACATTACCGTGCATGATCAGGACACGGATAAGCAAGTCCCTGCAGGGGTTGCCACCAAGCTTGGCCCTGGCTACCTAGATAATCTAGATGAATACGATGTTTTGGTTCGCACACCTTACCTGCACCCATCAAAGATACTGACAGCCAACCCGGGTAGCCCAAACATTCTAGACAAGGTCACGACAGCCACCAACGAATTTATGGACCTCAGCTCTACCCCGATCATCGGGGTCACCGGCACAAAAGGTAAAGGCACAACCAGCCTACTAATAGAAGCCATCCTGAGCGAAGCTGGCTACAAGGTAGCTCTCGGGGGCAATATTGGCATATCACCCCTAGACATGATCGACGAGGCCGAGGCAGCAGACTATGTTGTGCTAGAGCTATCGAACTTTCAAACAATAGACATGGACGCCTCGCCGAGTGTTGGCGTCTGTCTGGCGATAACTCCAGAGCACCTAGATTGGCATACAGACTACGAGGAATACGTACAGGCTAAGTCACAGATGTTTGGCAACCAAGCTGCTAGCGACGTGGCTGTTTATGCCAAAAATAACTCGGACTCACACCGTGCAGTCGCCGGGACAGCTGCCACCAACGTTTTAAGCTATGCCATCGATGGCTCCGAGGCCAGTGTATATATAAGTGGTGACCAGATAATGTCCGGCGGTCAGGCCATTGCAAAGGTCGGCGATATTAAGCTACTTGGGGTACATAACCAAAACAACGTCTGCGCGGCCATCGCTGCTACCTGGGGCATTCTGCGCGGCAACTCCGCCCCTATAATTGCTGCTCTACACAAATGTACTGGGTTCGAGTTCCGCCTAGAAACCGTCAGTAAAAAGGGTGGTGTTACATACATTAACGACTCCTACGGATCGGCACCAGAAGCAACAATTGCTGCTCTGGCAGCAGTTGCTCAGCCAAAAGTAATGATAATTGGTGGACACGACAAGGGCGCCGATATGGGCGGCCTTGTGTCTGCGCTAGCCAAATCTAACACGACCCATATTGTTGCCATCGGCGACACCGGGCCAGCGATTGCAGATGCTGTCACTGCCATCAACCCAGGCATAGGTGTCACAAAAGACTTAACTACAATGCAGAGTATTGTCGAGGATGCGGCCGATCATGCCAAGCGGGGCGACGCGGTTATGCTGTCTACAGGATGCGCCAGCTTTGGACTGTTCAAGAACTTTGAAGACCGCGGGCAGCAATTCAACAAAGCTGTTTTAGGCCTCTAAGCCTCGTCTGGTAACTCGCCTTTGCTGCCGCGGGCTGCTGTTAAGAGATTTTCAAAGAGAGCCACGATGGTTAAGGGGCCTACCCCACCAATGCGGGGGGTTATCTTCATGTCTTTATCCTCCAACTGATAGACCTCGTCAGCGACGTCCCCTACTAGCTTGCCGCCTTGGGTAGACGTACCAGCATCGACAATAACCATGCCTGGTTTTAAAAGGTCTGGAGTAATAAGGCCCGGTTTGCCTGCGGCAGTTATAATTATGTCTTTATCCTTTAGGGGCGCCAGCGACGGGCTGTCTTTGTCAAAAGTCTGAACACTCAGGTCTGCCGACAAGAGCAGATCGGTCATTGGTTTACCAACTAGCTTGCCCTGCCCAACCACAGCAATTTGCTTGCCAGCTAGATCCACGTTATAACCGCTAAGCAACCAATTGATAGCTGTTGGGGTAGCAGCATCATACGGGCTGCTGGGGCCGAGTGCGTCTACGTCCTTAGACGGTGGGATAAGCGCACAAAGCTCGTCTGTTTGGGATGGGTCGCGTAGGGGCAGCTGCAGAATGACGCCGTGGATAGACTTGTCTTTTTTAATATCATCTAGCAAATCCGGCACCATAGGTTGCTCTATGCGGTAGACCTCGACATCCACCAGGATATCATCGGCGTAGCGACGTTTAAGCGACACGTACTTGTCTATGACCGGGTCATCCTGAGTGATGATAATCGCTAGTTTAGGATGCGTGTCCCAGGCTTGCTTGAGCCCACGCACAGCCTTGAGCTGACGCTCCTTAATAAATTCTGCTAATTCGGCACCGTTTAGTTCCTTCATGACACCTATTTTAACAGAGGTAGGGGCAAGTGGCTAATGGGTGGATGGTGCCACTTCGACAATCTTACCGGCCATCTTTGCAGAGAAATAACTATCGTGGGATATATAAATAACTGCTCCGTGGTAGGCCTGCAGGGCATTCTCTAGCTCTTCAATACTGGGTAGGTCGAGGTGATTGGTGGGCTCGTCCAGTATCAAGACATTGGGGTCACCGGCCAGCATAGATATCAGCTGGAAACGTGCCTTCTGGCCGCCGCTCAGACGCGACAGCGGCATCTGACCCTCTACGCCAGGGTTAAATAAGTATTGCCCCATCTTGCTAGCTACTAACTGGTCACTGACGGGTAAGCCCTTTTCGCGGTAGACGTCTTCGATAGCTTGCGCCAGGGTTTTGTGTAGATGATACTCTGATAGCTCTTGCTCGTACACACCAATGCGCAGAGTCTTGTCGTGGTCTATGTAGCCGCCGTATATTTGCGAGCTTAGCTTGCTGCCCTGCCAGGTGTCGATGATGGCGCGCGCCAGCGTCGACTTGCCAACGCCATTGCGACCCTTGAGCTCTAGCCGGTCACCCTCGCGCAGCTCGAACGAAACGGGCTGAAACAATGGGTAGTCGTAACCCAGGCCAAGATCGGCAGCTTGCAGCAACAAGGTGTTGCCCTGACTACTCTTAGTGCTAGTGGACACCTTGATGTTTGCAGCCTTGTGCTGTTGGTAGGTTCCGGCGACTTTGCTACTCATCTTGGCAACGCTGTCTTGGTCTATCCAGAAACTTGGTTTGGCTTGTTTTTCTAATTCTGACAGCTCGTCCCGAGCGCGCTGCTCTAGCCCCTTAAACCGCTTGATCGTACCTGGGTTGCGCGCCTTCTCTTTAAGCCTCTGAAAGCGCAGGACATCCTGACGCAGATTCTTGACACGGCTCTGGGTGACCTCATACTCGTTGATCTCGTTACTGACGCGGCTGGCGTTGACCCGCAGGTAGTCATCGTAATTGCCGGCAAATATGTCGGCGTGGCCATCACGGATCTCGATGATCCTATCTACGCTGCGCA
Organism: uncultured Candidatus Saccharibacteria bacterium; assembly: GCA_964534605.1. GTDB lineage: Bacteria > Patescibacteriota > Saccharimonadia > Saccharimonadales > VXPC01 > CAZHOS01. The sequence continues at coordinate 3,648 of CAZHOS010000030.1, forward strand.
GCACGTCACGGTCGTGGCTAATCACTACCAGTGCGTCTTTAGTGGCACGCATCCACTGAATGAACTGCTGCTTGGCCACATAGTCCATATGGTTGGTAGGCTCGTCAATCAGCGCCAGGTCGGCCGTGGCATGTTGCACCTTAACCAGCTCTAC
>CAZHOS010000030.1:3901-7995 GCA_964534605.1 uncultured Candidatus Saccharibacteria bacterium
GTTTTAGAGCCAAAAGATTTCTCGTATATCTGTATATCTGCAATCATCAGACACTTATCATACGCTATATCCCCTGCCTTCATCGCACTCTCCTTAAGATTACCCAGATATAAGCACCAGTCAAAATTCTTGGGTCGTGAATTTTGACTGATCAATCTATTAACGCATTGATGTACTGAGTTTGATGTTTGCCTGCTTGGCTTGGTATAATAATCTTAGTTATGAAAGGGCTTGTCGTGCAGACATTCCTCCTCTCAAACTTCTACTTTTGGCCAAGACGAAATATTCTTGCCCAACCTTTTTAAACTGCTGGTAAGCGCAGTGAGCTACCGATAACTCTTTTTAACTAGGATATTTTTACTATGAGACGATCACTCGGCGAGCCTATCAGCGTTGTATATTATTTCGACGCTCGCACCAAAACCATCAAACCCTATCAACTAACTTGGAATAACCAGGATTACCGCCTGGGGGCAATCGATTTCCACCACAAAACCAATGTTGGTGGTACCTTGCTGCACCACTTCTCGCTGTGCGACGAAGACGAGTCGGTGTACTTCAAGCTACAGCTAAACACCGACAACCTACACTGGGAGCTAGAGGAGGTAATGAGTGCAAGTGAGCGTAGCCTACTCTACGGCGGGCAAGGCTACTGATGGCTATGCACCACGCTTTCTGCCAACCAGTGGAACTGGCTACGCCAAAGCGTTTGTGGGCCAGAAGCGAGGTTTAGTTATGTTGAATAGGGCCGAGCCGACAATTCTGCATATAGACCTTAACAGCTGCTTTGCGATTATCGAACAGCAGTCTAATCGCCTGCTGCGCGGCCGCCCTGTGGGTGTGGCAGCCTATGATAGTCCGCGAGGCTTCGTGCTGGCTGCCAGCTACGAAGCCAAAGCCAAGGGCATAAAGTTGGGTGTCAACTGCCAACAAGCGCGGGTCATGTGTCCTGGTATCACTATCCTGACTCCCGACCCGTCTAAGTACCGCGAGGCACATAAGCGGTTCAAACACATAATGCTGCAGTACTCGGACAAGGTTGTTGCCAAAAGTATCGACGAGTTCGTACTGGACCTTAGCGGATCACCAGCTCAGAGGGCAGGCCTTAGCCCAGAGCAGGTCGGGCAAGAGATAAAACAACGGGTTGCCCAGGATCTAGGCGAAGCCGTGACCGTTAATGTCGGTATAGGCACCAATAGATTCCTGGCCAAATATGCCGCCGGCTTTGACAAGCCAGACGGCATGACGACTATTAACGACGGCAACCTCGAGCACTTCTACGAGGGCCAGGATCTAATAGATCTACCCGGCATAAACGTCCGCTATCGACGGCGCCTGCGTGCATCGGGCATTACAAATCCTTTAGAATTCTACCGAGCGGACGAGAGGACTCTGCACAAGATAGTCTTCAAGAGTGTCGTTGGCAAATACTGGTACCAACGCCTACGCGGCTGGGAGGTAGACGACCGCGTCTTCACCCAAAAAACCATTGGCCACCAATACGCACTCAAGCAAAAAACAACCGATCTAAGGGAGTTAGAAAAGCTGCTTATCAAGCTATGCGAGAAGGTCGGCCGTCGGCTGCGCAGAGGCGACTACTACGCCAACGGTATTCACCTGTACTTGGGCTTTTCGACCAATCAGCCGGCAACCAGCAAGGGCAAGAAGACGCGCGTATCCGACCATGCCGCTTTTATGTACAGCCCGCCGAGTACTCACAATCTACACAGAGCAGGCGAGGTCAAAGACCCTAAGGGAACCGCGCCCCTAGGCTTCGAGACAAATAATCATACACCGCTAGGGTTTGGTACCGATCAATACCTGCGCAGCTGGCATCAGGGCCGAAAACTAGATACGCGGCTCTATAGCTCGCGCGATATATTCTTAGCTGCAAAACAGCTGCTGCGTAGCGCACCCATACCCTCGGATGTACGCATTATGTCCGTTAATGTATACGGACTTAATCCCTGGGACCCAGAACAAATAAATATGTTCGAAGCCGAGCGTAACCTTAGTAGCGGCAAAAACCTATCAGACGCCATGGACGCCATCAATAACCGCTACGGGAACTACGCTATTACGCCAGCTAGCATGGCGGACATGCAAGGAACCATCCTCGATCGCATTGCCTTTGGCAACACCCCCGACTAAATCTCACATCCCAGCAAACGAAAAGGCTAGCAATGCCACCCCAGGCTGTTACCACAAAACTCCAAGCTGCACTCAAGTGATCAATAGGGCTCTACGACCACACAACTAGCCCGTTAATCCATGCGTCTTGCCCATACTGCTTCTTGCAGGTGGGCTTCATTGACAGCACAGCCATCAGCCAGTGCTGGCGTTTTCTGCCTTGAGGCTTCAGGAGATCTAGACTGCTCTATCTCTTCGATTGTCGGGATTCTCCATCCGCGGAGCACCCTTGCTTTCAACTCTTTGGTGCGCACTTTTCTACCCCATGGCTGCAAATATTCCGAGCTCGACGGATCGTTTGAGCAGTCCATGGTTAGGCTTGTGACCGCCCCGGCAGACTTTACTGCACGGTTAAACTTTTCGGGTCCACCGTAATGCGTTGCTTCTTTATTATTCATGGTATTCTCCAAATTAAAAACTAGCTCGACTGGAGCTAGTTTAGGATGTTGCTGCTGTGTTTTCTATCGGGTGTTTACCGCGGCTCCAGCCATAGCAAAAACACAGCCCATCAGGCTGAGGAGGAATAGGTTGGGTGAAGGTAGTATAGTCATCATAAATTTATTGGCGCCCGCGAAGAGATTCGAACTCCTGACACCTGGTTCCGAAGACCAGTGCTCTATCCAGCTGAGCTACGCGGGCAATCTGATAATTATACTATAGGTAGTGCAAATTGTATGGACAACTATTGTTGCGTAACATATACATTCTTTCTGGCGTGAGTTCTAAGCCTATGGCAGTTTGAGCAAACAATATCACATTTAGCTATCTCTTTATTAGCTCGGTAGTGCCTCCGTAGGGCTGCCCCTAAGCTCAGTTATCCTGGCTAAGAAGCCTTATCAAGTGCTCTTATTTGCCGGCGCTAAGCTTGTCCTGCATCTCTTCTAGTCTGTCCCATAGACCATCGCGTGCGAGCTTTGCCTGTTTAGGCCAGCTGCCTGCATCGTGGACCTGGAACCGTGGTCCTGCTGCTTTAAGTATCTTGTTGATGTCGCTGGCGTCGGCGTCTGCGATATCGGCGAAGGTGCTATAGCCACCTTCTTTTAGTAAGCTGGCTATTTTTGGACCAATGCCTTCGATTTTTGTTAGGTCGTCACCGTTAGATGACTTCTTGACAGTAGATTTTTTGGGTACTGTTCGGCGCTTCGCTTTTGTTGCTGCTGGCTGCTGTTTGTACATGGCCATAAGTAGTTGGTGTAATAGCCATAGAATCATGGCTGTAACAGCTATAACGATTAATGTAGTTAAAAGACTGTCGTTTATCATAATTGGTTCCCCTCCAAAATTAAAAATAGGCCTTCTTGTTTACTAAGAAAAGCCCACCACTTAACAACAATTGTACTACACATTAATAGGACTATCTAGCTTTGAACTAGAGTTGAATTTTATCTGCGGAAGCGTAAGGGAGATGTGCAGACAGCTTTACTGGACGAGGCGGCGCATTCTGGCTCGAGCCATCTTCGCCTTCAACTGCTCCAGCTCTTCCATCCGCCCCTGCACCGCAAACGAGGCCTGCTTGGACCATAACTTGATCTCGCTCTCTGACACTGCTGGGAAGCTGCTGTTTAGCGCATCTTTTATCTCGCTAACATCAGCTAGTTCGATGTCTGCAAAGCTGCTGTAACCTGCTTCCTCCAGGATTGGCACCATGTCCGGCTTGATGCCGCCGATTATCGTTAGGTCATCGGGCTCTTGGTCCATAAAGCTCTTTGGCTCTGACTCCTCAGGGACAAAGTCTACGGCGTCGTCTTTCTTCCAGTTAAAGAATACGTCTTCGCCGACTTTGGTCATAGCGACAGCCGCCAGCAAGAAGAGTGCAAATCTAATTAAGTCCATTACCTTACCAACCTTATTGTATTAACGATCGCTTCGTATTGTTGTGCTGCCTGGGCTGGGGTCTTTGTGGC
>CAZHOS010000031.1:0-7963 GCA_964534605.1 uncultured Candidatus Saccharibacteria bacterium
CTCTCCTCGCCGTGGGTTCGAATTATAAATCATTCGAAGAGATTCGGCCACGTTCGGGATTGTGTATCATAGTCTCTATGATCGCTAAAACCCTAAAAGCAGAAGCTTTGGCTATATTACTCGGGTCGATATATTGGTTTAGTACGACCGGCTATAGTTGGTGGATGTTTGTTGGGCTGCTTTTAGTCCCCGACATTTCTATGGCGGGATACCTCAAGGGCCCTCGGATAGGAGCAGTGGCTTATAATCTTGGCCACAGCTATGCTTTGCCTCTTGCGCTATTAACGATAGGATCAATCAGAGACCATAGGCTTTGCGTGGCGCTTGCTATTATTTGGATAGCACATATTGCGATGGACAGACTGCTGGGCTACGGGCTGAAGTCAACAAAAGGCTTCAAGCAAACACACCTCGGTGAGTTAAAGTAAGCTTATGCTTGCGCAGAAGTGTTGGACCTCTTTAGAATACAGAGAGTGAAAATATTAGAGTTAAACAAGATTAGCAAGATTTTTGGTTACGGTGGTGCAGCTACCGTTGCTCTTGACGAGGTGTCTCTACAAATAGAGCGCGGTGAGTTTGTGGCTATTATGGGGCCGAGCGGGTCGGGCAAAACAACACTGCTTAACATCATTGGCCTATTGGACGCACCGACACTGGGTTCGTGCAGCTTGAGCGGCCAGAGTATCATTGGCTTTTCTGCTAGGAGGCGTGCAAAGATACGGCGCGAGCAGATAGGGTTTGTGTTCCAGTCTTTTAACTTGCTGCCTAATATGAGCGTGTTAGAAAATGTCGCTCTACCACTTGCATATAGTGGTAAGCCCTATGCTAAAAGGCTCAACATGGCCAGCGATATGCTGGAGCGCCTTGGTATTCGCAAAAAGGAGTACTTGCTGCCTCGCCAGCTGAGCGGCGGACAGATACAGCGCGCAGCAATTGGCAGAGCGCTGGTAAACAACCCGTCTATCGTGGTGGCCGACGAGCCAACAGGCAACTTAGATTCCGAGAGCAGCGACAGCATCATGAGGCTGCTGAAGGACATACACGAAGCCGGCAACACTATCCTAATGGTTACCCATAACCCGGAGCTAACACGCTATGCAACCCGTGTGATCTACATGAAGGACGGCCAGATACGTATCGACCAAGAACTCAAGAAGACCCAGCAGGTTGACCTTACCAAGGTGCAGGATGTTGTGCGCAAAGAAGATAAAAGCCGATCACCTAGAAGGCGCTCGAGCGCTATTCGTAACAATCCAGAGCGCAATCGACTTCGACGACTAATGCGCAGCAGGAATAGCAAGGAGAACGAGTAGATGTATCTATCAAACATCCGTATAGCTCTGCAGAGTATTCGCAACACGCGCGGGCGAAGCTTTTTAACTACGCTTGGGATTGTCATTGGTGTGGCTGCAGTTGTGCTAGCTATTAATATTGGGCAGGGTGTACAGAGACAAGTTAACAGCCAAATAGATGCGGCTGGTGGGAGTCTGGTTACAGTGCGCTCGGGACGAGTGGTTGTTCGTGATGACGAGGGCAAAGTACTAGGTTATAGCCTTAACCAGGCGCTGGGAACGGCTACCCTTACCAACGAGGACCTGCGAGCCATCAGCGAGACTCCGAACGTCGCTAACCTAACCCCGCTTGCCGAGGTAAGTGTTGCCGCTAGTAGTAGTGAGGGCGTACAACTTGTGGATGGGCACGTTATCGGAGTCTTGCCTAGCGCCCCAACATTGCTGGGCAAATCGGTCGTCTTTGGCAGTATATTTACGGATACTGAGAACAGCTCTGCTGCAGTCATTGGATCCGGCGTTGCCGAGGAGCTGTTTGGGGATCCATCGCCGATTGGCAGGTCACTAATACTAAACGAAGACAGGTTTATTGTGCGCGGGGTGTTCGAAGATTTTGCCACTAGCCCGTTAACGCTAGGCACCAATCTTAACCGTACGATCTTTATACCCTACAGCTCGGCCAGCAGGTTTAGCGAAGACTCTTTGCGTATCCGCGAGATCCTAGTACGAGCTGACACTCCAGAAGATGTCGACGGAGTTATTGCGGATATCGACGCTCGGGTGTCCGCTCTGCACGGACAAGAAGACTTCAGCGTGCTGCGTCGTAGTGACCTGGACTTTATAACCAATGATATATTCGATCTATTGACAGCTGTTGTGGCTGCCGCTGCCGCCATATCGCTGGTTGTGGGTGGTATTGGAATTATGAACATCATGCTGGTTAGTGTGGCCGAGCGCACCCGCGAGATCGGTATCCGCAAGGCTGTTGGTGCTAGCAATATACATATAATGGCGCAGTTCTTGACGGAATCCATAGTGCTTAGTGTGCTGGGAGGAATAATCGGTGTTAGCGTTGCCCAGATTGTTGGTCTTGTGCTGCGCTCGACCACGTCGCTAAAGCCCGTCTTTGATCTGCAGGTTGTGCTGGTTACAATTGGTCTGTCAGCAGGCGTAGGCATACTGTTTGGCGTTGGTCCAGCCTGGAAGGCAGCACGCAAGAAGCCTATCGAATCCCTCAGAAGTTAAAGAGGGGATGAGCTCCCCTCTTTAACCGCAGGGCCAGCGAAATATAACCATGCAGTGTGCGCATTAAAGAGCGTGTCTTGGGGGGTTTTGTGGATTTGAGGCAAGCTCAAGGTGTTATCATAACCCTATGAATTATATTTTTGACTTTGATGGAACGCTTTTTGATTCTACCGACTACTTTTTTGAGATCTTCAACAAAGTATTCGAACATCTAGGAATACCTAAGATATCCGTAGACCAGTATCAAGCAGCCAGGTCTTTGACACTATTATCTGCTATATCAGAATTGGGGGTCGAGGGTGATGATGTTCCACGTCTGGTGTCTTTTTTTAAGAAGGCTTTGGCGGATCGGACAGGTTTGATTAAGCCCCTGCCCGGAGTAGCAGAATCTTTACCTGCTCTTGCCAAGAGGGGAAGCCTTGGTATTTTAACTTCTAATACCGAGCAGAATGTCCGTACCGCTCTCGATAAGCATGAGCTGACTAGATGGTTCGATTTTGTGGTTGGGGACTCTAGCGTGCGGAGCAAAGCGTCTGACATAAAAAGAATATGTAGTGACTATGGCTTTTCGGTAGAGAGCACGGTTTACGTAGGCGACGAAATACGAGATATAGAGTCAGCAATTGGCGTTGGGATGCCCTGCGTTGCTGTTGCTAGCGGGTTTAATACCTACAAGGCACTAAAGCGGGCGGAGCCGGCATACGCAGTCGAGTCTTTTGATGACCTACTAGACTTAGATTTTTGAGCAAGCATTAAGCTTTAGTGATGGTTTGGAGGTCGCTGCCGTTGCGGTTGCAGGTTATTTGGCCGCGGGCTTCTAGATCGAGCTTGACCACGGTGTAGTGCCAGCCTGGTGAGCCTTCGAAGTCGTCGCTGATCTTGGCTTCGACAGCCTTGCGTAGCTGCATAAATGTTAGCGGCTTGTCAGAGACGGAGCTTAGGATGGCTTCGCGTACATGGTTGTACTTGTCTTTGTCTAGATTGACGCCCTCTTTTTGCGGGTCGGGGTTGATGGTCTGAAATTTTGCCATCTAGTTTAGCCCACCGAGTATTGCACCCATAACAGCCATTTGCACGGTATCGTGAAAGCCGTCAATCAGAGAAAGCTTGTAATCTACGCGGGCAAAGCCGTTGTGCATTATGTGCGACGTAAGCCTAAATGCAATTCCAAGAACTGCACCAAACACTAACCCGTCAAAGACACCCTCCGTGCTGGTGGCTCGCAGGAGGACAGCCAGAGTTGTTGCAGCTATGAATGAGCCAACCGCAGTTAAAAGGTAGGTCTTCTCCATACCCTTAGGTTTCTCGACATCGGCCTTGGTGAGCCCGACTAGCTTAACCCACTGCTTGCCGAATACGCCCCAGGCGTACCATGTGGCTCCGATTGCAAACGATGATAGTGTGGCCAGAAGCACTGCCCAATAATTGATATTTGATAACTGATCCGCCCAATCCATATAAAACCTCCCTGCTTATTAAGTAGATTATATCATTATTGAGGTATTTTTACTAGGATGTATGGGTGTCGAGAAAATCATCAGCACGGTAGGCGAGCACTCGTTTGCGATCTTCGCCCATACGGTCGTACTGGGTGACCATCATGCTGGTACGCGGGTTGCGCTTTAGCATAGCTTTGTGTTTGCCAACGAACCTCCAAAATAAGGCGTCCCAAACAACATGCCAGTCGTCTTTGGCGTAATGGCTCATTTTGAGCACATAATTGCTGCCGCTAACGTAAGGTTTGGTGGTGACTGACGAGTTGGCGTATTGGCTCATCGCATAGACATTAGGCACCATGACCCAGTCGTAGCCATCTATGGACATTTCCATAAACCAGCGGTAGACATCGTCAGGATGTATCTCGCTGAGGCACATAGCGTTACCAATAATCATGAGCCGTTCGATGTGGTGTGCGTAGGCGTGGGTGCTCATCTTGTTGATAACATCATCGACAGGGGGCAATCCCGTCGTACCGTCGTACCAGCTAGAATGTAACCGCCGAGTGTGCCGCAGTTGATTGCTGCCACGAATATCTGTGTGGTGTGTCAGATAGAGTCCTCGCATGTACTCACGCCAGCCAACTACTTGGCGCACAAAACCCTCTAGGCTAGCCAGGCTGACCGGTTTGTAAGCGTGCCTATCAAGGACGCGCGCAATAACTTGCTGCGGGTTGATTAACCCGATATTGAGCATGGGGGTGATAACACTGTGGAATACCCAGGTGTGTTGAGGTTCGACAGAGTCTTCGTAGGGGCCAAAGTGTTCGAGGCGTTCGTCTATAAATTGATCAAGCCATTGCAGTGATTCGGCCCCATTGGTCGGCCAGATAAAACTATCGGCACTACCGTGGTAGTGGTCAAACTTTTTGGCAACATAGGCCTTGGCCTCGGTGACGTAGTCGTTGTCGCCGTAGAATGTTGGACTAGGTACATTCTTGTTCTTGGGTAGCTTTTTGCGGTTGTCTTTGTCGAAGCTCCACTGTCCGCCGACAGGCTTAAAGCCCTTTGTCAGTAATATGCCAAATCTTTCGCGTTGCCATTGGTAGAAGTTGGCAAAGCTATGTTTCTTTTTCTTACCAAAGTAATCGTGCACCTCGGAACTTTTAAGATAGAAGTTTGGTGACTCGAGCCAAGCTACCTGTATCTTGGACGGCAGTTCGCCTTCAGCTTTGAGGAGTCTGCGGTAGAGCACGTCGTCAGTTGGGTCGAACAGATAGACAAAACCATCCGAGGCGGCAGTCGCTAGGGCTTGCCCGCTCCACCAGTCTTTACCGGGCTCTATATATTCGACATCTATGTCGGCGGACCACAAGACTTCCTCGACATACCTGCGCATACTGGCGCGGTGGAGGATCAGCTTTTGGACATGCATGCGCACGGGCCATTTTGGATCGGTACCAAAGAGCAGCGGCTCTTCGACCATGTAGACTTTAGTGATGTCGCTGGGTAAAGCCTCGATAGGATAGAGCTGATGAGGGTAGAGAATTAGACTTTTTTTCTTCATGGATATACATTAGCATTTTTTCGCGATATACTTAGCAGCAATAGTCATAGAAAGAGGTGGGAATGTTTGACGACAACCAGTATATAGAGCAGCCAAATAATGCTGCCCAGCCAAGTAACGATGGGGGGTCGAGTTTTACTCAAGAAAGCCCCGTGCAACAAGCTGCACCCGCGCCAGATCCAGCTCCTGCAGGCATGGATGATCCGCAGGCCATGGACGATCTAGCCAAAAGCCTAGAGGATCTATCTAGTCCTGCAGACGCCCCAGGCACTGATCAGCCGGCTAAAGACGAAGCGCCGGCAGAGGTTGATGCTCTGCCGGAAGAAACTCCGCAACCAGCTGCAGAGGGGCCTGCCGCTCCTAGTGACGACTCTGTCGCCATTGATCCCGAGCTTGCAGACATAAAGCAGAGAGCCTTGATGGAGCTAAGTCCTTTGGTAGACAAGCTTGAGCAAACGCCACCAGAAAAGTTCAAGACAGTTATGATGCTAATCCAGGCTTCGGATAACCAAGCGCTTGTAAGTGCTGCTTACGAGGCTGCTAATGGGATCGAGGACGAGGCGGCTCGGGCTCGGGCGCTACTGGACGTAGTTAACGAGATAAACTACTTCACCTCCAAAGACGCAGACCAGCAATAACTCTGCTGTCAGGCAAGGACTGCCACGCCAGTTATTGCTTCGTGGACTCTTTTGGGTATTTTTGTTTTGGGAACAGGAGGCGCAGTGACATATCTGCGGCAACTTTTTTATTCTCGAATCAGCGTTTTTGGCTAACTCGACGGTTTCGTTTTATAGGCGCTCTGACCCCTGGATCAGGCGAGTAGATGTATGGTAAACTATACATCGTAATATTATGAGACATTCAACAGTTAATAATAAGGTGCATGAGCTACGTACTTCCAAGAAGTTAACGCAGGCTCAGCTTGCAGAAACCTGTCACGTCACACGGCAGACTATTATTGCTATCGAAAAGTCTAAGTATCAGCCTACAATCGAGCTAGCACTTCGAATCAGCAAGGCATTAAACAAGAAGGTAGAAGAGGTTTTTTGGTTATGAGTGTATTGGTCAAAGCAAAGAACGGCCTACTACTGCTAGCAGCAGTGATTGCGCTCTTTATGGCGTTCCGTCCACTGGGGGATATGTCTGACAATATGCAAACAGTATTTGCTGGATCGCTGCTGGCAGTTGGCGCATTGCTAGGAGTTATTGCTATTCGCGATAGGCCTCGCGATGAGCGCGAGCAATTGCTCTATATGAGCAGCGACCGCTTTGGCTTCGTTATTGGCGTTATAGTTGCTGCAGCGTTAATACTCGTCGAGGTGCAAAACGGAACACACAACGCGCCCCTAGAGGCAACGCTCGCATTGATGGTCATCGCCAAGCTAGCAGCTAATTTTTATCAAGAAAAGAGGTAGGTGTGGTGCAGCAATATATGGTGGCAACAATAACGGCAGTTGTTTTTGTTTTTTTTGGTGCGCTAATCTTGGGGCCGGAAGGCGACGGGATATCCAGCAGCACTTCGTCATCCGACCAAGCACTCGAAGATTTCGTAGCTTCACAGCAGCCCGAACAGGAGTTTACTACCGAACCGACTGACGATCGAGGATCTTTCTTGCCCTATAGTGCCGAGCTGGTTGCTGCTAATGCTGAGGAGGGGGCTGTGCTGTTCTTTAACGCTGCCTGGTGTCCAACCTGTCAGATTGCCAAAAAGAACTTCTCGGAAAACGCCAACAGCTTGCCAGACGGACTACATATACTAGACTTAGATTTTGACGACAACCAAGACTTGCGGGTTCGCTACGGTGTGACTGTCCAGCACACTTTTGTACAAGTCGACGAGAACGGTGAGCTTATCAAAAAGTGGACAGGTAGCTTTATTGTCGACCAGTTGGTGGGGCAGCTAGAGGCTTGAGAGGCCTGCATTTAACAGATTAGAATATTAAAAATTTGTGCAAAACAATTAGTTTGTTGGTAAAATGTATGCATATCAAATTTAAGGGGGATATAAAAAATGTTGAAGGGATTCAAGGATTTCGTACGCGAGCAAGGCGTTGTCGGTTTGGCAATTGGTCTTGCGATTGGTACACAGGCAGGAGAGGCTGTAGCAGCAATAGTTGAACAGTTTATTAACCCGCTTGTAGGGATTATCCTACAAGGGACAGACCTAAGTGGTATCGAAAGCGTCGTATCGGCTGGTGATGCAGAGGTAACCTTTGGATGGGGTCTGATCATCCAGGCTCTAATTGTACTGTTGGCAACAGCAGGTATCATCTACTTCATCGTGAAGAAGGCTGGTCTAGACAAGCTCGACAAAAAAGCTAAGTAATTTAGCCAAACATCGATCAAAAACAGCGGCTTTGCCCGCTGTTTTTGTATTTTCATCATATTTTCAGACTAGATTCAGTCAGAACCGCTATAATAGTGTG
>CAZHOS010000032.1:0-7887 GCA_964534605.1 uncultured Candidatus Saccharibacteria bacterium
AATAGAATTTAAACTTCACTCCCTGGCCCCCAAATGCCAACTCCTATATACTGTTGTTATGATAGGCAAAGTTATGAGGGCAGGGCGCACGCCGCGCGTATTTGCATTTATAGATAATCAAAACCTCAATTTAGGCATCCAGCGCGCTGGCTGGAAGATGGACTGGCGCAAGTTCCGCGAGTGGCTACGTGAAGAGCACGGGGTGACCCAAGCATTTATGTTTATAGGCTACATGAAGGAGCACGAAGAGCTTTACACCCAAATGTACGAAGCTGGCTACAACGTACTGCTCAAACCAACGGTTGGGATGTTCAATACCGCCGAAGAAAATAAAGAGCAAGACAACGCCCCCAAAGGGAATGTAGATGTCGACCTAGTACTCGAGGCCATGAAGCAATGGCGTAAATACGACAAGGCGGTCATTATATCTGGTGATGGCGACTTTTATACGCTCATCGAGCATCTGCGCGACAAGGAAAAACTAGGCTCTATCATGGTCCCAAACTGGAAGTATTCCAGCTTGCTTAAAGAGTTCGATAGCTTTTTGATCCGCTTGGACGAGCAGCGCTCGACGCTAGCATACCGCGACTACAAGAATCGTCGCAAGAACACCAAAAAGCCAACTGCCACCAAGGGCCGAACCCAGGCCAAGGCACCAGCCAAGCCGGCGAATAAGCCTAAGCCACGTGGCGGCAGCGCTAAGGTGCGCCCTGTTAAACCACGCCAAAAAAGACCCCCACAAAAGAAAAGCTCATGAGCCAAGAAGAAGCTCTCGCTATCCTCGAGTCGAATAGCTCGATTCTACTAACTGGTGCCGCCGGCACGGGTAAGACTTATTTGCTTAATCAGTTCATAAAACGCTCGCGCCAGAATGGCAAGAGTGTCGCCGTTACCGCTACCACTGGCTTGGCAGCCACACACCTTAACGGGGCAACCATACACGCTTGGTCGGGCATCGGCATTGCCGACGAGCTGCCGCCGCGTTTTTTCGACAAAATCGCCAAGTCCCGCGCGGACCTTATTAACAAAGCCGACATATTAGTCATCGACGAGATCAGCATGCTGCACGACTTCCGCCTAGACATGATAGAAGAGATAGCCCGCCGTGTTCGCGGCAACGACGAGCCATTTGGGGGGCTGCAGGTAGTGCTGTGCGGTGACTTTTATCAACTGCCACCTATTAATAGGGGGGATAGCCGCCAGGGCGGATTCGTCACACGGTCCAATATTTGGGACAAGGGGCACTTTGCTGTTTGCTACCTTAGCAAGCAGTACCGACAGGCAGACGACCAAGACTATACAGACACTCTTAACGGTATACGCAAGGGTCGGCTCAAGCAATCACAGCTTGACGCCTTGATGGCCCGCAAAGACGCCACGGCTGACCCTTTTACGCAGCGCACACGCCTCCTAACCACCAACATGGATGTTGACTCCATCAACCAAGCTCAGCTAGACAAGCTAGACGCCAACGAGCAGACATATGACATGACCACAACTGGCAGCAAGCGCTACGTCGAGCAGCTAAAGAAGAGTTGTTTAGCGCAGGAAGAGCTACGGCTCAAGCTGGGCGCGCACGTTATGTTTATTCGTAATGCCCAGGATAAATCCTATGTCAACGGATCTTTAGGCGAGGTGATCGGGTTCGAGGACGGCACAAACTATCCGCTTGTGCAGCTAAAGCGAAATGACAAAGTTATAACAGCTACACCGGACACGTGGGAGCTTATGGACGGCGACAAGCGGCGCGCCAGCTTGACGCAAATACCTCTGCGATTATCATGGGCAATAACGGTGCACAAAAGCCAAGGCATGACCCTAGACGGCGCCCAGGTGGACCTTAGCCGAGCATTTGTCGAGGGCATGGGCTACGTGGCGCTTAGCCGCGTACGAGGCTTAAAAGACCTGATACTAGACGGTATAAACGGCAAAGCGCTGCAAGTAAGTCCAGAGGCCAAGGCTATCGACGAAGCGCTCCGGTCCCTCAGCGAAGAGGCAGTAGGCAAGCACGCCGATCATATCAAGGACTGGCAAGAGCGCGAGGCCAAGGGCAAGAACGTGTCCAAGAAAAAGAAGTCATCTGCCAAGGCCGGTACCTGGGCCGAAAAGATTGATAAGATGCGCGAAACCCACCCCAACGCCTACAGGCCCTGGAAGGACGATCAAGATGACACGCTAAAGGGCATGTTCGAGGCAGGGAAGTCGGTTAAGGAGATTTCCGGGGCGCTTGGACGTCACACTGGATCAATACGTGCCAGATTAAAAAAACATTACGGAGATGATGTTTTTGAGAACAGTTAGTCTATTCGGTATCTTCTTGGATAGAGACTAGCTCTCTCAGTGCAGCTTTGCCAGCAATACAATGTGGCCCAGTGTAGGCAAAAAAGCCATCTGTTTCTCGGTTTATCTTGGGATAGCCAACGATAGGGTAGGTGCCCTCGAACGGCTTGATGTTCTCTTTGTACCAGTCCGCCTGTTCCTTACGGTAGAATACAGTTATTTTCTGGTCCGGGGAAGGTTTAAGTAGGATAGCCTTCATTGACTCTAGTGCCGGTGATTTATTGCTCATGTAGTTATTTTATACATTTGCAGTGTAAATAAAAAGTACAAGCATAATTAAAAAAACAGAAAACCCGCCTCCTTGAGGCGAGCTCTCTGAATGCTCAGGGCTCAAGCCTAGGGGCGGGATGGGTGCGGTCTTGCCCTGTCTACGTAGGTAGCAAAAACGCCAGCTACGAATGCAACAACTAGGGTAAGGCTTAGTGCGGTACCGGCGAGAAACTGCAGAACCATAAATACCGGTGCAGAAAGCATAGCGGCAATTACTCCGCAGCGGATAGTGCTTGCAGCGCCTTTTGGTGTGAACCTCTCACCAAGTATCGGTCGAGCTACCAACGAACCGAAGACACCAATGATGAACGCGAGCAATGTCGGCTTAGCTACGCTTAGTAACAAGGCCTGCATGAACCAAACCATGATAGGCACAAACTCCATAAATGTACTCCTTCGGTAGGGAAGATCGATCTGACCTTCCAACGAATGTAACTAAACAATATCATATCTCTGCATACTCCAAAGTACATATGCTTGCATATGGGGACTATTTTTCTATAGCATCATACGATGGCTGGATATTCTTTCTTTGATCATATGGATACTTTGTATGGAGAGCGCTCGTTTGGTGAAGTGTCGCGACACGTAGCGGCCCGTAGGCTTCCTATCGATACTGTTCTTCGCATTGTGAGGATTGGCCCTCAAACAGAAGATCCAGAAACTCAAGACGGTGCAAGACTTGCTTCTAGATGCATACATGAAGTCCTGGGCTTCCTAGAAGGTTCAGAGATGTCGGAGCTTGTCCAAGCTTTAATGACAGAAGATTTACCGCCTGTACTCATCAATACTGCAGACATGAAATTCGGAGATACATACAGCAGGGATAAGCTGCATGGAATATTTGCCAGTAATGGAGAGCCAGACTACGTGTCCAAAGAGGATTTAATAACAGCTATAAACCAGAGAAGAAAAGCTCAAGGCAAAGCCTTAGATGACCTTGAGTTATTTGTAGATACTTCTTATGTTGAGCCAAAAATATGGAGCGAACGATCTGTTTGTAGCGGTATAGCACATAGACTGTGGAGTGCAGTATCAGTGCGTGCTTTCCCAGAAATCTATGCAAGAGGAGGTGTACAAAAATTCTATCTACCAGATGTAAGATTAGGCGCAAGAAGAACTGTTTATGTAAAGACTGGGGTTAGCGACTCTCTAGCGAGGTGGCTCGTAACCGGACGGATGCTAATACACCCGTATTTACTAGAAGAGATTTATTACGAAGCACGAACAACTGGTATAAAAGGTATAGGTAGGGTAGGGCTTGAAGATCTACTTTCAGTCATACCGACAAGTTAGTCATAAAAAGGAAAAACCCGCCCCAGAGGAGCAGGATTTCTCCTTTTGCTCAACTCTTAGGTCGGGTCTGCTGTGAGCATGTTCTTGCCCAATCTGATGGAGCTTGCTAGTGCGGCTAGAAATATCAGCCATAGGCCAATAGACCCTGTTGATACATTTGGCGATATTAGCCTGCCAAGCAGGGTTATCAGTACTGCAGCTGCAAATCCTGACTGGATAGAAAAAATAAGCACTAGCACTCGTGTTTCACCCTTTGACGTAATTCTACTACTTATTAAATAGTAGAGTAGATAGGTTGGTATTGAGCAGAAGAAGCTGATAAGCGTGGCCCCCATTAACCAATAGACTACGAATGTCAGTATTGGCATTGCTGTCATAAATGTACTCCTTCGGTAAGGGAAAATCGGTCTGACCTTCCAGCGAATGAAGTTATATTATACCACATTTTTGTCCATGAAATGTTTGAGTAAGTGCTTATGCTTGGGGATGGATCTTTACGTCCGTATAATAGGGCGTAAGCAGCTACGTCCAGTGTGGGTGTAGCCGTGGGCTTGGCTCATCGAAAGAGAGCGGAGTCGAAGGAATGGGCCACAAGTGGTGAACGGTGCCACTTGTAGGGCGTGTTGGCTAGATGGCCTCTTGGGTTATCTAGGTAAACAGGCAATGTGCGAGCTGTATTGTAGGGTGATTGGTTTCTAGAGCCGTGATCCGAGCAAGCTAAGAGTATGTTGTCTATATCCACGAAGCTTCAGGCGAGCTGGCGATAGGCGAGAGCCCCGCTTGCTAAAAGCTGAAGAACGATGCTTCAGGCTATTGTTGAATCGGAAGCCGGTCGGGCTACAGGTCTGATCGACATCCGAGCAGCGCAAGATCAGTAACAGGCTCAGACCTGCGATCAGGAAGCCTTGACACCTCCAGTGCAAGCGATGCAGTGCTTCGAAGCCCGGGTGTGCCAGCGACATCGCTTGAGCGTACCGGCAGGAGCATATAATCGCGCGCGACTGGCAGCATCAAAGCTGGGGTGCAAGACCCCCGACGGCTGGAGCCTTTAGGCCCATTCCTCAGCCGCTCTCCCCGCATGGTAGCTACATGCACAGACCCACCAGAAATGGTGGGTTGTAATTTATTGAGACACAGAGAGTAATAACAATTAGCACAGAAAAAGATCCCTCCGTAAAGCAGTCTGATCGATTCCGACCAGAGCTTATCGGCGTTGCTAACAGTAAGCTGGTGGCTCTGCAGCCGTCTAGCGCTCGGTTAGGAAACCGTATTTACAGGCACCAGCCCTACCATGATGAGACCCACTGGATGTATCGTGGGCGTCGCAGCCCCGGAGAAAGAGTCAACTATCGGACAAATCAAGAACGCTGGGACCATATGCGCCGTAAGATTGGTAGGGTCGGGCTAGACGAGGTCGTGCTAGACAAGATCAAGCATGGCAGGCTACCCCTCGCAGGCATAGGCTACCTAGATGACATATCTAATCCAGACGTGGTGCCAGCAACAGGAGAAGTATTGACTAATAGGTATTTGACCTTTGATCAAGATTTGTTAGATGAGGCGAACTTTCGATTCTATCGTCAGACCATGCCTGCTAGTGTGCTAAGCGGGAAGGCAAAAAAAGACAGAGAAGTAGACGCTCCAAGTCCCGCTATGCAGCGAGTCCACAAAACTATGATTCAGCTGTTAAATCAACACTATGTCCCTGGTGGGATGGTTTATGGCCTGGAAAGAGACAAGTCGTATATGGATTGTGCAATTCAGCATGTAGGGAACCGTTACGTCGTATCGATGGATATCCAGTCAGCGTATAACAAGGTAGTCGCTACCCGTCTGTCTGAGGACATAGCAGCATGCGAGCCCAGCAAGATTGGCCCCTACGGCTGGTATCCATTTGTCAGGCGGTTCTTTATGTCTAGAAGGCGCGATGTAGGCTTGGCCACAGGTGGCAATGCCTCTCCGTTATTATTCAATTTATATATGCAGCGTTTTGACGACGTGATACAGACGTATGCTGATGCTCATGGCCTAACCTATACTCGCTATATGGATGACATCATTCTCTCATCCCCGGATACAGATCAGCCAGACTTAGACCGAATAGGCAGGGCAAAAACAAAGTTTGTTAATCGTGCACTTGGGGCAATGGGCCTGAACTTACACCAGCACAAGGTCGACTACACAGATTTGGCAGAGACAGGCACAAAAAGAGTTCTTGGATTAGAGCTGAGGGCTGATGGTAGTTGGGGAGTACCTCAGGAATATGCTCGTAACCTGTTCAATTACTTTGGATCAGCTTCCGGAATGTTGGCTATCAAACCACGCCATGAGTTACTTGATGAGCTGCGCCGAATGCATGGGCTGAATAGTTATCTTGCAGAGATACGTCGGCGCCGTGGAGTTGATGATAATGGTCAAATGAAGTTTACAGAATTGGATATGCATCTTATGAATAGCTACCGCAAAGCAGTAAGATTGTTTGCAGAAGCCGGCATAGTAGCCAGAGCTCCTGACAGCGGTAGCATAGGCTTGCGTGGAGAAGCAGACAAGCTTGGTATACTGTAGATAGATGATTATTCTTTTAGCGCCCAGTAAGACTATGGATTTTGAGACCCCGGCTGCATCGTGGGCTGGGTCTAGTGGGCCGCTTTTTTTGGACGAGGCTCAGAAGCTACGGGATGCTGCGCTAAAGCAGAAAGATTTTGACAAAACTTTTATGGTCAGTCAAAAGCTAGGCGCCAAGACCAGGGCGGAGCTGCAGCAGTGGGGCGGAGGCCCTTCAAAGCAAGCGCTGTGGGCTTATCGCGGCGACGTGTATGATGGTCTAGATATTGATTCTCTGGCACCTAAACATAAAGAAAAACTAGAAGAGTCGATCCGGGTGATAAGCGGCCTGTACGGCTATGTGCGTCCAACCGACACGATAGAGCGCTACCGCCTCGAGATGCGCACCAAGATTGCCGGAGAGTGGGGTAGCAATCTGTACGACTTTTGGGGCAATAAGATTGTAGAGGCCTTACTAGCAGAAAGCCCAGATTTTATCGTTAATGCCACCAGCGAAGAGTACATGAAGTCCATCCGTAAATTTCTACCACCAGATCTGCCGATTATTACGCCAAAGTTCCTGCAAATATACCCGGACGGATCAAAAAAAGACGTGACGATATTCACTAAAAGGGCGCGTGGAGTCTTTGCTCGCTGGGCGATTACCTGCGGAGCGCATAAAGCAGAAGAATTAAATCGCTTTAGCCTAGATGGTTATATCTTTGACATTGAAGCTTCTGGTATAGCAAGTCCGGTATTTCAGCGAGTATTGCCACCACCAAAAAGCTAGGAGCAGCTAGTCAAGCTGGATAGTTTTAGGGACTTCTATTTTTCCAAGATCGTGAACACTCGCAAGTATTTTTGCCTTTTCTTCTGGGCTTGCGCCTTTAACGTAGTTGCCTGCACCGGCTCTATTGGTGACATCCTGGATTATTGCGACTAGTGAATTAGCGGCAGCTCTACCTAGGCCGTATTCTCCATACTCCACAATTAAGTCTGCTGCCGTTAGGTCTTCGGCTGATTCAGCGATATTCATCTCTTCGTACTCTTGTGGACGGGTGCTATGTAAGCCCATTATATTTTCAACAGGGGATTCTGTGCTGTACGCCTCATCAGGCATGCTGAGAGCCATGCCTTCGACACTGCCAGGTGTATTTTCTGTATTTCGCTTGTTCATGAATTCGCTCATAATTCTCCTTTATGGATGATCTATGGACGAGCAGTGTCATTTGTCAGAGTTTGACCGGTTTCGCTACTGGCTTGTCATGTGCTAAAGCGACCAAATGGGCGCACATGAGTCATTGCCTTCAAACTCGTACATAGAGATAATTTATTAACTATACTATTATAATGCTTATTTTAATAAAAGTCAAGACTTAGATCTTGAATTAACACTCAAATAGCGACAAGCCACTAAAACTTGAAGAGCCACTGGTC
>CAZHOS010000033.1:0-2343 GCA_964534605.1 uncultured Candidatus Saccharibacteria bacterium
TGGGTTTTTGTGCCAGACAGATCGCGGAAGGTGATGCTGCCAGAGGATATTATCAGCGACAGCATAAGTCTGGTTAGCACATAGACACCGGCGGCAACAGCAACGTTAGATATCAGCGAGAATGATGCCACAGCTATCGCTAGCGAGAATGATGCGCCCAGGTACACACGGATACCATTAAATTTTTCTAACAAATAGGTACTTAGCGGAGCAACCACAACGACTGTGGCCGACGAGAGGCCTGTAAGCAGCCCGATCTGCGCATTGCTAAGCCCGATAGAATTAAAGTAAAGCGAGAAGACGGTTGTCGCCAGCGCAAAGCCGATACTACCAACTACGCGCGATAGAAGGATCTCGCTACTTGCATTTAGATGGAACCGCTGCCGGGTGAGATAGCTCATAGTTAGCATAAGCATACATACTAAGAGCCCAAGATGATAGAGTATTAACTGATGAAAGCAATAATTTTTGACTGTTTTGGGGTACTGGCCGAGAACGGCTGGGGTTTGATCGACGATAAGCTGCAGCCAACGAAGCAGCAGTGGGATCAAATGTCGGCAGTTAGCCATGCCTGCGACAAGGGCATTATATCTATGGAAGAGCTGGTGCAGCGGTTTGCCGAAACGCTAGACGTACAACCACAAGAAGTCACCGAGATAATCGATTCGCAGCGCAAGAACTTGCAATTACTAGATGTTATTCGCATGCAACTAAAGCCTATGTATAAGATTGCAATGCTTAGCAATGTCGGCAGTGGCTTTGTTCAGGATTACTTTACGGACGAGGAGCTCCAACTGTTCGACGTATTAACGCTTAGCTCTGACATTGGTTTTGCCAAGCCAGATCCGCGCATCTACAAGCATTGTGCGAACGATCTGGGAGTGCAGGCTGCAGATTGCTTGTTTATCGACGATTCACCAGTTAATATCCAGGCCGCCAAAGAGCTGGGTATGCAGGCACATCTCTACACCTCACTAAAAGGGCTCAGAGGACTTTGTGAGTAAGAGTAAGTACTCGACGGTTTACGGCGCTCTATTGATATTTTTATGTCTTGGCTACACGGCTGCAGTACTGCTGGCTATTAGCGTAGTCTCTGTGCAGGGCTATAGTCAGGGTGATAGCCTGTCTGAGACTCTGTTTGGATCTTTACTTACTGGTGCTGTATTGTTATCGGTTCCATCTTTTGTCGTCTATCGACAACTACGTAGATATTTTCTTTATCAAAAGAGACCTGCTATCTTTGAAGCCTTGATGGTAGAAATGAAGCCCAAGCAATTTATGGCTGGTGGCGCTGCAAACTGGCTGCAAGCAGATAGGGCCAGGAACTTCGTCGGCTACAGGGGTTATACTATAACCAATCGTAGACTATTTGCAGATTTTGGCAACTGGCTATATTCAGAGTTTGAGCTCTTCCGAGAGAACAAGAATCAAAAATTCCAAACAAGAAAGGTCCTCTCAGTAGCCCAATTAAATTTACCAAGAGAAATGCCGCATATTATTTTTGATAGCAGGCACGCTTTTGGAGATAGGGCAAAGCGGCAAATTGATAGGGTGCACCGCTTGCACTTACACCCAGAACTCGAAGAGCACTTTACTATTTACTCTCCAATCAATTATGAAATCGACACCTTGAGCTTCATAACTCCAGAGGTGATAGAGATTCTTTTAGATGCTAAGAACTATGACATTGAGATATTGGGGCGGCAGATATTTTTATACAGCCCTCTACGTCCTCTCAAGGCTCAACTGAGTGGTACAGAAAGAATCGTTAGAAGTTTAGAGCATAGATTCATAGATAACCTAGATACATATAGAGACGCTAGAGTGTCGGCTTCTGGTTCTGGTGAAAGAACTATTTCAGCTGGCGCACTCAGGTTAAATAAAAGTCGCAGGGCGCAGCTGTTCGGTATATCTGCCACCTCCTTGTTTTTATTGGGATCACTTATAGCTATAACCTTATACCTCCCAGGACTGCTGAAAAATAGTGGCGTGAACGTCCCAAGATTGCTGATGTCCATTTTATCGGCTCTATGTATTACGGTCTTTGTCTTAAAAACACAGATAAAAATTTATCTAAAAAATAAAGCGAATATTGAATATAAAAAAAATAAAGTAGATCGTTAGCCAATGCGGATGTAGAGCTTGCGAGTCAGCTGACAGTACTGGTTAATCTCGCGGTAGCGCATGCGCAAAGTGGCTGCCTGGGCGGCATTTGGCATATAGACGGTGATGGCCTTGGGGTTTATTTTGATGACTGGCTGCAGGTTGTACTCTTTTTTTATAAATTCCTTTAGGGACGTTAGCTCTGTGGGCTCGTCCATTTCTTTTTGCGTCAGCAGGTCT
>CAZHOS010000033.1:2443-7636 GCA_964534605.1 uncultured Candidatus Saccharibacteria bacterium
TATGCCAGAGTTACCAGAGGTTGAGACGGTTGTTAGGGGGCTGCGCGAGCTGTTGCCAGGCCACCAGGTAATACGTGTTAAGTTTGATTGGCCCAAGAGCTTCCCGAATAGCCAGCAAGATACCGAGCGATTCTTGTTCGGCGCCAAAGTTGTTTATGTGCGCCGCCGCGGCAAGACAATACTTATAGATCTAGACAGTAACTACACACTCGCTATACATCTAAAGATGACCGGACAGCTTGTCTACGTTGACGGTAGCAGGAAGTCTAAAAAACACGCCAGGCGTTTCTCGGGTGAGCAGAGTTCGGATATAAACCCGAAGCGTGGAGCGAGGAGTACAATCGGTACTTCGAGGGAAGCCCTACAGGGTTTAGATTTGAAGTCTGCCACCAGCCAAGCAAAACAGGCTACTAGTTCGCCTGATTTGCTTGGCGACGGGAACGCCTGGGGGGCTGGACACCCTAACGATAGCCTACTCGGTGACCTGCCAGACAAAACCACCCGCGTAGAGTTCGAGCTAGATAACCAGGCTATGTTGTACTACAACGACGTACGTAAGTTTGGTTGGGTGCGCCTGCTGCCGACGGTTGCCCTCGACGATGTCGACTTCCTAAAAAAGCTTGGTCCAGACGCGCTGAGCGTAAGCGCAGAAGAGTTTTTTACATTACTCAAAAAACGCCAAAAGAATATCAAGGCTTGCTTGCTGGACCAAACTATCATTGCCGGTTGTGGCAACATATATGCCGATGAGTCTTTGTGGATGAGCCAGATACACCCTAGTACCAAGGCGTCTAGCCTCAAGTCGGAGCAGCTGCAAGAGTTGCATAAGAATTTAGTAGAAGTGTTGGAGTTAAGTATTGCCCAGGGTGGCAGCAGCAACAAGAACTATGTCGATGCCAAGGGCAACAAAGGCAGCTACCTAGAGTTTGCCAATGTCTATCAGCGGGCCGACATGCCGTGCAATCGCTGCGGTAACGACATCAAGCGCATTGTTGTAGCGGGCCGGGGTACACATTATTGTTCTGTCTGTCAGAAGGCGCCACGCGCCAAACGAAAGGCCAAATAAATGGTTACGACAGTCGTTGGGTCTACCGCTCGGGCGGATAGCCACATCGCCAAGTATCAGGCGGCATTTGTATCCAAATACACAGAGCACGAGGTCGAGCGGTTCGAGTCTAGCGAGCTAGACGACGTTGCCCGCGTGCAAGGGGCACTGATGTCTAGGCCTATGTTTAGTGACAAAAAGTTAGTGGTTATCAGGGGCAGCTCGCAGAACTCGCACCTGTCAGATAAGCTCCAGGACTGGGTAGCAGATAGGGGCGACCAAACAGAGCTACTGCTAATCGAGCCCAACATAGACAAGCGAACCAACTATTATAAATGGCTGCAAAAACAAACGGATCTACACGATTACAGTCCCAAGAAGGGGCAGGAGTTAGTGAATGTGCTTGTCGGTATATCCAATCGCGAGAGCGTAGAGCTCAGTCCCAGTGATGCCCGGTATCTGATCGACCGAATAGGTGAGAACGAACAGCTCGCAGTCAGCGAGATAAAGAAGCTGTCGGTGTTTGATCGTATAGACAGGCAGCTTATCGACGAACATACCGAGCCAGCCCCACGTAGTAAAATATTCGACTTGCTAGAAGCCATCGCACTTGGCAATAATGCGCGTGCCATGCAGCTGTACGAAGACCAGCGCGCCCAAAGAGTCGAACCCCAGGCCATCCTAGCCATGATCATCTGGCAGCTACAGCTATTTGCGCTTGTCACCAGCACAAACAAACCGCTAGCAGAAGTATCCAAGAGTGCTGGGGTGGGCGAATACCCCTTGCAAAAGGCCAAGGCGGCCACCAGGGGGCTGGGTTATGGCGGTGTAGCCAGCATGATAGATAAGACTCTGCATACCGAGAGGCTTATAAAGCGGGATTATGTTAATCCGGACCAAGCTCTGCGTAACCTCATTGCTAGTTTTTGATATACTATAGCTATCATGAAAAAGTCACTGGTCGTCTCGATTATAGTAGGAGCCTTTCTGGCGGCAGGCTTTTACCTGGAGTACGATAGATCGGTTTACCAACAACCGAGGAACGACCTGTCTAACTCAAATGGTGTAGATGTTATTGTGACGAAATATCCTGCCAGAATTAACGTAGAGTTCAACTCGAGTGTCCTAGGTGGATGTGATTCTACCCAGCGTTCGGCGATGACTAAAGACGGCGCTATCAGCATTAACTTGGAGACAGTAAAGGGTGAAGGTCCTTGCGTATTGATAGCTGTAACTAGCCGTGAATCTGTAGATATTTTTCAATCGCCGCTTCTAGGAAGTAAATCTTTAAAGATAACTCATGGTAGCGCCATTATCTTTGAAGGTAAAATATAAGCACCAGCCTACTTAACGTTTTGCGGCGAGTAGGCTGGGGGGCGAGGTGTACTTTACTAAGCCAAGTGGTTTAGCCTGGCAAAGTTGGGGGAGGGGGTAACGGCGGCGGCGCACCGGCATCGCCAGATGCGTCTGTTGGACTTTCTGTCGGTAGTGGTTGAGCGTTTAGGGCTTCGATTGCTCCGGGAGGCTGATTGTCGTCTGCTGCCAAAGCGTTGGCTACGAGATCTTGGGCATCGCTAAGGCTATTGCCAGGCGATTCGGCGTCTAGCGCTAGTGGCTGGATGACTTTTTTGGGCTTGTTAGTAATAAAGCTATCGTTGCCTGTTGGTCCAGCATTGCTTTTAGAGCCAGCTTCTTTATTACTGCCCCCTGATGCGCTAATAAGATTGCCGCTTTCGTCGATGTTTATAGCATTGGGATCATCGGCAGGCTCTGGTTCACTGTTCTTGGTTTTTTTAGGCTTTTTTGCTTCATCTTCTGTTGGGTGCAGCTCGAAAGATAAGGCATCGTCTATTGACTTACCGTTGGCATTTGCATCTGGCCCATCCATCGTAAGCTCGGGGATATCTAGCTCTATCTTGGCCTCTTTAGGCTTGGGGTCATCGGGCAGGGCGCCTTTTTCGGCCTCTACGATGGCTTCGCCAACCTTGTCTTGTAGACTTGGGCCTTCAGTCTCGGGTTCGGCTTGCTCTACGCTATCTAGATCTGATGCTGCATCTTTAGGCTCGGCTTTTTCGTCGTGCTGGATGTCTATGTCGGCATTTGCGTTGGCGTCATCTTCTTTGGGTAGTTTTTCTGCCTTGTCTTCCTTGATGTCTAGCAGCTCGTCTGCCGGAGCCCTTTTTTGCTCGACCTCTGGTTCTGGCGTTGCTGCAACTGGTTCGGGCTGCATAAGGCTATCTGCGATTAGCTGTTGGTTGGCACCTGCAGCCATTAGTTGTGCCGACATGGTCATGACTTTTGGAGTTGTTTTGGCATTTTTGAAGCGCTCTGTCTCGGACACGATGCCGGTTAAGAAGGCGGTAGAGATCTGATCGTCAAGCAAGCCGCTTTGGAAGGCCTCGCTAATACTTACCAACATCTCGCAGAGGCTGCTAGCAGAAGGTTCTTGCCAGTTGATTGTACCGATGTTGCTGGTTTTGTCGCCAGCCATTAGGGTGATAACCGTAGAGTCGTGCAGGATGCGTCCATGGGAGGTAATGGCACTGTCGAGGTGCTCACGCTCGTCCACACCTAGGGCTATGACCGTGTCGATATTGAAGTCGCCTTGACTAAACTGCAGGTCATCACCGCTTAGACTGGTGCGGTAAGGGGTAATAAAGATGCGGACCACGTCGTCTTCTACCTTGTAGCGCAGTTTATCGGCCTTGGCTTTGTCTAACGATATAATAAAGTCCTGTAGGCTGTCGGCGTTGGGCTGCAGGGTGTCTTCTGGTTTGAGGAATTCGAGCGTGCTGGGTGTTTCGCCACTGTATACAGCCGAGGCGTGCTTTTCTATTTTACCCAGCATCAGGGCAAAGCCTATAGCAGCAGATAGCTGGTCTACACTGGGGTTAGAGCTAACAGCAATTAGTATATTGCTAGAGTTTTTTAGTTTTTCTATAACTTGTTGTTTGGCAGATGCGTCCATGTTTTTGAGGTGTCTTTATTTTTTGGTTTAACAGATGAACATTACCATAAGTGCTAAGTATAATCAATTTTTAAGTGCTTGGAGGTGCTCCTTAACACTTGTCACAAAGAGTTATTTAGTATACAATCTTGCAGTTATTTAGGAATATCTAAGAATAAAAGGAAATTATGCCAATAATTGCATCAGCAAAAAAGCGCGTCCGTGTTGCAGCTAAAGCAACCGAGCGTAATCGTGCCGTCAAAAGAACCTTCCGAGACGCCGACAAGGCTTTCCAGGCTGCCGTAAAGTCTGGCAAATCAGCCGATATCACTGCTGCTCGCAGCCAGGTCGACAGAGTTCTGGACACAATGGTCAAAAAGAACATTATTCACAAGAATAAGGCCGCTCGCAAGAAGTCACAATTCGCCTCGGCAGCCAAAGCTGCCGGCGCCAAAGTAGGTGCTGCTAAGCCAAAGGCTAAAAAGCCAGCTGCCAAGAAAGCTCCAGTAAAAAAGACGACAGCCAAGAAAACTACGGCTAAAAAGCCTGCAGCCAAAAAGCCAGCTGCTAAAAAAGCTACCCCAAAGAAAACCACCAAGAAATAACTGGCTCTAAGCTGTGTCCGAGCAGACCCAGGCCAACCCAGAAGGCTACCTACTAGTCGATAAACCCCAAGGCTGGACATCGTTTGATGTCGTTGCCAAGGTGCGCGGCGCTTTGCAGCGCGAACTTCGCCAGGCAACAGGCGAGCGGTGTAAGTTGAAGGTGGGGCATATCGGTACGCTAGACCCCATGGCTACCGGTTTGCTGGTACTCATGGTCGGTAAATATACCAAGCGTGTGCCGGAATTTATCAAGCAAGACAAGACGTATCAAACCGAGCTGAAACTTGGTTTGACGAGCACAACCGGCGACAGTGAGGGCGAGCTAACGGCCGTATCTGATGCCGTCCCTACCGAAGAGGAAGTACAAAAAGTTATTCAAACTTTTGTGGGCGAACAAATGCAGACACCCCCGGCGTACTCGGCCATCAAGGTAGATGGCCAGCGTGCCTACAAGTTAGCCCGCCAGGGCAAAAAGGTCGAACTAAAGCCGCGTCCCGTAACCATCAATAGCATCACAGACATTTCGTACAAGTATCCAAAAATTACCTTTACCTGCGACGTCAGCAGCGGCACCTACATCCGCAGCCTTGTAGAGG
>CAZHOS010000034.1:0-7496 GCA_964534605.1 uncultured Candidatus Saccharibacteria bacterium
CTATCTACAGCGTAAGATCCGGGCACACCTCGACTGGCCGGGTAGTAAAATCGTGTACAAAGGCACTCCGATAACTATCCTATCTGCGAACGCATCTTGTGAACAGGGTGACGTAGATGACTGCATAGAAGTAGACGCGCTAGATAGCAAGCTATACATAAATAGATTGAGGCCGGACAACGGCAAAGAAATGTCGGCCAAAGATTTCATAAACGGCTACGTGTAGACTACTGAGCTGGAGACTGTGGTGGCATCTGCGATCCTGTTGCCGATGGTGGTGGGGTCGGATTAGCTGGAGGTATAGGAGTTGGGAAGACCGGAGATTGTGGTGCCTGTGATTGTGCCTGGGGTTGAGGCCCCGGCGGTATCGGCTGGTGAGTAACGGGCGCTTGTGGTTGCTTCGGTGGTTGCTGAGCAAGTGGATTAACCTGAGGTTGCTGCGGTGGCATCTGGGGCTGATGGCTTGCTGGCGGCATAGGCTGTGCGGCGGGAGCAAACTGCTGCGGATGCTGAGCGGCAATTGGCGCTTGACCTACGGGCGGCTGTGGCTGCATGGCGGGTTGGGGTTGGTGACTTGCTGGTACAGGAGCCGGCTGCTGCGGATGTGCAGCTGGAGGCTGCGCCGCTGGCATTTGTTGATTGGGATAGGGTTGCTGATGGGTAGGAGGAGCCTGAGCTGCCTGATTAGACCCAGCTAGTATTTGCGGCGCAAGGTGGGTGATCTTCTGCTCTAGCTTGGTCATCTCTTCTGATACAACCTGCTTGTAATGTGGCAGGTTTGTTTCTAGCCAGTTAACGGCACCTGGCTCGTCCTTGCGATCTATAAAGCCCTCGAACTCGTCCAGCTGAGCATCCGTCATTTGCTCGGCAAGTCGAACACCGACCTCCATCTCTAGACTCTCGTAGATATGTTGAAGCATGGCGTTCTTTTCATGCGCTGGTAGGCCACCAAGGCCTACTTTTTGGAGAAATGCGTCGTCGAGTTTAAACATAACCTTGTTAGTATAACCCTTCGCTTCCGGCTATGAAAGCTTTCTTTCTTTTAGCTCGCTACTGTAGAACTCTAGCCTATCGCCTTCCTGCAAAACAGTCTTAGTCTCGGTTGCTAGGTTAAGGCCACACATCTCGCCCTTATTAACCTCGTGTGTATCCTGAGGGCCTTTCTTAAGGTTGGTGACCACCGCTTCGGCGATCTTCTTTTTGTCGCGGATAATCCGAACGTTAGACGGTAGGCGCAGGGTGCCTTCAGTCACTTCGCCGCCACAGATAACCTCCGTCTTGGTGGTATTAAACACACCCTTTACTTTTAGCTTGCCCAGCTCGGTAATAACTTCTTCTGGAGACAAGAGCTCTTCCAGGCTAGTGCGGACATCGTCTAGCAGTTCGTATATGACGGTAAATATCTTTATCTCGACGCCTTCTTGGGTTGCAAGTCGTCTGATGCTAGCTGACACGTCTAGATTAAAGCCGTATATAACAGCCTCCGAGGCCGCGGCGCTACGAACATCGTTCTCGCCAATAGACCCTACCCCGGATCCAACCACGCGGGAAGCGATCTCTTCTGTATCTAGTGATTTAATACTGTCGATGACTGACGTTAAGGACCCTTGCACGTCTGCTTTGACGAGTATATTAAACTCATCCACCTTAGTACGTTTGCTGATAATTCTTAGGAGCTCCGTGCTAGTCATGTCACTGGAGGAGACTCCACGGGACTGGGCTTCGGCGGCTAGTTTCTTGGCTTGCTTTTCGCTGGCAACAACACGGAACGAATCACCGAAATCTGGCAGAGATTTTAGTCCACACACTAGCGCTGGTGAAGACGGTCCGGCAAGCTTTATTGTTTTACCATAGGAGTCCTTGAGGACACGAACTTTGCCGTAAACCTTGCCAGCAACCACGAAGTCGCCTTGATTCAGAACACCTTCTTGCACAAGCACAACAGCCGTTGGCCCCATGCCAGTCTGCATGCGCGCCTCGATTACTAAACCTTCGGCGTCACCCCGACTATCAGCCTTGAACTCTTCGACATCCGATATAAGTAAGATCATCTCCATAAGCTTGTCGATGCCCTCGCCTGTCTTGGCGCTGACTGGCACAATAACCGTATCGCCACCCCAGTCCTCTGGCAGCATCTCGATCTCTGCAAGTTGCTGCTTGAGCCTGTCTATATTGGCTGCTTCTTTGTCTACCTTGTTGGCGGCGACGATCATCTTGACGCCGGCCTTCTTGGCAAAGCGTATGGCTTCTTTGGTCTGGGGTTTGATGCCGTCGTCAGCAGCGATAACGATGACCGCTAGGTCTGTCAGGGCTGCACCGTGCTCGCGGATAGCTGCGAAAGCCTCGTGCCCAGGTGTATCCATAAATGTAATCGCTCGGTCACCGTGCTGGACCTGGTAGGCGCTAATGTGCTGAGTTATACCGCCAGCTTCGCCCTCAGCCACACTGCCGCCGCGGATCTTGTCTAGCAAAGATGTCTTGCCGTGATCGACGTGGCCCATAACAGCCACAACAGGCGGGCGGGCGTCTAGCTTCGCGCCTTCGCGCTCTTGCTTTTGGGTTGCAACAGAGGATTCCTGCACATCTGCTTCTTTCTGAACGAGTTCTACCTCAAGGCCTAGCTCGTCAACCAAAATACTGGCTGTATCGATATCTATTTTTTCGTTAAGGGTAATCATCACGCCGTTCTTAAAAAGCTCGGCGACCAAAGTAGTTGGCGGCAGCTCCAGCTGCTCAGCTAAAGCGCTGAGCGTGAGTGAGCCATCGATTTCGATCTTGCGTGACATATCTGCCCCTCTTTTCTGCAGGCCCTGCCTGCTCGTTTTATTTTATGACTTCATACTAAGAGCAATCTTGCGACCACTTGTATCGATGTCGAGTATCTTGAACTGCTTGGACTCGCCGAGCTTAAAGACCTTTTCTGGATCTGCCTGTTCATCTGCCTCACCCATCTCGGAGATATGCACCAAGGCTTCAACAGCTGGGCTGATCTGCACAAATGCGCCAAACGGCGTAATACGTGTAATCTTGCCCTCTACCGAGCCACCTTTTTCGAGGTCCTTGACCTCGGACGTCCATGGGTCTTCGCTCATCTTTTTAAGGCTAAGACTAAGCCTGTCCTTATCGATACCGATAATCTTGGCTTCGACCAGCTCGCCGATCTTGATGTACTTGCGAGGATCCTCGATACGCTCCCAAGATATTTCAGAGATATGTATAAGGCCTTCGATGCCATCAACGTTAACGAATGCGCCGAAGTCAATTACTCCAGTGACAAGACCCTTAACAACGTCGCCTTCCTTAAGCTTAGAGAAGCGGTTGGCGATGTCTTCCTTAAGAGCTTCTTTCTCGGAGAAAATAAGCTTGTTTTCTTTGCGGTCGATGTCCAGAATGCGCACGCGAATATCCTTGCCAACAATGCCATGTAGTTTCTGTAGGATCTCGTCCTTATCCGATCCAGACACTCTAGGATAGTTGTCGGCCGATAGCTGAGATACCGGCAAGAAACCACGTATACCTTGCAGCTCGACCAATAGTCCCCCGCGGTTTGCGTCGTATGGACTAATGCTAACCGTCTCTTTAGCTTCAAAGAGCTTCTGCAGCTCTTCCCAGCCGCGATCCTTGGCTGCTCGGCGAAGACTGAGGACAGCGTGGCCGTCTTTGGTCTCTGGATCGACAACGCTGGCCGTGACACTGGCACCAAGTTCTAGCGTTGTGCCATGACCTAGCTCGCGCCTAGACACGACTCCGATGCCTCTGGCACCCATATCGAGCCAGACTTCGTGCTTCTTTACTGTTATTACATTACCTTCTACAACCTCACCTGATTGTAGTGGCTGAATGCTGTCGTCTGCCAGCAAATCATCCATAGTTATAGCTTTAGCCATGAACTTAAAACTCCTCTTAATTTCCGTGCTTGATGACAGTCATGACTGTCTCTTGCTCGCCTTGATGTCTGAGCTCAAACTTAGTTAATAAAATATTAAGTTGATAAATCAGATTACCCTTATTCTACTCTAGGGGTCGAGAGAAGTAAAGCCTCCACACACCAGGGCTTTTAGTTTGGCTGGCGGTGGTATATCCTAAGAGGCATGAGAACATGCATTGATATTGGTGGAACAAAAGTACTTATTGCCAACGTAGACGACAGCGGCAAAATTGTCGAGAGCTACAAATTTAAAACACCCAGCGCTTACCCGGAGTTTCTAAAACAGGTTGAGGCAGAGCTAGCCAAATTCGAAATATCTGAATCAACTGTTGTAGTTGGCGTACCGGCCAAGATTAACCGCGAGACCGGTAGCTGTGCCGACTACTTTGGTAACCGCGACTGGGAACACGTGCCAATCGCTGCCGACATATCCAAGATGATCAACCGCAAAGTCGTTATCGAAAACGACGCCAATCTAGCCGGCCTCGGTGAATACTACGCCCTCGATCAGCCACGCCCAGACGAAGCACTGTATGTGACTATTAGCACCGGTATCGGCACTGGTTTTGTAAAACAGGGCAAGCTCGACCCCGACCACCTCGATAGCGAAGGTGGCCACATGCTGCTAGAACGCGGCGGCAAGCTTGTGTCATGGGAGTCTATCGCTTCGGGTAAATCAATCGTTGCTAAATACGACAAACTCGCCTCCGAAATAACCAGCCAAGACGACTGGAAAGACATCAGCAGAAACATTGCCATTGGCTTCGTTAACATCTTCTCAATTGTAGAGCCTGACGTCGTTATCATTGGTGGTGGCGTTGGTTCGTCGTTCGAACTTTTTAAGCAGCCGCTGCAGGACTGGCTGCAAGAAATAGCCCCAAAGATGATAGACATACCCCCAATCATCAAGGCCAGCCAGCCAGAAGAGGCGGTTATACTGGGTGCATACCAGCTATCCAAGCAGCTCGATGACTAAGCCAAGCACAACTTTTACTCAAATAATAAATGACCACCCAGAATATGTATTCGTCGAGTCCAATGTTTATTGTTGGAGCCCAGCCACCAATACCATTAGCTACATACCGGGCAGGACAACAGGCGACTGTGTCATATCGCTACTGCATGAGCTTGGGCACGCCAAGCGGCAGCATACCAGCTACTCTATAGACTCCCAGCTAGTGCAAATGGAACTCGAAGCCTGGAATACCGCCCAAGAGCTATGTCAAAAATACGGCGTGTCTATCCCCCAGTCCAAGGTAGACGAAAGCCTCGATACCTACCGTGAATGGCAGCTTAGTAGATCGCTCTGCCCCAACTGCCGCTTGGCCGGCCTGCAGTCCGACCAGACACTCGACTACACCTGCATCAACTGTGCACGCTGCTGGAGCGTACCAGAGAACTCCCAATGCGTGATCCAACGAAAGGTCAACCCCGCCAAACTAGCCGCCCAAATATAAAACACCCAGCAGCCCAAGACTGCCAGGTGTTTTAATGATAGTGGTACTAACTATACAGCGCTTTTTGTGCGCTTTACAGCCTTACCGCGGCGGCTAATAGCGCCACCCTTAGCACCAACAAGCTTTGCTCGCTGCTTGCCTGTGAGGCCGTCGTCGCCAACCTTCGGGCTAGCAAAGCCGCCAGTGTTACTGCGCTTGCCACCCATTGCACCGATCTTCTTGTAGAAGTCATTGCCGTGACGCTTTACGTTAGTCTTTGCAGCTAGCTTTCCGCCAGTTTTACTTCCTGCCATAGTATTGTATCTCCCCAGCTCCTTTGGACCACCAACCCAGAAGACCTGTATTTCCTTTTGTATAAATCCATCTAGGATTAGATAAAGAAAAAGGCCCCCGAAAAACGGAGACCCTCTCTTAACATTAGTATTATAACAAGCTATTGCTTATATGTCAATAAACTTTTGCTTATTTACTTTTTAGCTAGAACATCCTCTACAGCCGCCAGTATGTGGGCGGCGTGCTTTGTGTCTGGCATATCATCTAGGTCGGCAAATGCAAGCCGGTCTATGCCCTCGCCCGGCACAACTCGACGGCTATCGACAGCACCAGTGTAAATAAACCTCCTAGATATACCGTCGTGGTTCAAAAGCTCCGAAACAAAAGAAAGATCCGAGACACCGCTGGGCACCTCTTCTTCCATCTCGCGCGCCACGGCCTGATCGGGCGTCTCCCCTGGTTCGAACTTACCGCCAGGCAGTTTGGCATTAGGATCGTCATCTTCAACCACTAATAAAAATCTACCCTTCTCGTCAAAAAGCACCACCCGAACACTATCAATCGCCTGCTTGTTCATAGCTGCTTACCCATTCGTATCCATTCTAGCCCATAGCAATAAACTGGCAGCCTCTGAGTCAACTTATACCCAAAAGCTTCGTAAAGGCTGGTTGCTTCTGACCAATCTTCACGAGTTTCAAGCCACACATAGTGAAGGCCCTCGCTGCGAGCAATCTTATCAAGTTCAGTGAACAGTCTTTTGCCAACACCCTCGCCCCGATGCTCAGGCTCAACAATTACCGAATGCACCTCACCTACGCCATTTGTTATATTTAGCTGTAAAACTCCAACAATCACCTCGTCGTCCTTAGCGACAATATACTTTGTGCAATCATGCTGAAACCCCTCTTTATCAACGGCATCGTCTCCAAAATAAATACGATCCTGAGCATCCCAAAGTCGCCCATTCAGAGACTCAATAGCTTCATCAGACCCATCTATGGACTCAACCATGAACATGCTATACCACATCCTCAGGCCTGAAAAGCGAGCCGGAATTGAGCTTAGATTTAGAGTTCTTGTAGTCCATAGCTATGCTAAGTCGTGTCGCTAGGTCTGACGCTACATCCTTAATCGGCCCACCAGCATCTAGAATGACCTCTTCCTGAGCACCCGTAGGCTTCACTTCTGCGTGATGGTGCCTGATAAAATCTTCATCGACTACATCTGACTTAGCTCTTTCAGCTGCCCGCTCCAACACCGTATCTATGTCTGCCTTCAAAAAGCAATATTCTGGATCAACACCTGCCTCTTTAGCGGCTCTATCAAATATCTCTATCCAATGGCTGCTTTTTGTTGCTGCCTCAACTATAACGACCACCTCTTCAATATTCAAAAACCTAGACAAACAACATACAAAAGTATCTTCCATAGCAGGTCGTAAAGTGGCGCTATCCTTAATAAAATCTACCGCAAAAACATCTTTCGGCAGCAACACCGTCTTTGCAACGGCATAGCTGTGCAGCATATTCGCTACCGTTGACTTGCCAACTCCTGAAGGGCCTCGAATAACTATGAGTCTACTCATAGTTACAGTATACAGCAGCCATCCAACTTGCATGAAAGGCTTGCGTCGGGCAATTTATTCGTCCGTAAGAAGACTCGGCTTTTAGGGGAGGGTCCCCGAGGTGGCGACCTCGCCCGCTCCTGCGGCTAAGGAGGGGATATTCCCCTCCTTAAATGGAAAATAGCAAGGTGCCTTGAACGAGAAAGACCCAGGAATAACCCTGGGTCTTAATCATAATTTGGCACCTTGCTATTTTCCCACAACTTAAGCTGCA
>CAZHOS010000035.1:0-5954 GCA_964534605.1 uncultured Candidatus Saccharibacteria bacterium
TCTCAGCTGTTTCGACCGTCCAGCCTTCGGCCTCGAACTTGATCCGGTACATCTGGCTTATAGCTGCGTCGTCTTCGACAATAGCGATATTCATGACTACACTATACCATCTATTGTTTAGACAAAAGCTAGATAGTATACTGCTGCTAGGATAAAAAATAAAATATGCACAAAAATCACAAAAAAGCAGTCTCCAGAAGTTATAGTTCGGTCGACAAAGTCCTAAGGTCTTACTCGAAAAAGAAGCCTCACAAGATCGTAGAGCAGTCCGAGGCTATCTTTGGGCAACTGCAAAAAGACATGAAGTCTTCGGTCAAGGCCTACGACCAATTCTTGAGGGATAACCACATTACCGGCATCAATGACTTCGCCCATGGTCTAGACAAGGACAATTATTTGCGCCGATACTCTCCGCAGGACCTCTCTTGGGACGGCAAATTCGCTGATGGCGATTGGGTTATTTCGGCAACTTCGGGATCTACCGGCGAGCCATACTACTTTCCTAGAACAAGAATGCAGGACAAGCAGTACGAGGTCACCGCAGAAGCTTATCTTGTTAATAACTTTTCTATAGACAAGCATAAAACCCTCTACGTCGTAGCCTATCCTATGGGGATATGGATAGGCGGAGTATTTACTTATCAGGTAATTAGCGACATCGCTCGCAAGGACAAATACGATCTAACCATCGTAACTCCCGGCATACATAAACAACACATTATCGACTCTATAAAGAGGTTGGCGCCTCTCTACGACCAGGTTATTATCGGCGCATACGCTCCCTTCCTGACAGACATCATCCACGACGCCTCGAAACAAGGGGTCAACTGGAAGTCCTTGAATGTTAAATTTGTATTTTCTGCAGAAGCCTTCCCAGAACAGTTCAGAGATTACCTAAAAAAAGAAGTCGGCCTAAAATCTATATATAAAGACACGCTTAACCACTACGGAACAGTAGATATGGGCACTATGGCTCACGAAACTCCCGTGTCGATACTTATCAGGCGGCTACTTGTCAAAAAAGGTCTACTGGGCGACATCTTGCCAGAAGCTGTGCGCCAGCCGACACTGTGTCAGTACGACCCAACTATGTTTTACTTCGAAGAGCATGACAATACACTCTACTGCTCTGGCTACTCGGGTATTCCGCTTATTCGATATAACCTAAAAGATTACGGCGGAGTAATTAGTTATTCTAGTATGTTTGAGCGCTTAGCGAAGGTCGGCATCGACCTGCAGCAAGAGATAAAAAAAGCCGGTCTAGAGAATAGCGCCTGGACACTACCATTTGTCTATGTATACGAACGGAACGACTTTTCCGTAAGTTATTACGCCTTCAACATCTATCCAGAGATAATCAAGCAAGGACTTTGCGCCACTCCGTTGTCTAAAAAGGTGACCGGTAAGTTCACCATGACGACCGAGTACACAACAAAGGGTCGTCAGCGTCTAATTATTTTTATCGAGCTTTTGCCCGGAATCAAGAAGTCCAAAAAGCTAACTACCGATCTAGCCGAATTAATGCACAAGATACTGTTAGAAAAGAGCGTCGAGTACCCAGAGATATTCAGAGTAAAAGGTAGCGTCGTCAAACCGATGGTAGAGTTAAGGGACTATGAAGACGCAGAATACTTTAGACCTGGAGGCAAGCAAAAATGGATTATAAAGTAAACATATTGGCTCCGGACGAGGCGCTGCCAGAGGGCTATGTGCTGCACTCGATCTACGAATCACAGCTAGAAGAGCTGGCCGAAGTTAGGTTTCCTGCTGCCAGCCCTAGCGAGCTACCAGATATTATCAAAAAGCTCTCGCTGCAAAACCCTGCCACCCGTGTAGTTTATAGCTGGAAGAGTACGGTTCTCGAAACACTCCCAGAAGACACCTTTATGGAGCTAAAGACCAACCGTAACCAGTTGCTAATAAAAGCCGAAGAACAGCACCAGCTATATGCCTCCGCAGCATCTATTGCCGGCATGTCGGTTGGCAGCTCAATACTATACGGATTAGTAGGTACGGGTTTTTCCAAAAATCTGACTATCGCAGATGACGATGTCTTTTCTACTTCCAACCTTAATCGTGTGCCCGCGACTGTATTCGACGTAGGTCAGTCAAAAGCAGAAACAGCTACAAAAAGATCGCTCGAGATGAATCCTTTCCTAGACATTCAGCAGCTTGGCAGAATCGACGACTCCAACCTCGGTCTATTCGTAAAAAAAGGAGAGACATCGATTGTATTCGAAGAGATTGATGATTTCCGTATGAAGGTGCGTATTCGAGAGGCCGCCAAAGAGGCTCGTGTCCCGTTGGTAATGCTGACCAATCTAGGCGATTCGGTAATGATCGACATAGAAAGATACGACCTCGACCATTCTACGGAGCTATTTAACGGTAATGTCCCACAAGATTTGATAGACAAGATAAAGGCAACGGATAAAGTTGATCTAGAGCTTATGCGAGAGCTGTCTGTTAGGCTTGTTGATCGTCAAATGATACCAGAGAGAGCCATGGAGAGCCTGGCGCAGATGAGCAAGACGCTTGTTGGCCGCCCACAGCTTTATTCGACGGTTGCATTAGACGGGGGCATAGCACCATTCCTCATGAAGCATATATTGCTGGAGTCAGACACCCGTATAGAAAGTGGCAGGTATAAGCTTGCGCTAGACTCAGCAGTCAGCAGCTAGCTTTGTGTTTTCGATTGGCCTGCGTGGAGAGTGCTTGGGTTTTTCGTCGCTGTAGCCTAGCCTCAATACGTATGTAGGCTCGAAGTCGAGCTGAAGCGACCCCACCACCTCGTCTTTGATGGAAGGTTCAATAACGGCAGCACCCAGTGCGCTCGAAGCAAGGCCATTTAAGTTGGCTTGGATGCATATTTTTGAGTAGGCGATACCTGCATCAATCAGATTTCTTGCACTACGGTCCTTTGTGCCGATAATTAGTACGGCGCCAGAGTTAAGCATCATTCTCTTTGACTTTTCGCCCTGAGGGCCTTTGCCTGGCATATGCTTGACCATCCATTTTCCGACGATCGAGGGAACAGCAGGCACTCCGTGTGTAAAGCCTGGCATGCCGTCATACGACCGCGTCATGTTCGGCCTGACCCACTGGCTGAGTTCTTGGCGGTATTTAGGTTCGGCCATGATAATATCCAACGCCTCTTTTGTCTTGTCTGCTATAAACTCTCTGTCCGCATCTTCGAGCACAAGGGATTTTACTTCTTTTGGCAAGCCCTCTGTTACTGCTGATAGCGTCTGGGGGTCTATTCCTTGGGTCAAAAATTCGTTGCGGTTGGATGACCGAGTACTAATTGCTGTTAGTAGCGAAGGATTCTTTTTATGCGCACCATCGATTATGGAGACGCGGGCATAATCACCCCTACGTGCGAGTATATCCATGCGGAGCTTTAATCCAAAGCCTTGGGCCGCTAGGTCTATTGTGCCCAGGAAGCATCCAAGGCTAACGTGAGGCTCTGCAGACAGCAGGCCAGAGCCTTCTGCAGATAGATGGGCTCTTTGACTAATAGACAAAATGAGAGTGTCGTCTTGTATGCACAGCTCCCATGGCTGGGAGTTGTGGCCAGAGGGCGCCAGCACCCCATACCTACATAGAAACGTTAGTTTTTGGGCATTCGTTCCGTTACGGGGGAAGTTATCGGGCGTTACGTCCCAGGCTTCGTAATTATTTTTCATATCTGCTCTTTAACTTATCGGTTATTTAACATAAAGTAGTCAACATGGTTACGGCTATAATTGTTGTCAGCGGTTTCTTCCACATTATACTGGCGATGTTTATCTTTTTGAAGAAAAAGAAGAGTTTGATGCACATACTCTTCTCGCTTTTGGTGCTGGCCGAGCTAGGATGGGTTATAGCCAACTATTCGACGCTGCGTGATTTCGAGGCAATTAGCGTTCTGATGTCTGTAAAATTAGTGTTTTTCTTTGTAGTCCTGCAGAATACACTTTTTTATCTGTTTAGTATCGCTTTCCCCGACAAGAGCCTGGCATCGTTTAGACCAAAACACTACCTCTACATCTTGTTGTCGATAGTGTTAGGGGCTTTGGTGCTATCGCCAGTTATTTTTATGGGTGCAGAGATTAATAACGGAGTTACTACTACGGATGTCAGTCCAGCGATGATGCTGTTTGTGCTGCACGCGGCTGTCTCGATAATATCTGGCTTCTGGGTTTTTAGGAAAAAGCTCAAAACAAACGACCCAGTGCTAAAAAAACAGGTTAAGCTACTGATCGCCGCCTCCACCATCAACTGGGTGATAGTTCCTATAACGAACTTTGTTCTAACGCAAGCCCTCAAGACAACCATTTTTATAGAGATAAGCCCGATATATACCTTTATTTTCCTTTTGGTAATCGCCTACACAATAGTTGCTGGAAAACTCTTTAATATTAGGATTGTCCTAGCCCGCTATGTTGGCTACGCGCTTGTACTGATCATATTGTCGCTTGTCTACTCTGTCTTAGTCTTCGGGTTAATTAACGGTCTATTCCCAGGATCAGAGAACGAGAGCTTGCGCCAATGGATGTCGACTCTCTCTATTACCCCTATACTCTTTTTATTCCAAGCTACCAGGGACTGGTTTATAGGCTTCTCGCAGAAACTATTCTTTATAGATAGCTACGATCCAGAGGCTCTGATTGACGAGCTTAATCAGTCATTGGTAAGTAGCACCAGCCTGGATGAGTTAATGGACAGCAGCCTAGCAGTTATTGACTCTGGTCTTAAGCCCGAGAAGGTTAGCTTTTATCTAAACAAGACCGCCTTGACCAAGGCACACCAGTACTCGCTACCAGCCTCCTTACCCAAAGCTAGCGTTAATGGTTTGCAAAGCTCTTTTTTACAGTTAAGCTCTGGAATCTATGACAAAGACATGCCCGCTAAGTACCACGCACAGAAGGAACTGCATAGGTTTTTGAATAAAAATGACATAGAGCTTTTCGCACAACTACGAGCAGATGCCACGCGCGATGTTGGCTATATTATGCTGGGGCCTAAAAAGAACGGCACATCGTACTCCAAGCAAGACCTCGGTATTATCAGGATTATCGCTAACGAGCTAGTAATTGCAGTAGAGAATATGCAACGAGTAGAAGAGATAGGGCGGTTTAACGAGACGCTGCAGACAGAGATCGAGGCTGCCACGCGCAAACTGCAGCGCAGCAACGAAAAACTAAAGGCCTTGGATGTTGCAAAAGACGAGTTTATTAGTATGGCCAGCCACCAGCTGCGCACACCGCTAACCAGTGTTAAAGGGTATATATCGATGGTTATGGAGGGCGATGTTGGTGACGTTAACGAGCAGCAAAAAAAGCTACTTGACCAGGCATTTATCAGTAGCCAGCGTATGGTCTATCTGATTGCCGATCTGCTGAATGTCAGCCGCCTGCGAACAGGCAAATTTGTTATTGACCGTCACGAGACATACCTGCCCGATGTTATCGAGGGCGAGATTAGCCAGCTATACGAGACAGCTAGCGCCCGCGGCCTAAAGATTAAGTACAAAAAGCCCAAGAAGTTCCCACGGCTTAGCTTGGACGAAACCAAGATCCGCCAGGTTGTTATGAACTTTACTGACA
This sequence comes from uncultured Candidatus Saccharibacteria bacterium, assembly GCA_964534605.1. GTDB lineage: Bacteria > Patescibacteriota > Saccharimonadia > Saccharimonadales > VXPC01 > CAZHOS01. The sequence goes on from CAZHOS010000035.1 coordinate 5,589, forward strand.
ACGCGATCTACTACACGCCCAAAGGCGGGACGATTACGGTAGATCTGCACGCAACCCGCACTAGCGTTTATTTCTCGGTTACGGACACTGGTATTGGCGTTCCAAAGACAGAGGTAAAGAACCTGTTTACCAAGTTCTACAGGGCTGGCAATGCCAAGCGTGCGCGCCCTGACGGTACCGGACTCGGATTATTTATGGCTAAAAAAGTCGTTGTCGCCCAGGGCGGAGCCATGGTGTTCAAAACACGCGAAGGCAAGGGAAGCACCTTCGGCTTCACCTTCCCCCGCGCAAAATGTGAAGTAAAACAGCCCAAAAAATAGTCATAAAAATGGAAGAACCCCAGGACGCCGTTGTCCTGGGGTTCGA
>CAZHOS010000036.1:0-5480 GCA_964534605.1 uncultured Candidatus Saccharibacteria bacterium
CCGACATAGTCACTAAAGACTTTGCCAAGACCAGCAAAATAATAGCTATCGCCTAAGCTGAGCTATAGTGCTGTCTGATCAATCCAGCCAATATTTATAAATACAGGATTAACACCCTGATTTTCAAGTCGTCGTAAGACTTTAGGTCGGACATCACTCAGACTCCCAGAGTATATATTCACCCTAGCAGACCTTGACCCATCAGGGTCTATACAGAAGTCTTTTTCACAGTACGTGCTTAGGCGTGCTGCCGCAGCGAGGGTCGTTCCAGAAGGAGGACTCTCAAGAGCTACGTGTAGGTCACCAAAGCTATCCACTAGAAATATCTCGCTTGCATCCCCGTAGTAAGCAGCCTGTATATCTGTATCTAATCCTTCTATCTCGTAAGTTTTCTGACGATTACCTATATTGAACTCAATCACTTCTACGACTAATTCAGAACTTTCTAGAGCAGATGCTATCAGGATGCTGTCCCTAAATGCTAATTTTATGAATGATCCGTTGGCGTTACTTATCTTTTCTAACGAGCTTAAATCACTGCTTAGCAAAAACACCCCCCCAAGACTCTCCTCAAAGTCTTGACTACGCAGGAGTCTCGCACCCTCTTCTGTCGTACTCGGCTCTAGGCGTACAACGAGCTCTCCGGTACTCAGTAGCAAAGGGTCTTGTGCAAGCGCTTCTTCAATTTTGATGAGCTGCATGTCGGAGTGTCTCAAAGTGTAGTATCCATCAGACAGCAACACGGAGTAGTCTCCGATAGAATCTATCACTCTATATGTTCCAGGTAGATTCGCAATCTCTTGGATGCCATCCTCGGTAGTTTCAAAGATACTTGTAGTTGTTAATTCTTCAGAAACATTTAATCCACTAAATCTTGGCTGGCCATTTTTACTAATAGCATTTATTTGAGAGCCGGCTATATCGGATAGCCTCACATAGCTGTCGTTAGCGATGTCTACAAGCCAAAAATGGTTGAGACCGATTGCTCTGACTGTATCGGAGTTATTGAATAACTGGGAGTAAAGCCTTGATCCAGGATCATGGTTAGCAGTCTCTATTATGGCTGTAGAGCGGTTCAGGTAAGATATATTGACTACAGATGGTAGTTCTTCATAGTCTGTAAGTATTTCTGTTACTTCAGATTCGGGGTTGTAGCTAGCAAATGCAGACCCACTAAAAAATACAAACTCGTCCTCCATAAAACTCGACCTGTCGAAGTTTTTTGCTACGGGTCCAATAGTCTGTAGTGTAGTTACATTCTGGCCTCCGCTAAATATCTGCGCAAGCAATACTATTGGTAATATCAAGAAAGCAAAGAATATTACCCCAGCTACATATTTTTTTTTCATAGCTTCACTTCCTTTTACCTGCCTGTTGTTGACCAATGCCATGATTCTGACGGTAGGTTCTTGATGTCATAATTACCCGCATTTTCATCTAGCCATATAAACCCAGGACTAGCTCTGCCACCGAGTGCAGTAAAACCACTGCCATTGTAGCGAAAGTCTATAGCCTGACCACGCTCATGCAGAGAGGTCCCTGGTCTTGCTGTTGGCGTCACACAACTGCTTGCTGGGCTATCGAATATATCAGGGCAGCCATTTATAACTCGTAGCTCTTCTGTACGCTTGCTGCTTCTCCACCCAAAACCACCAAGAGGCACATTATCGTTTTTTGCATCTTCAAACAGCTGAGAGAACGCATCAGCTGCACATGGATGAACGAGTACTGTACCGCCCACCGCATCATTTATCTCAACCATTTCTTCTAGCGGGAGCGCCCCGCTGTCTGGGCAGGCATCAAAGCCAGATAAGTTCCTGCACACCCCGCTAGCGGAGGCTTCTATCCCCGATAGCTCGGCATACATCTCTAACCCGTTTGTTATATAGCCGTTTATTTCTCTTTGCTTGCTCTCGGGCCATCTACCAGAAGGTTGAAACCAAACACCATTCTCTCGCCATGTTCCCGGACCGGCATTGTAACTTTTTAACGCGCTTGCAATTGTATCACCTATGCTACTACCTCTTGAGAAGTCTTGATCTATGCTGCCCAGCGGCACACCGCTCACCCCGCCGATGGATGCTAAGAATTCTGCAGCAGCAAAAGCAGCATCGTCTATATGGTTAACATTTACACCATCTCCAGCACCCGTGTTCGTTGTCCACCTATTACTCTCGCGAACAAACGGACCTTCTTGTGCAAAGGCATCCCACGTACTGTCGATAAACTGAAAGGGCCCGTTTGCTCCGCCACCAGACTCAACCCATCTATTTTCATGCACTCTGTCGATTAACCAATCTGAATCTAGGTGTCTATCTTGTTGATACAGGGCGTTTTCTGTCGCGTAGATGACGGCTATCATGACGGCATCTGCTTCGTGTTCTGCTGCGGCTGCAGAGAAGATAGTCCTCAGGGGTTCAGGTATATTATCTGGCGCAGTCGTACCTCCCAGGCTTGAGCCACCACCACAAGCAAGAGTCAGCGTAGAATTCTCTCGGTAAAAAGGCAGCAAGTGTTCTGTATTAGGGTTGAAGTCTACAGCAAATACGGCTTGACTCTGCAGAGTAAGCGATACAAAGATGAGTAGCGATATCAACCTACTTCCGACAGTCATTATGCCTGGCCCCTCCAAGACACGAATATACGTGCAATATTTTCTAGTCTATTTGGTCCGCTTTTATCCCCATTATCGATCGGTGGATATTTTGTTGGTCTAGAAGAGCTATTGATGGCCGTGAGCAGCTGGATGTTTTTACTAACCCTATTGTCTGTTGTGTCGATATCTTGGCCAGGTGCCAGGTCGCCGCAACTTTCGTTAAAGAATGACGAGCTGTTTTCGCCAGTTGCAATAACTTGTTCAATTGCTAGGCAGTCTTGGTAGTAGATTTTATATCTTCTGCCCCGTTCTGTGTCACATTTGCTGGGATAGTTATCTTCTGGATCCACCCCAGCCTCTGCCAAGAAGTAGTCGACCACATCAATACTCAGACACTCTCCAAATTCCTCGCGCAAATTATCTAGGTTGTTGACCACAAACTCGGTGTTTTCTATGTGCGAGAACCCCTCAGCAGTACCGTTTATTTCATCTTCGTTAAAACCGAGTGAGGTTGTTTGCCCTGGAAGCAGTAAGCTGGAGTCTAGACTCTGAGCGCTCGCAGAGCTCAGGCCAAAAAGGTCGCCGTAACTTGATGGGCTCAGAATACCACCTAGTGCAGAAGCGGTAGTTTTTATCCCTTCACTCACGTCTGTCGGCGTAGATATAGCAATCTGGGTTGCTATAGAGTAAGGGTTGTCTGTGCTAGCAATGTTGTCCCAAATTCCCCCATCTGCATATTCCTGACGCTGCAAGGCAAGCTGACTCTCTGTGCTGGCTATAAAATCCTCAACAGGTACTCTCGAGCAACCATTGGCTATGCAGTCGGCCTCCTTCAGGTAGTGGAACCCGTAGTCGATACTGGCATAGTTTTGCTCGCCAGGATTTGCCCCAAAGACTGTTTCTAGGCCACTCACATTATTGATGGCATCCGGCAAGAAGTGATTAAAGAACCAGTACTCGAAACCAATCGATGCAGCAGTACTTGCCAGCGTTTTGGTTCTTATCGCGGAGCTTAGGAAGGTTGTTAGCGTTGCCCGTGCAGCACTTTGGCCAGCAGCAGCACCTCCTCCAGAGAAGAACGACCCTACAAGTGTGCCTACAAGCTCAACGCCGGTTATAGCAATCTGGCCTTCAGTGGTGAGGATGACGTTTTCGCATACGCTGTCCACTGAATCACCGGTAAAATCAGCTAGATTTTCTCCCCTCTCTCCAAATTCTTCTAGAAACTGTGCTCCCGTCACAGAATCAATAGCGTCTGAGACCTGCAGCACTAGACTGATTGGTATGCCGTGCACCTTGACATTAGAGAACCTGTCAGAGAAGTCGTAGATTGCTGACACTTCGTCGGCTCTTCCGACACCAGCTTTGTAAGTAGCTGAGTTTTGGAACCCTTCGACGTCTTGGCTGACCTGATCGATAATATCTGGATGTATGTCGTCACCTTTTATTTGACTTGTTAATGTTTTGATCTTGGCGGCACTCGATGCCGACCCCTCTATCCGTAGTCTAAAGGTATCTTGTATCTGGCTCGACACATTGCGGGCAACACAGGCAAAGGTGCCGACTGCAGCTGCAAAACTACCTTTAGAAGTAGCAGAGAATATAGCCTCACTGGCACGCAGTCTTCTAGCTATATTGTCTTGCACAATATCTGGATCGGTTCCTTCCCTGACAGCGTCCTGAAACTCGTCTACGTCATCTTCTCCGCCCAGAGGAGTATCGATATCCTGAGTCTTAGGGTCTATAAGATCAATATCTTCGGTTGCTACAGCCTGCGGAACTGCCGATCTGGATATTGTTCCAGAACGTAAATCGTCGATAATTGACTGGTAGCGAGCGAACGGCAGCGCTGCTTGCTTAAAGACAAAGTTCGTAGTCCTACGGGTAAAGAACCGGCCTCTGGCAGACTCGCCGACAAGCCGCTGGTCGGCGACCTCTCGCCAGGCTTGCAGGTCAGAAATACTGTTTCCATCGTATACAACCCCTGTCCGCCTGTCTGTAATAGACGATATGCGGTTACCGGTAATGCCGCGCCTTGTTGTTATCTCAAAGTCTCCTTCAAGACCTAGTGATCTGATAGCTGCTTGTGGCGTAAACCCACCACCAAGTAGCCTCTGGCCAATACTGCTCCGACTATACGTTGCGCTTGCGCTAGACAAGTCTCCGTCAAAAGCTATAGACGTTGCTGCCAAGTGTTTTAGTCTACTGGATAGTTGGGAATGGAAGCTTGCAAACCTTAGGTTTGTGCTCACACGGTCTATTTGCTCTATCCGTAGCCCAGTTTGCAATGCAAATAACATGAGTGTGAAGAGTATGCCGGGCAAGAATATTACTGCCGCGGCTATGCCTAGTTTCTTGCCAAGGCCAGAACCAGCGCTTTTACCACGGACCTTATTTGCCGCCACCGCACCTAGCAAGCCCCTCTCCTCCAAGTTTTGCGCAGCACTGTTACGAGCATAATCTTTGCCTCGTTGATAATACCCTTGCTCAGCACCTGCAGACGGTGAGTCATACAGTGCCTGTAGATCCTCAACCTCTTCACTGGCAGCATCGCGCACTAGAGTGTCGTGGTGCTGGTGCGAATCTTCCTTGTCATATACCGCCATAACTTATAGATATTTTACCCTTATTCTTAAGTCTTAGCTATACCAAGTATAGCTTTAATGAATGTTAATAGAATCACCGGCTGGGTAGCCACCTTGCTCTGCATGTTCCTGGAGCGCTTTTAGCTGGTCAGGATTAGTTGTTATAAGGTCTTGCTCTGTCGGGCTTGGTACAATCTGGATATGAACATGGTTCTCGCCGGCAAAGAAGAGTCCTTGACCTACGGGGAACTGGCTTAGGCGTTTCTTTTCTTCGCTGGTCAGCTTAAACACGTCAGATA
>CAZHOS010000037.1:0-5256 GCA_964534605.1 uncultured Candidatus Saccharibacteria bacterium
GTAATATCTGGAGGATAGATGGGCAGCTCCGCGATACATCATTCCCCCTTGGACAACCAGATTCTTATATCTCGCAGTAGTTGCAAAATTATTTATAATATGATAATATATATTTAAGTTAAGGTGTTTGCCTGGCTTGCGTGGCTTAAGTGCCACAAATTTATAGACATATCTCTGGGCGAGTTAGTACGGGCAGGATCAGCCCGAGACTAAACAAGGATCGCTTCTAAAACATCACCCAGAGACTGCTCGTAGAACAAGTGGGTCGTCCACCCAATTATTCTCGAGGAATAGACGGATCACTGCATGGGAGCCAGCGATGCCCATTTGCAAGTTTGCAGCCCCGTCGAATGTGTCTGGACACTCAAAAACATCCTCTCATCTAGAGGGTGTTTTTGTTTTTAAAAATCTAATCAGATACATCGCAGCTGCAGCTCTAGGGTTTCTTACTGCGACTAAAACACTCATGCTTGCAAGTAGTCTTGGGTTCATGTGTAATGGTGCTGAAATAAGGAGGTTTTTGTGGCAGAAAACAGAAGAGTTATCTTAAAGGTGTCAGGCGAACAGTTGGGTAGTCCAGATAATACATTCGACATGGCTCTAGCGCTGAGGGTTGTAAGTATAATTCGCTCTATGAGAGGCGCAAATTGGGAGGTCGCATGTGTTATGGGTGGTGGAAATGTCGTAAGAGGCCAGTCGCTTGCTGCAAATGGTTTTGATAACGAAGTATTGGCAGATGAGATTGGCATGCTTGCAACAGTCCAGAACGGAGCCTTCCTAGAACAAGCATTAGACCAGAGTGGTGTTCCGGCAAGGCTAATGAGCAATGTTAGAGTGCCGCATATAGCCGAAGATTTTAGCTCCAAAAAAGCACGGCACGAAATGACAGACGGAAAAGTTGTCTTGGTTGGTGGAGGCACGGGCAAAACAGGGTTCACAACCGACAGTGGAGTGGTGGTGGCTGCTCATGAGCTTGGCGCTCCAAGAGTTGTTAAGACAACCAAGGTCGATGGTGTTTACACATCTGATCCAGAGGTAGACCCCCAGGCAAAGAAGATAGATAACCTCACTATTCAGGAAGCTATCAAGAATGAGTATGGGATAATGGATCATGCCGCTTTTGGATACGCTAAGACTCATGGAATAGGCATTAATGTATGCAAGCCAGAACCAGAACATGTGCTAAGCGTTCTATCTGGCGAAACAACACACGGTACAATTATTTCATCCAACTAATAGAGTCACAAATTTATTGGCACTCGAGGGCTTCAAGTGCTAAAATATAGGTATGAGTAAGCGAGATTATTACGAAGTTCTAGGCATCAGCAAAGGTGCAAGTGCCGACGAGATCAAGAAGGCTTTTCGTACCCAAGCGGTTAAACACCACCCCGACCAAGGCGGTGACGAAGAAAAGTTCAAGGAGCTCAACGAGGCTCACGAAGTGCTAAGCAACCCAGAAAAGAAGCAACGTTACGACCAGTTTGGTCATGCCGGTGTTGGTGGTGGTGCTGGCGGTGCAGGTGGTTTCCCTGGCGGCGGCGGGTTCGAGGGCTTTAACTTCGACTTTGGCGACGGGGGCCTGGGCGACATTCTTGGTAGCTTCTTTGGCGGCGGTGCAGGTGGCGGCAGATCCCGAGCAGAGCGCGGGCGTGACGTAGAGGTTGCGCTAGAAATGACCTTCGAAGAAGCCGTGTTTGGTGTAGAGCGAGAAGTATCTATCGACATGCAGGACGTCTGCGATCACTGTAAGGGTAGCCGGGCAGAGCCAGGACACGATGCTAAGACCTGCGATACATGTAATGGCAGTGGTCAAGAGACCCGCGCCATGCGCACACCATTTGGCAATATCCAACAACGCGTGGTTTGCCAAACATGCCGAGGCGAGGGTTCGACGCCGGACAAAGAATGCACCGTTTGCCGTGGTTCGGGCACCAAGCGTAAGTCCAAGGACGTTAAGCTCAAAATCCCAGCCGGTATAGAGGACGGTGCTGTAATACGTCTGCGTAGTTATGGCGAGAAGACCCGCAAGGGGGACGCTGGCGATCTGTATGTGCATATCCGCGTCAAAGCCCACAAGCACTTTACCCGCGAAGGTGACCTTATTCTTAGCGACGAAAACATAAGTATGGTAGAGGCTGCACTAGGTACCGAGATAGATGTCCAGACAGTCGACGGTAAGGTGAAGATGAAGATCCCGGCAGGCACTCAAACAGGCACAGACTTCAAGCTATCCGGCCACGGCGTACCACACATCAAGAGCGAAAAGCGCGGGGCGCACATCGTTAGCGTCCACGTAGAGATACCTAAAAAGCTCAACAAGAAGCAAAAAGAGCTACTTCAAGAGTTTGCCGCCCAAAAGAAAGGCCTCTTCCGCTAAGCCCGGGTGCGGTAATTGTAAATATTTGCAACTCATGGCATAAGATACTAAAAAATGCTATAATTTAAGACATGGACGACTCACCAACTAGCAGGATCGAAAGCGGTAAGCTCGATATCATTGGACGCGAGGCTCGGATTGAGTTTGGTGGTCTACTAGAAGGTGTATCGACTATTGCTAAGGTAGATACAGGTGCCTATACGGGCGGCTTGCACGTGTTTGATATTCAAGATGATGAAGCTGGCGAAATATCATTTATTCCAGTGTCCAGAGACAACCGGCGCGTCGCTACCAAGAAGTATCGGAAGAAGTGGGTTAAAGCTTCTAACGGCGAGAAAGAGATTCGGTACGTCATAAGCGTGCTGGCTAAGATAGACGGCTTTTCGGCCGTACTAGAACTTACTCTAGCCGACCGCAGTGAAATGAAGTACGATATGCTGATCGGCAGAAAGAACTTAGCCAATAAATTTTTAGTGGATGTAGCAAAAAAATGAAGATAGCGATTTTATCTAAAGGTAGTGCAAACTACTCAACAAAGCGACTTAAGCAAGTCGCCGAAGAGCGTGGCCACGAAGTTATTGTAGTCGATTACACCATGTGCTATATGACGGTCGAGAAGGGCAATCCGGTTGTGTATTACGGCGGCGAGCCACTTGTAGATATAGACGCCGTCATTCCACGCATTGCCAACAAATATACTAAGTACGGAACAGCTGTGGTGCGGCAGTTCGAAATGCAGGGGGTGTTCACAACCGCTAAGTCAGTGGCTATTGTGCGGTCGCGCGATAAACTACGCAGCTACCAGTTGATGGCTAAATACGGCGTTGGTATTCCCAAGACAGTTATCAGCCGCGAGTCTACAGAATACGGCGAGATCCTCGATATGCTCGGCGGCGCCCCAGTTATTATCAAAGTCGCCCGCGGCACACATGGCAACGGTGTTGTATTGGCCGAGACTAAGAAGTCTGCCAAGGCCGTGATGCAAGCGTTTTTTGTCGAGAATGTTAGCTTTACGGTCCAGGAGTACATAGAAGAGTCCGCAGGCGAAGATATCCGAGTCGTTGTTGTTGGCGGCAGAGCAGTAGCCAGCATCAAGCGTAAGAGTCTGGATGGCGACTTCCGCAGCAATACGCACCAGGGTGGTGAAGGCTTTAAGGTCAAGCTAACGGACGAGGAGAAGAAGACTGCTGCTAGAGCGGCCAAATCGATGGGGCTACCTATCTGCGGTGTAGACATGATGCGCAGTGAACGTGGTCCTTTAGTGCTCGAGGTGAACTCTAGCGCCAGTCTAAAGACGCCAGAGCTAATTACTGGCCGCAATGTTGCCGAAAAAATCATAGAATATGTAGAACGCAGCTCTAAGTCCCAGCGGAACAGAAAGGATAGAGTAGGAGCATAATATGAGAATAAGCAACCTCCCCATACCAGGCATCAGCTTAATGCTACTAGGTGTTTTTAGTATGTTGGCGGGATTTGGATTTCTTGCTACAACGACGCAGCCTCTACAACTGGACCTTAATTTTGAAGTAGTGGACACACCGGCTACCCGCCAAATAGGTCTGTCCAACAGGGATAGCCTGGGCAATGATCAAGCAATGCTGTTTGTCTTTGACGAAGACGACAAGCATGGCATATGGATGAAGGACATGCGCTTTAGCCTAGATATTGTTTGGCTAGACAGTGACCGCGAAATTGTGACCATCAGAGAGAACGTTAGCCCAAGCACCTTTCCAGAAGCTTTCCGTCCCGACAAAGATTCTCGCTACGTCATAGAGCTTAACGCAGGCGACGCGCAGAAGCATGATCTAGAGGTAGGCGACCAGCTAACCTTGCCTGTACTCTAGCTACTAAACTCCTCGACGCTCAGCTATACTAGTGCTTATGGATTTTTTCGTACTATCTGTATTAGTTTTAGTGTTTGCCGTGCTACCTCTTTATCTTAGGTCCAATATAGTAACGGTTCTGGGGGCGTTGGCTATCGGCTGGGTGGTCAACGACATTGCTGGAGCCGAGCTAGTTCGTCAAGGCTCTATATTGCTCCCTGGTGCTAGTGATTTGGCGCGGTTCTTGCTGTATTTGGGATCTTTTGGCCTTTCTTTGCTTGCGATTATCCTTACAAGGAAAAAGGTAAAAGCGCCACCAAAGATAATCCTGCAGCTGGGGATATTGCCGGCAGTAGTTATTGTTGCCTGGAAGTTGCTTCTTGGCGTCTTGCCGCTAGACCAAGCAAGAGACTTGTCTTCTAGTGCTGTGAACGTAGAGATTGTGCACAATCAGGAATATGCCCTGTGGCTAGCACTATTTATGATCACTCTGTTAATGTTGATGGGCAGAAAAAAGAAAACCAAAGACGACAAGGGCAAGAAGAAGTAAATCTTGACAACAGGGGTTAAATAACTGATAATACCCCAGTTCTGTCGATACAATCTTTGCGGGCCTGTAGCTCAGTCGGTTAGAGCAGCGGACTCTTAATCCGCGTGTCGTGGGTTCGAATCCCACCAGGCCCTCCAAAATAAATCCACCCCATGAGGGTGGTTTTATTTTGGAGCTTCTTTGGGTTTAACCCAACGACACGCGTGTCGGGGGTGAGATATGCCAGTGGCATATCGCAAGGAAACCTTCTTCTGGCAACTCGTTGCCAAGAATGAAGCTTCGGGCCTGCTGAAAGTAGGCGAATCCCACCAGGCCCTCCAAAATAAATCCACCCCATGAGGGTGGATTTATTTTGGAGGCAAAGAGTGATTGTATTTGTTATGATGGGTCCATGGAAAAAGCGGTAGAATTTTATGGGTGGATAGCAGTTAGCCTGGTGTTGCTGGCGTATATCCTGGTTACGATAGAGACTATCGAGCCAGCCTCTCTTACGTTCCAGCTCTTGA
>CAZHOS010000038.1:0-5079 GCA_964534605.1 uncultured Candidatus Saccharibacteria bacterium
GGTATGGCTGCGTCTGTCTACCTCTCCAATAGTTCATGCCTCCCAGTCTAGCATGAGCAGCTAATCTACGTTGACGCCATTGTCGTATAGAATCTTCATGCCTCTTTTGGCATAGATTGGGAAATCTTCAGACAAGAGTGGCTCCATACCGTTGTAGCCCATAATATCCGAGTATTTGATGCACAGACGAGAGGCCAATAATGTATCGTTTGCCCCCGCCCCGATGTTGCCTTCGAAGCCTCCGTGGGAGTCAATTAGCAACGCATTTTTATACACCTCACTTACTACTGGATCACGAAAGAAATCACTAGGATCTCTCAGTAAGACACCGCTTACGCCGGCGTAGGTGGTTGCTGCATCCATACTGCCCATACCCCAGTGGCCACGTCTTGCACCTACACTGTTTAAGGCAAAGCCGCCGATATGCAGCCTGTTAGCATAGGATGTACCTTCGTAGCCTGCTGGAAGGATCTGGTCGCACAAATATCTATAGCCATCTTTGCTTGAAGCTACCGCTCCTATCTCTTGGGTGACGAGCCTTTCTTGCCCTGCCTTAACCAAGGCCCACATCAAGCCAGGCCCGTAAGAAGTCAGTGTTTCGTTATCATTCGGGTTATCGTAGGCAAAGATAATGTCTCCTCTACCTCCAACCAATACGGCACTGCAGCCTGGCCAAAACACCGGTACCGTACCGCTACCCTCGCAAGCTGACAGCTCTTGATCTATATGAGCAGCTAGTTCATCGTTCAGCTCGTCTCTGCCACTGTCAATACTGGCTTCGCGTAGATGATTAATAGTAAGCCTCCCCGTTTCACCGAGCAGCCTTATACGTCTTTCGTAGTCTTTATAAGCTTTGGTCTCTCCCCAGCTTATGTCTCGAAAGCTGGTCTCCATGGTTTTTCTAAGTGTCAATTGAGGCATTTGTGTAAACTCCTTTGCTGAGTTGATTTGTTGACATATTGACACATTGTGGCATTAAATGTTAAACTGTTCATCATGTCGAACAACGAAAACAATCTTGATAAATCATCGCTATCTAGCCTACTCAGAGGCCTATCTATGCCACAAGACATGGCCGATATTTATATAGCGCTACTAAAAAAGCCCTCCAGCCACCTCGAACTCTCCAGAAATACCGGGGTAAATAGGACAAAAGTATACAGGTTGGTGCAAGAGCTAGAGAAGCGCAGCTTGGTATCAACAATTGCAGATGATGCAGGTACTCGCATAGAAGCTGCCGACCCAAAGCACCTCGAACTATCCGTCGCTGAGTCCGAGCAAAAACTACAAACAAAGAGAGATGCCTACACTGCCCTCCTGCCTCAATTATCAGCCCTTAAGTCTAGTGCAGGCATACAGCCAACAGACTTTATCGTGCGCACCTACGATGGAGAAGAAGGATTCAAGCAGATGCTATGGAACGAACTCAAAGCTAAAAGAGAGGTGCTCGTCTTTGGTAGTGGCCCTCTAGAAAAGCTAGTTAGCAGTAATCGCTGGACAGAGAACCATCGGCAGAAGAGTATCGATGCTGGCTACCGCATAAGAGAGCTTCTCAACCCCGGGAAAAAACCACCAAACTTCACTAAAAACGATCGATTCAAAGATATTTACCAAGTACGCTTCATCGATAGCCAAGAAGTGCCCCTGCAACATCAGATAGCTATATATAACGACACTGTCTCGATCTATCACTGGCGCGACGACCAAAAAGTTGGCTCAGAAACAATCAACCGAGCTTACGCAGATACTATGCGCTCTTTCTTCGAGCACTACTGGGCAAAAGGAAAAGATACATACAAGGCACCATAAATGTGTTCAGAGGATTGACATGTTGGCTAGTTTGTGCTAATGTTTATTCATGCGAAATGAAACAAACACAATGCAAGAAATAGGCCGTCTCGAAACGGACACTGTAACGGATCAAGAATTTGCCAGAAAAACAGAAGAACAAAGAGCAGCACCCAAGATACTCGCCTTATCCGCACTCGAGCTAGGCAAGAATAATCTCGATGACGCATGGGATGACTCAAAGGTAGATAACACCGGCCCCCAAGAGGCTCTGGTTAGTACCATTGAAATTCCAGATGATGCATCGCAAATAGAGCTATTCGATCCAGACGAATCAGGTGTTCCCCGTCTCGAGCCTGCGCCTGCAAGAACACCGGGCAGAGTAATCTCTATCAATGATTTTGAAATTAGTAGCTCAAGCCCTAAAGTCGAAGAAACACAACCCGAACCAAACGATCATAGCTCGCTATTAATAAATCCTCCAAAAGAAGATATAGATTGGCTAGACAAAGCGAAAGAGGACGCTCAAAAAGACGAACCTACTCATCCAGCAGCACAACAGTCATATGCCACAGGCCCGCAAGTCTTAAAGGAAGCTAAGGGTGACTTTATTCCCTTTACAGAAGAAGACAAAGCAGCTTAGAAATAAGCTTCTAGCTCATTAGTGTTGTGACCGCAGCGATAGCTGCGGTTTCTGCTCGTAGGACCATATCGCCGAGGTCTAGCGGTTCTACCCCACCGGCTATGAACTGCCTTACTTCTTCCTCTGACCATCCACCCTCTGGGCCTATAAATACACCTATGGGTTGCTGGTCGTCTGCCTCCGTTGGTGGCAGTTCGTAATCGCTAATATGGGCAAAGTATAGCTTGGCCTCGGCGTGTGACCCTAGGGCATGCTCTAGACTGCTCGGCTCGTGGATGCGCGGGATATCGATTCGTCCGCACTGCTCGGCTGCCTCGACGGCTATTTTGTGTGCGCGCTCGGCATCGAACTGCTTGCCTTTAGAATGCTCGGTAACAATAGGGGTAAACACACTGGCGCCGAGCTCGGTACACTTTTGCACTATCAGCTCGTTTTTGTCGCGCTTTGGCAGCAAGCCCCAAAATACATGCAGGTGTTTAGCTGGTCGCTTTGGCTCCATATCGGTCACATGCGCTAGCTTGTAGGTGCTGTTGCTAGACTCCTCTACCCTATACAGCCGCTCATGCTGCTTGCCGTCGAACAGTATCACCTCTGCCCCTTCGCCCAGGCGCAGGACGTTATGCCACTGATGCACCATGTCTTTGTCGTTGATCCAAAGCTCGTGCCGCAGTTCGCGCTCGTCTGGATGTATATAGAATCTATCAATCCTCATGATATACATTATATCCGAAGCGCCTTGCTACGCCCACCATAAACGTTACGCGTCCCCGAATACATAAATGTTGTGATTTATCTCGTTGTGTCTTTAGCTTATGTATATTTTTATGTACAATTAGGCGCAGCAGGTGTGGAAGTCCTGTCAAACACACACAACTCTAAATATCAGCATATTCTATTGTATAAATGCCAAATTGATGGTATTGTACTACTAACCTAAATCGACATAGAGAGAGTTTGATGAGTAGAGCACTGGTCTTAATACCAACTTATAACGAAGCCGGCAACATAGAGCCGCTAATACACGAGCTTATGAAGCTCGATACAGCTGCGCCCATAGATATCTTGGTGCGCGACGACAAATCGCCTGATGGCACTGCCGATATTGTGCACAAACTCGCCCGTAAAAAGGCCTACAAAGGTCGTATCTTCTTAGAAAACGGCGACAAAAAAGGCCTTGGCGCTGCTATGCGTAGCTCGTTTGACTCGATCCTAAAGAACTACGACCACGATATTATTCTAACTATGGACGCAGACTTCTCGCACTCCCCTAGCGATATCGTCAAGCTTATCGATACCATCAACGATGGTGCAGATATCGCTATTGGGTCTCGCTACGTTGCTGGCGGGCTGATCCCTGGCGACTGGCCACTCTTCTTCCTAATCCGCACCTGGGTTGCAACACGTGTTGCGCGCTGGCTAGGTGGTATTAACGAAGACATCCACGAGCTAACTACCAACATGCGCGCCATGCGCCGTCATGTACTAGAGCGCATCGAGTATAACCGTATCGACCTAACGGGTTACGCCTTCCAGATAATGCTGGCTAACGAACTAACTCGCCGCAAGGAATGGAACGTCGTCGAGGTGCCAATCGCCTTCCGCAGCCGCATAGAGGGCAACACCAAGAGCCGCTTTGTCGACATAATCGAGTTCTTCTCGGTCGCCTACCAACTTAACCCAGACTCCCCCGCCAAAGAATCTCTGCGTTTTATGTTTGTCGGCCTTACCGGCGCACTGATCAACATATTCTTCCTAGCGCTGTCTAACCAATTCTTAGACATCCGTACCGGCTACCACTTTTTGATCGCTATCCAGGCAAGCATTGTATGGAACTTTATCTGGCATAGCCGGTTTACCTTCCGCTCGCGCTCGCGCAAGGTCCGCAGAGTCATCAGCGGCCGCGGCCTGACAGATTTCGTTAAATACCAGCTAGCATCAGCCTTTGGCCAACTGCTAACACTTAGTGTTGCCCTAACCCTTAACTCGGCCGGTGTGTACTTTATTCTGTCGCAGATGCTAGGTATCTTGGTAGCCTTTATTGCCAACTACTACATATCGCGCACCTACATCTGGTCTATCAAGAACAGCATCGCCAACCAAGAAGACCTAGCCGAACTAGAAGCCCTCAAGTCTCTCTAGTCTACAACAATACTTATTCGTTAATACGGCACACTTGTGTTATTATATTAGTGGTCAAAGTCTGACCAACACGACATAAAGGAGAGCCAAGTGGACGGTTCAACCCCTCTACTCTCACTCATCGACGAGGCAACAATCTCGCAAATACGCATGGCAATCTGCTGTGAACGATCTGCCAATGATGTGCTTGAAGTCCTCGACAACTGTATGATCGGTGCTCTAGCACCACGGCAAGAGAATTTTCACAGATCGTCACGCGCCCAGGATGAGCTCGTCGCTACAACAAACCTGCTCGACGATACCATCAGGCGTAGGCTTGTAAGGGAGATGCGTGACGAAGACCTGACTATGCGCCAAGTTGCAGAACTTGGCACAAGTCGTCTCATGGACCTACACAGAATTGGTCCTAAGTCTGTTGAAGCAATTGATGAGGCTTGCAAAAAGCTCGGTCTTGTCCTGACTCCTTAACCCGCCCCCAGCGGTAGAGCGCAATCTTCAAAAGAAGAGCC
>CAZHOS010000039.1:0-4529 GCA_964534605.1 uncultured Candidatus Saccharibacteria bacterium
CAAGCACTGCGGTTATTCCGCCGAGCACAAAGTACCAGCTTATACCCTTTTGATGCTGTATAAACTCTGGTGCTTGCCAAGTCACCTCGGCAAAATCCATATTCTGAACCTCTTCCATAACCATAAGTGTATCATTAATATATGAACAGATGTGATTGGGTCCCTGGCGGAGACAGCCTCTACGAGGCTTACCACGACAACGAGTGGGGTGTGCCAGTGCGCAGTGACCAAAAGCTTTTCGAGATGCTCATCCTGGAGGGCGCTCAGGCAGGTCTTAGTTGGCGTACAATTTTGGCAAAGAGAGACGGCTACAGAAGATTGTTTTACGACTTTGATGCACCTTCTTGCGCCGAAATGACAGATAGTTATATCCAAGAAGCTCTCAAAGACCCAGCTATTGTGCGCAACCGACTAAAAGTTCTATCAATTCGCAGGAATGCCCGTATATTCCTAGGTATCCAGCAGGAATTTGGTAGTTTCACCAACTATTTGTGGGGTTTTGTCGACGGACGATCAGTTAAGAATCACCCCAAGACGAACAGCGAGGTTCCAGCCTCAACCGACCTATCGGACAAAATCTCGAAAGACCTCAAAAAGCGCGGCATGTCGTTCGTTGGTAGCACAATCATCTACGCCTATATGCAGGCTGTTGGGCTAGTTGACGACCACACGATAAAATGTTTTAAATATTAATATATTTATGTTATAATATAGATCTTGTCTGATGAAGTGTAGTAATCAGCACGGACCCCTGGAGGCCAGATGACGGCAATCAATAAATATGCAAGAAAGCCACTCGTAGCGTTTGGGTTGGTGACAGCAGTGTTGCTAATCCTTGCCCTTGGTCCAATCGAGATCAATACGTACGGATGGCTAGCTTGTTTTCTAGCCATCGCCGCCTACGGGCTACTTGTTTCCTATAGCTGGGGGGTTAAGCAGTTGGAGATACATCGACAAACGAAAGTTGGCCTTCAATGAGATGCAGACCCATTCACTGGGAGGCCCCAACGAAGACGTGGACAGTTGGTTGTAGTTTCTCGGATTCGTCTGAGGATAAAGATTGCAGCCCCCGCCCAACCGAGGTGTTTCAGGATTCTGATCCAGGAAGCATCCCTTTATCGTCACGAGGTGATCAAGACTGACCCCCCTCAATAGGTCAAAACGCCCCCCGAGTAATCGGGGGGCGAACTATTTTTATCTCCAATTTTGTCTAGGCGCAGCTGGCTCCGTCTGCCTTGGCGATCTCGCAAGCTGCAGAGACAGCTTCGCTAGCCTCCTCTTCGCTCATTCCACTAAGACCACAGGCAGCAATTGTCTTGACGTCAGACACGCCCATTAGCCCTAGCATGGTTTTTGTATGAGGCGATAGATAATCTGCACCAGATCCCTCTGGTACACCTCCGGTTGTCATGATGATCGTCGCGCTCGGCGAGTCTAGCAGCCCCTTTGGTCCATCCTGAGTGTACTCGAATGTCTCGCCGGCTCTTATGACGGCATCAAACCAGGCTTTTACAGCGGCTGGCAGCCCAAAGTTGTACATAGGAGTTGCAATTACGATGTGGTCGGCTTGTTTTAATTCTGCAATATACTCCTTGCTGGCATTTTCGAACTTGCTGTCAGATGGTTTATCTTCCGACCAAAAAGACTCCATTTCCCAAGCACAAATTAGAGGCACGCGTACGGCGCTCAGGTCTCTTAACGTCACTGCCCCGCCGGCAGCTTCGACGAATGCATCTGCAATCTTGGCTGTGTTAGACCCTTCTCTTGGGGTAAATTTTACTAATAATACTTTTTTCATAGATCCTCCAGGTTTATCTAGTGATAATAGTGGAGTTACTTTACAAAGTAAAGCGACTAAGCAGTTGACATTTTGACAAAATATGGCCAATAGACTATACTTTATAAAGTAATATAAATCTTTTCAAAGACTGCAAATTTTATGACAAAGACTGATCAAACCAAACCAGGCTGCATGCGTTACGCCCTGTCCATACTTGGAGACAAGTGGACCGGCCTTTTAGTGCGCGAGCTTTGCAGCGGACCCAAGACGTTTAGTGAGCTCGAGCAGCTGTCTGGCGGCATTAGCCCCAGAACACTCAGCCAGCGCCTCGAGAAGCTACAAGCAGAAGGCATTATCGAGACCGACGAGTACTGTGTTAAGCCTCGCCGCTGCAATTACTGCCTAACTTCTAAGGGTGTGGAGCTTAAGGGGATTTTGGATGCTATGGCTGATTGGTCTGCCAAGCACAACTGCTGCTAAACCGCTTGGCCCAGAAAACCGGCCCTGCCAACTAGCATAGCTAGTTGCGCTGGCCGGTTTTCTGTCTTTGGCCATAATGGATATATTAGCTCCAGGAAAGAAAGGAGCAGTGCCATATGCACGGCAACCTTTCTTTATCCTCACTAATATTCCATTCTGGCTCAAAGCCAAGCGGTTTAGCCCACTTCGACTAAGTTTAGGAGACCTACCTTTTATGTTGCAAAGGTGGTGAGTTATTACCATACTTTGACTCTAAAGTATTAAAGGAAGCAGGGCTAGTCGTCTTTGTCGTGCTTTTTGTGTTTGCGTGATGCTATCCAGAGGACAAATGCAAGAGACGCCAGCACTAGTGTGTAGAGGGTCAGTGAGTATCTAACGGCACCTAGTAACTCTGCGCTCAAAGGTGCTGCTATCGCTCCAGCCAAGCCTTGTGCCTCCTGCACCTCTTGTAGACCCCTTATACCTATACTCAAGAACACGATCCCGACAACACTACTTATAACCACCAAGATCAACCGATTTGCCAGCTTGCGGATACCCTTGCGAAGGGTCTTACTACTTAACACTAGTGCGCCCGCGAAGAAGATCGATGCCGTCGCTGCCACCAGCGGCGCCCTCTGTAGCCAGGCAAAAGCAGTTGGTGCTTGGGCTACTGCCTCTATTTCAAACAGCGACTGCTCTTCCCCGTCTACATCTACCACCAGATCATCTGCGCTTAGCGTGCCGTCCCCAAAAAACTCCGGGTCGTTGAGTAGCTGTGCTTCCAACTCGTTAGTAACAGTCGATATATTAACTCCATTTGTACGGCATTCTGCCCTCAAAGGATCCTCGCTAACAGCAATTATCTGGTCGCTTGTTTGGCAGGTCGGTAGATTGTCATAGTTTTGCTCTATGCCTTCACCCAGAGCCACGACGTATTCGTTTTTTAGAGCCGATATATCGATAGCAAAGTCTGGCTGGTCACCCTCGCCTTCTAGCCAGCGGTAGGCGCTGTCTAGAACCGTGTTAGTAATGTCTTCTAGCCGGTTAGGGCTGAGGACTTGTTGTGCGGCCTGGGTAGTTATCTCTGTACTGGGCAGAGTGCTGACTCCCTGGCCCTCAGATTCCAGGCTGATATCTAGGTCGCCTATCGCCCCTGACACTCCGTCGTATATAGAGGCATTATCTAGCCAGCCGCGCACACTATCAGCAGAGCCGAAGTTTCGCACAGCAATAAAGCTCGTAGCAAGTAGTGACAGGCTGATACCCAGCATAAGACTGGCAGACCAACGGATGAGTGATTTTAACAGGTGCATACCACACAGTATACGCTAGCCGGATATTGGTAAAAAATTATTACTTCGCTAGCAAGATCGTGCTAGACTACATGCATTATGCAGGTGGGTAATTCATACGATTCTAGGGCAGTTTTTTCTCTGTCAGCAAATAAACCGCAGGCCGATGCCAAGGGTCTTGGCAAAGCTATCGGCGATGCTCGCCGCCGTGCCGGCCTGACCCAGCAAGACCTCTGTGCACGCACCGATCTCTCCTACTCCACATTGGCAAAGATAGAGCGCGGCGCTATCAAAACCCCCAGTGTCTTTACCGTTATGTCTATAGCCCAGACACTCGGCATCAGCGTCGAGCAACTCGTGGGCGGTGGCGCTGCTGCCTCAAGCAGCCCCACCGCCCCAGCACGCACCTATAAGACATCCAAGTCTGGTATATCTTTTGTGTATTTCGATATCAACGGCGTGCTTGTGCGGTTCTTCCACCATGCCTTCAGTCAGCTAGCCCAAGATTCTGGCGCCAGCGCCAGCCAGATAGAGAGCACCTTCTGGCACTACAACGACGCCGTTTGTCGCGGAGAGATGACTATGGACGAATTTAACACCGCCCTATCGGCGCGCATAGGCGGTTTCCCGGTCGATTGGCAGAAATACTACACCAGTACGGTAAATCCGATAAAAGAGACTCAGGAGTGCCTTAAATGGGCCTCTGGGCACTACCGTGTCGGCTTGCTAAGCAACATAATGCCGGGCTTTATCCCCGAGATGATAAAAATAGGCCTCCTACCCCATCTGGACTACAACACAATCATAGATAGCTCAGAGGTAGGCGCCATCAAGCCAGAGCCGCGGATCTATCAGCTAGCCGCCCAAAAGGCTGGCACCGACAACCCAAGCCAGATCCTGCTAATAGACGACTCGCGCACTAACCTTATGGCCGCCGAGCGATTAGGCTGGCAGGTCATGTGGTTCGACGACTACCAGCCAGCAGAGTCTGTCGA
>CAZHOS010000040.1:0-3879 GCA_964534605.1 uncultured Candidatus Saccharibacteria bacterium
TTCAATGGAGACAGCAGGAACTGTATGAATATTGATATCACCTCGACTCTTGTACCGATAACCCTAGCTAATCAGACAGCTTATCCGATAAGCGGCACTTGCGGTGAGGATAACGATTTAATTACGATTGTTGTCGATGGTGTTGATGTAACTCCGACGCCTACACCGATCTGCGCTGGCGGTGTATTTGGCGCCACAGTTGATCTCAGCTCAATCCCATCTGGCAATAACCTATCGATCTTAGTAACTGTCAGCGACGACGCAGGTGTACTGGAGGCACAGTCCGATACGGATACTATTGATCGACCACTATCAGCAACACTAGCGACGCCTGTCGCCCCAATCACTCCGACGAATCAAGCTAGCTATCCAGTGGAAGGAACATGTGACCAGCCGGGCGATTTGTTAGTTATTGTTATCGCAGGTGTTGACGTCACGCCACCACCAGCTCCGACATGTCCTGGTTCAGGAGTGTTCAATATACCGGTCGACACTACATCAATACCTGGTGGCTCGCACACAATCGAAGTTATGATAATTGACGAGGCTGGTCGCGGGACGAGCGCCTCCGTCATCGATAATATCGAGAAAGACACCGACAATGTCAGCACATCAGAAGAAGACAATGGGCCAAATGGTGGTGATGCAAATGGTGACGGTATCAAAGATTCTGCTCAGTCTAGCGTCGCCTCATATATCAACCCGCATGTAGGTGGCTATGTGGCTACAGTAGTGAGCGGAGACTGTAGTGCCATAACAAGAGTCGATTCATTCATAGAACCAGACTTTACCGTTCAAGATACTGACTTTGACTATGTTATTGGATTGCACGGTGTTGAACTGACCTGTGGGGCTGTCGGCGATAGCGCAACAATTACTCATTACTGGGACCAAGAATACGACACTAGTCAGTGGAACTACCGTAAGTTGATAAATAATACTTATGTAGACTTTAATGATCAGGTTGCTTATGGCACAACAGATGTGGCAGGCACAACCGTCACAACGGTGACGTTTGGTCTGACTGACGGCGGTCTATTCGATGCCGACGGTGTAGTCAACGGCAAGATATCTGATCCTGCAGGCCCAGCCATAGTAGAGTCTGAAGAAGTCTTGGCCGAAACTGGGCAAAACATAGCAGCAAGCATATCTATCGGGCTAGGAATCGCAGCCGTAGCTGGGCTCATAAGGCGTAAAGAACAACCTCCAGCCACTAGAAAAATTGAAATAAGGTTTTTGTAGTCAAACGAAGACACCACACAAGGCAGGATAGTGCTTATGCTTGGCTGGGCTTAGTCTACGAGATTAGAACTATATTAATATCTATTGTATAATATTATTTATGAAGATAGCTGCATACAATTTAAAAAACGGTGGATTTACTAACTACGACTATGAAGAAGAGCTTCCACCGCGAATGCCTCAGATAAGAAAAGCCGTTGAGGCTCTTGTTGCTGACTGTGTCTGTCTTGTAGACACATATCGCTGGAAGAACATCTATACTGACGCTGAGTTAGCAGAAATGTTCGGCTATCCATACGCCTATCAGTGTGAGCTTGCCGATGAGACGGTAGAGCCAGATATATGCTTGGCATTTCTTTCTAAATATCCTGTCAGTGATTCGGAAGCAGTTAGCCTAGGCTCACGCAACGCTTTACGCTGCACGGTAGAAGATGGCGAAGAAAAAACAGATATATACACAACCTATTTTTATCACGCAGACGAAGACATAAGACTTACACAGACTAAACTGCTACTTAACGATATTGAATCTAGAGCATCACAGAGGGTTGTAGTAGCAGGAGACCTAAACACTTTTGATAATCATAACCAGCAGGGCAACAAAGAGGGTATTCGTGAACTTAAAGAGCTCCACCCTGACCTATATGCCCACGTTGGCCCATGGGTAGAAGACATGATGCGTGGCGAGGTAATAAAAGAACTTGGCAGCAAAGGCATACTCGGCGAGAAGACAGACTTTCAGGCCAGCCTCGCAACGCCTTTACTGCATCCTGCATTGGGTCCTGAGGCTAAATGGTTTAGGGTTGACTATGTTCTTGCATCAAGCAACATCAAGGTGTCTGAAACAGTTGTAAAGCAGGGCGGGATATTCGAAGAAGCTTCTGACCACTACCCAGTTGTTGCAAATATTTCTTAATAGGATAACTTCAAAAAGTTCTACGTCCAGCTAGGCTGAACGCAGATAAACAGTAGTCATAAAATTGGCTGGCGCGGCATGGCAGCGTCGGGGATTTACGCCCGACTAGCTCACTTTGCTTGCAATAAGAAAATAGCTAAAACTGCTTTCTTTTGTGCTGCACAAAATCACGAACCTACTCCTTCGGAGCTCTAGGTTCGAGACGTATGGCAAAAGCCAAACAAAAACACCATTCTTTGGATAGTGCTTATGCTTGGCTGGCGCGGTAGGGCTCGAACCTACAATCCCCGGTACCAGAAACCGGTGCCTTACCATTTGGCCACGCGCCATTGTCATGCCCCTGCAGGATTTGCAGGACGACTGGAGAATAGTATATCTAAGAAGAGGCTATTCGTAAATTACTGTTCTTGGTCTTCTAGGTGTGTTAGCGATTTGCTGTTACGGCTGCTGATTGCCATGCCTAGAAGAACTGCTCCACCAAGCACTAGGATGCCCCCAACCCAATAAGGTGTATTGGATCCGCCATCTGCAAGATTGGCACCTAGCAGCATGCCGATACCTACACTGATAGATATTATTGAAAGATTTATATATAACTTGAATGCGTTCATGCATGTATTTTATCATTTTTGTAAGATTTTTATGCCATTATCAGCTTATACTCATAATTTGTAATGTATCCTAGTGGTACATAAAGTAGAGGGGAAAATCTCATGGAAGAATCCAACAACACACCAAAGCTAGTCGGAGGCTTATTGATATCTGCAGCCGTAATTGCTGGGATACTGTTCTTAGTACTTAATAGTGATAGCGATAGTCTTACGCAGGAAGACACGCAAACTGCCGAGGTCTCTCAGGTAGAAGAAAGCGCGACGGCTGCCGTCGCTGCCGAATTTACAGACGGAACCTTTACGTCTAACTCTACGTATAGAGTACCTAACGGCGACGAAGAGGCGATTAGTGTCGAGATCGTGCTCGCTAATAACGAGATAGTATCGCTCGAATTTGATGTACAAGCAACCAATAGCACTTCAGAGCAGTGGCAGGGAAGATTCAGTCCGCTAATCGAAGATGCTGTAGTTGGTGAAGATCTAGAAGAAGCAGATGTTTCACGCCTTGGTGGCGCTTCACTTACATCAGCAGCCTTTAACGATCTACTCGATGACGTTCGCGCGCAGGCATTAGCTCAGTAATATCCAGCAAATAATCAGCAGAGTAGGGTATTATATGTACTGCTTAAATAGATAGGAGTTCAATGGCTGAAGTAAATAACACACCAAAAATTGTCGGCGGTGCAGTAGTTGCAGCTGTTATCTTGATAGGGCTACTCTTTTTTGTACTGGGTTCCGAAGATGCATCTATTAGCTCTACCCAGTCTGTCAGCACTGCCGAAAGCCAAGCACAGCAGATCGATACAGATGCTAGCGCAAGCGAAGCGTTGCAAGAGACCGATACAACAGACGAGCAGTCTACTGCAACAAGCTCTGTTTTTGTAGATGGAGCGTACAGCGCAAGCACAGTATATGCATCACCAGGCGGTAATGACGGGATTGGCGTAGAGATTGTCCTGGCAAACAACCAAATCCAGAGCCTCGATATTACTAGGGAAGAATCCAACAACACGTCAGTACGCTGGGTAGATAGGTTTGTAGCCGAGGTCTTTACAGCAGTCGAGGGCCAGGATCTTGACGAAGCAGACGTCGACAAGTTAGGCGGGGCAT
>CAZHOS010000041.1:0-3481 GCA_964534605.1 uncultured Candidatus Saccharibacteria bacterium
TCTTTCTGCTCGGTCGTGGCGTCTTGGTGGAAGATATCGAAGCCCTTAAACAGCGCTCTAGCACGCGAGAAGTTTTGGAAGTATATGCGCTGATCGGCCCGGACATAAACGGCATCGACGCCCTCAGTGAGCTCGATAGCCATAAATTTTTGCGAGGTGCTGGGTAGCATGGTCGAGAAATCCAGGTACTTGGTACCATGCTCTGGCACCATCATGGTGCTGGTTATACGTTTGAACAAAACCTCTTTGGCGCTGACCTGATAAATACTACGCGACAGATAGTACTCGGCAGGATCGATCGGGTCGGCCTCTTCGTTTAGGCTAGTTATATACGGATCTATCATCTTCTCGACATGGTAGAACTCTAGTTCTACGTACTGCCACTGACCTTTATCTGGCTCTTGCAGTGGGTCAAACTTTACTGCAGCAGAATAGTCTGGACTGCTAAACACGGGTTCTTGCATGTCTTGCATAAGGAGGCGATGGTCGTTTGGACCTGATTTTAACTTGGCGAATAACTTCATGCTGGCCGTCCTTCTGTATGTTTTTGTAATAACCGACCCACATAATACCAATACCGCTGCCTGGCGGAAAGCCAAAAATTGGCCCCGCCTACTAATTCTGCCCGGGCGGAATCTGATACAATAGTTCCTATGGATAAATCAGGTAAAAAAGACTACTGGTTCGAGGCCAAAAAGTACGGCTGGGGATGGGGGTTGCCTATCACCAAAGAAGGTTGGATATTCTCGCTTAGCTACCTGACAACTGTTGTGTTGTTGGACGTCTGGTTCTTGCGCTCGGTCGCAGATCTGCCAGAGGGCACAAGCATCACAAGCACCTGGCAACTATGGGTCTTTGTCTTGGCCATAGCATTTTTGTCGGGCATTTACTTTGGTGTATCGATCGCCAAAGGCCCTAAGCCACGGTGGCGCTGGGGCCGTCTGCACAAAGACGACGACCCCGATACGCCTCTAGGTAAATTCTAGGGTCTATTTTAGTCTAGTTAGTGCGATGTCAAAGGCGGCTTGCTTCATGGACAGATTATTGCTGCGCATATGTTCGACAACGGTGCTCGTGGCGCTTTGCATAAGCTCACGGAGTTTATCGTTAACATCCTGTTCGCTCCAAGATTCGTCAGCCAGGTTCTGTTGCCATTCGAAGTAAGACACGGTCACACCGCCTGCGTTGGCAAGGATGTCTGGCAAGACAACGACTCCACGCTTGTCTAGCTCTACCTGGGCATCATAGCTCGTTGGGCCATTAGCGAGCTCTAGCATATAGCGTGCGGTCACTTCTGCCTGATTATCGGTAGTTACAGAGTCTTCCAGGGCGGCTAGAGCTAGTACGTCGACGTCTAGGCCAAATATGCCGTCGTTAGCGACTGCACCCTCCCCCAATGATCCGCTAGATTGTTTTTGCTTATAAACAGCCTGCACATCTAGGCCGTCCATGTCGACAAGCATACTGCGAGAGTC
The DNA here is from genome assembly GCA_964534605.1 of uncultured Candidatus Saccharibacteria bacterium. Lineage (GTDB taxonomy): Bacteria > Patescibacteriota > Saccharimonadia > Saccharimonadales > VXPC01 > CAZHOS01. Next base: position 1,476 of record CAZHOS010000041.1, read on the forward strand.
GGACACAGCCACGATCTTTAGGCGTGGGTTATCGTTAGCAAGCGCGGCAAACCAGTAACCAACGTTGCCGAATCCCTGGACGGCGATAGTTAGCTCTTTGTCGCCATCCTCCAAGAGATCTAGCGTTTTTAACAGCACTTCGTAACCACCGCGGCCGGTGGCTTGTTCGCGGCCGAGGCTGCCGCCCTTGTCCAGTGACTTACCAGTAAAAGTCGCTCTGGTCTGATCGCCCGTAAGCTGGGCATATTCATCTACCATAATATCCATAATCGCGGCGTTGGTATTAACGTCTGGCGCCGGCACATCAACCCTTGGGCCGATATGGTCCGCCAAGCCGCGAACGTAGCTGCGAGCAATATGCTCCACTTGGCTATCGCTTAAGGCGCGGGGATCGACGACTACGCCGCCCTTTCCACCGCCGAGTGGCAAGTTGACGACTGCGTTCTTGATAGACATGAGTGTTGCTAGCGCCCGAACCTCGTCGGCATCGACATTGGGATGAAAGCGAATGCCTCCTTTATATGGGCCTCGTTTGTTAGAGTGCTGGCCGCGGTAAGCCTGCAATTGCTGCCCATCCAGATCGATAGTAAATTCGTGGAAGTGATCTAGGGCTAGCAGCGTCTCTAGCTCTGACTGGGACATCCCGAGGCGTTTGGATGAATCTGTAATTAATTTTTGGGCGGTGTGAAGCATGCTCATGCGGCTATCCTTTGGCTTAGTTATTTTAACCAGTATAGTCTTATTTAGCTATTTTTGTAGCCCGTAGGTATTTAGTTGTTAAACCTTCGCCCAAAAACTTTTGCTCGTACGATGTCTTGGCAAGCGCAACCGGATCATCCACGCTAGATCCGTGCAAATCCTCTACACGCGCCTCTAAAGCAAAAACATCTGACTCTTCCATCTGTTGTAGACTGTAATCATATAGGTCTTTGTTGTCAGTCTTGAACTCTAATATCCCGTTTGGTTGCAAATAATTAGCGTAGATAGATAGCATCTTGGGGTATGTCAGACGGTTCTTTTCGTGGCGATCTTTAGGATAAGGGTCAGGGAAGGTCACCCAGATATGTGCTACCTTGCCGCTAAGGTCGATTATCTCGTCCAGGCGGCGAAGGTCAGAGTGTATAAACGCAATGTTATCTAGCCCTTCGCCCTCGGCCACGCGGGCAGCCTTAACCAATCTGTCTGCCTTCTGATCTATGGCTATTACTTGTGCCTCAGGGTGCTGGCGGGCGTACTCTAAGGACACTTTGGCTGTACCGGCGCCAACCTCTAGCATCAGCTGCGCCCCGTCTAGCCACTCGTCAACAGTATTGTCATGCAGTTGGTGCGGACTAAAGCAATTGGCACGTGCATTATAGTCTGCGAACTTCGGAGTCTTTGGGCTACGCACGATTTAGAACCTACCAAGTTCTATATACAGTAGGGATAGTATCTTTGTCGGTTGGTGGTTCAACGAATACAGGGTACTGCGGTGATTCTGTGATGTTAGTGGGGTACATATTAGGCAGTGCAGCACCAACCTTATAAGCCCTTGCCAGATTAAAGCCAGTAAGGCTTACCGAGATGCCAGCAGCGCCCACGGGTGTCTCATGCTTATCTCTTGCCGTTCGTATTACGGCAGAGGCGACAAGCCTTAAGCCATTCTTTTTGGCTAATTCTGAAAACTCGCGCGTAAACTGTTCTGCCCTAGCAACAACATCAACAACAGGCTCTTGTAAGTGGGGTGAGTTCATGAATCTAATTCTACACACTACAGGGCATTAATAAAAATAAATAAACCCTGGAAAAACCAGGGTTTATTTATTGGTGCGCAGAAGAGGACTTGCCCACGTTCCGCGGGCCCGAAACTTCGTCTTTGCAAACAAGTTTGCAAGAGAAGGTTTCCTTGCGAGCTGCCACAGGCAGCTCTCACCTCCAAGACCCTGTGAAGGTTCAACACATCAACACCAAATAAATAAACCCTGGAAAAACCAGGGTTTATTTATTGGTGCGCAGAAGAGGACTTG
>CAZHOS010000042.1:0-3234 GCA_964534605.1 uncultured Candidatus Saccharibacteria bacterium
ACCATAAGTAATGCGGCAATGAGTGCGTTAAGTCCGAAAGCGATGTTTATTTTCATACAGATAGTTACTTAATTTTTTATAATTTTACACTCTTATACATAAAACTGCAACTGAGTGGCGCTAAAGGTGTAGTAATCTTTTACCTGTTGCGTTATATTAATGACAATAATGCTTAAGAAAAACTTCCCGGCTGCGGTATTTGTGCTTCTGGGTGGGCTGTTATTATTTATACTGGGCAGCTTGCTGTACCTTAATCCAGTCAGGGCAAACCATACTTTTGACGAAAGCCCACTTGGCGCAGGAGGTCTCACCAGAAATCCTAATGACGTGACAAACATCGAAAGGGAAGACCTTCTAGTAGACATCCGCTCAAGCGATTTTGATCTCACTATTATTAACCGCAACACCATAGATGTAGAGGTCAACAACGACCAGACAGAAATACTCCCCGGAACACTTTTGTCGGAATACCTGCCGGGGGTAATCCGACTGACTGATGATAGAAATGATACTTTCTCACTCTTTGAATATGAGAACCATAATCTTTGGATACGTATTGACGGCTTGGATGAGGCGTGCGATACCGGCGAATGTATTGGCTCCGTAAATACTAACAGTCTCACTACAAACTTAATATTAACCGTGCGAGACGACACTTCGTTTGGAGACAAATACTTTGTATTTATTAATAATGGCAGTGGAGAGCACAGGTGGGTTGATGGGAGTGACGGTGAGAATTTTACTGTAGGAAATGTGCCTGCCGAGCTCCCTATAGCTAACTCCAGCATTCAAGACCTAGACAACATTAATACAACGCTTTTTGTACGAGATGCAAACTCTAGAATAGAAATCGTCAGCACAGAAGGTGAATCTAGTGAAGACCTAGATATTTTTACCGCTTGCAATACGGATAGACTTTCTTCACCTGCACTTTTTGGACAAGAAGGCTGTAGTTCAAACAATGATATGCTGCGGTTTGATCTATCTTACGAAGAGTTGCTAGAAACCCCCAACAGAATAGAGGGGGACTATCTCGACTCGAGTGGCAACATTGTTGACAATGTATTTGTAGAGGGTGGAGGCGCAGGTTTGGGTAATGATGGCCTCGGAGGTGTCTCTGGTCTGGCAAATGGAGCTGGCGTGCCATCTTGTGAAACAGAAATACCGGGCGATCTCGCCTGGATTGGCTGTAGTGCGCTGAGGTTGGCCGACAATACACTACAGGCCTTTGACGAGACAATTGACGGTTTGCTGAAGGTCGAGTCCGAAGAATACAGCAACCCAGGCTACCGCAGTGCATGGAATAATATACGCTACCTGGCAACTATATCCGTTGTTGTAACAGCAATGTTCATGGTCATATCTACAGCCCTCGACTTTGGATTCTTTAGTAACTACACAGTCAAGAAATATATACCTAGGCTAGTTATTGGTACGATAGCTATCCAGCTTTCCTGGGTTATAGCGGGGCTAAGCAGTGATCTCGTAAACGAGCTTGGCGACGGAATAAAGCTCCTGCTGGCATCGCCCTTTGGTAGCGGTAACATAGACAGCTTTAGCCTTGCCAATATATTTGGTGCGAACAGAGTTGACGTGTTTGGGTTCGGAACCATAGGTGGTGGCGACGTAGGCAGTGCAGCGGCAATCAGCGGCGTTGGCATAGTTGGCTCCCTGGGGCTGTTTGGGGCTCTGTCTGTCGCCTATAGCGGACTAATATTCCTGATAATTGCCTATGTATTCCTCGTGCTTCGGCAAATTATAATCATAGCTCTGATAGTTATGTCCCCAATTGGCGTGGCGTTCTGGATATTGCCGGGCAACGACAACGCCTGGAACGCGTACCGCAAGACATTCTTTGGACTGCTAATGCTCTACCCTATACTGGTTGCCATGATAACTATTGGCAAAATATTTGCATACCTCGCAATAGGGGGAGGCGGCTAGATGGATATTAGTATTGCGCAGTTCTTGGTAGCGTTTATAGCCTATATAGGCGGCTACGCTATGGGGCCATTTTTGGCAAAAAGGTCACTTGGGGCATTGCAGCAACTAACTGGAACCGTTAACGATAGGAGCAAGGGTATTTTAGATAGAGGAAGGAACGCCATCGGAGAACGAGGGAAGAAACGCAAAGAGTTTAAAAAAGGTGTTAAGTCAGAACGGCGTGCAGAGAGAGCAGCAGGCAACACCCGCACCAGCAGATTCACTGGCGAAAGAGCTGGTGCCCTGGCTAGGGCGCGTATGAGGGCTGATGCTGGCCTGCCAGTCACAGGTGGCGTGCCGGGATCGAGCGCTCACCAAAGAGCCAGACAGTCAATGGAGGCCGCAAATAATGAAATATTTGAAAAACAAGCTAAAGAGGCCGATCTAGAGATGCGCAAGGATCCTGCTACCTACAACGATGCTGACCATCTTTTGTCTGTTGTGAAAGACGCCTCAGCTTCGAGAGGTAAGCGTCAGGCTGCCATAAATAGGCTTGTCCAATTTGGAGACGATGAAAAATTGCGCGAATTAAATGCACTGCAGGCAAGCGGCGGTCTGGACGGCGTTGGGTCTAATGTCCTTGAGGACGCTAAACTCAGCAAAGAATTCTTCTCTAGCTTCAAGGACAAGGCCCCCGATCTTGCTAAAGGTGGTGTTGGTAGGCTTCATGGCACTGCTGCTTCTGAAAGAACTGGTTGGACGGAGGCGTCATGGAAGCTTGCTGAGAGCACAGAGGCTTCGAAAGGAGCTACAGGGAACACAAGGCGAGCTGCCGAGGCTCTCGCTGCTGACTCTAAGACATGGAATAGTCTTGCCCCCGAAATACAGTCCCACCTAGAAACAGCCTATGGAGTTACCCCTCCCGAAGGAGCCCCAGGGTATAGCCCGCCCGCGCCTACAGTCAGTACACCGCCTACAGCCAAAGCCACAAGCACTGATGGCAACTGGTACACTACTGACGACCCGGCTAATCCAGCAGCAGAATGGAAACCAACAAATAAAAGCTAGCCTTTGTATATTAAAGGCGAAGAGTCCGCTGGTTCGTCATTTCTGACGTACCAGCGGACTCTGTTTGTTCTTCACTTGGAGCTTGGGGGCAGCTTTTCATATACTCAGAAGGTTTTTAGTCTTCCGACCTAGCAGTAGCGACAAATGACGCAGCCAGCACAGAAGAGCCCAAACACCAGAAAAAATAAAGACGATACCTGGGGTGATGTACAGCCAGAACTCCCCAGCCCACCAGTAGTAGAT
>CAZHOS010000043.1:0-2420 GCA_964534605.1 uncultured Candidatus Saccharibacteria bacterium
GTTAGAGCCGACCCATTTGTCTGCCACATACTCCCACTCCTCAAGCTCTAGTTCTACGTTAAATATGCTGCCCTCTAGTTTGGTCAAGCTCCTTAATAGCGCTTCTATCTTGCGCTTTTTAGTATTAATCTGCTCTTGCAGGGCAGAGATTTCTTGCTCGTACTGCGTGACATGATCTGCACGCTGCTTATCCTCTACATCTGCCACGAACACAAGTGCTTCTGCCATACTAGGGTGGCGAGTTGTTGTGGTCTTGGTTGATTCTGGTCTGTGCATATTTCCTCCTTGGTACAAGATTAACCGGGTTGCATGATAAAAACAGTCAATATATCCTGACTAGATATGGACGACTGGATAACACGGCAATTACTCATAAAACTTACCAGTAACGCTACCTGCACATGGAGCGAGCTGTCTATCGACGGAGTCGCCAATAATCTACAGGGCTACTACATGGATAAACTCAAGGGTAGGGGACTTATCGCAAAGACGGGCAATACCTGGGGCTTAACCGACAAAGGCAAGATATATGCGGACAAACTGTCGCTAGAGACAGGCAGGCCTACCCAGCAACCAAAAGTATGCATAGACCTACTACTTCGTAAAGATGACCGGATATTGCTCTACAAATGGACCAGAGCACCGCTGAAAGGCAGCTACTCACTGCCGTTTGGCAGGATGCATGCCGAGATGTCTATAAAAGCTGCTTTGCTGCATGAACTCGCGGATAAATGTGGCATGAACTATAAAGATCCATCATACAGGCAATTAGCCACGATTCACGCGCAAACCCCGTACGTATCAGAGCTGCACCTTGTGTTTGAAATAGATCGCCCAGACCTTGTGAGATACAGCTCCAACAAAGGTGAGTGCATCCCGGTAGATACCGATAAGCTAAACGATATACCAATGCTAGATGCTCACCGCACGGTGCTCGGGTCAGCATTAAAAGCCATAAATAACGCCAACTAGCATGATTTTGGTTCAAGTCGTGTGACCCAATAAATTCAAAAACCAGACATAAGTGTCTGGTTCCTAAATTTGGCAGCCCCTGGTGGGTGTACTTGCTAAAGACTAGCTACATAAATCGAGGCTAGAGCTAGCATTAAGCCCAGTATCAAAGACGCCAATAGCTTTTTTGTGTTGTACGAGAAAAGATTCTTGAATTCACCGTACATCTCTAGTCTTTTAATATTTCTAGATCCACCGGGCCTGTTTGGTTCTGGGAATGACCAGTATATTTTGTAGGCCGTTATAAAAAAGTACGCAAAGATCGTCCCAGCAAGAACTGCCCCCAAGCTGTAAAGAGAAATATAACCGCTACTATCCTCTGATGTCGCAAGCATATTCATGACGTATAAAGAAGATAAGGCTATGCCATATACTATGAGTAGTCCAGAGATACTTTTTAGGAACTTCATACAAGGTATTGTCTCACTAAAACAAAAAAGGCCCAAACGGGCTCCGTTAATACTTATCCTTGGCAGGTGAGACAGGACTTGCCCACATTCTGCGGGCCCAGAACTTCTGCCAAAGCAACAAGCTGCTTGGTGAAGGTTCTCTTGCAACATGCTACTGGCATGTTTCACCTCCGACACTAAAGTGCCGCAGAACCAAGGCATGCATCCAGAGAAACTAAAAGCCCCTGCAAATGCAGAGGTTTTTAGTTTAGCAGCCCCTAGTGGAGGAACCTTGCAATACTTGCATTAACTAAGGTTAGTTCTATTGTCGGAAGATACGAAGATATTGCAATATCTACAATTATGTGTTATAATCATTATATGAGTATGCTACGAAATTCAGCTTTTTCGCTAGCCTGCCTGACAGGCGCTGCTTCTGGCTTTATTGGTGGGGAAATGCTGCATGATTCGATGAATGATGGCCGCACCTCTGTACATGACTTTGCTGAAGAAAAACTAGAGTCCGCACTAAATAGAGGATATACAGAAGCTGAATGCATCACGACTATTGAGCCTAATGGTGCTTCCATACTAACCCTTAGCCATACAATTACTGTAGAGTGTGTGGATTCAACGGACGATAGTCGCGTTTACACAAGCACTATTAGTGTCATTAATGCTGCCGAATCTACTAGCCATAAAATAGCACAAGGTGGATTTGTCCTAGTAGGTGCTGTCAGCCTAGGTGCTGCTTTTTCTGCGTTAGCTAGTAAAGCAGATAAATCAAAAAAGTAGACCAGAAATATACTCTAAAGTTCTTATCCTTGGCAGGGGGGACAGGACTTGGTCACGTTCCGCGACCCCGAAATTACATGATTGAAAGCAAGCTTTCATCCGTAAGTTTCCTTGCAACATGCCACTGGCATGTTTCACCTCCGACACCTAGGTGTCTTGGTTCAAGCCTGGTCCCCAGTAAAATTCAAAAACCAGACACGAATGTCTGGTTTCTAAATTTGGCAG
>CAZHOS010000044.1:0-1997 GCA_964534605.1 uncultured Candidatus Saccharibacteria bacterium
GTCTCTTCTAGATAGCAAAGAGTAGCGTATTGATAATAACTATACCACCCCTGTTGAGATTAATCAACACACCTCACCTCCCTGCTGACCGGCAAAGCCGGTAGACTGGGCGTGTTCACGGCCATCTTCAAGAGTTTTGTCTACGAGGCGCAGTCACAGTACTGTTTGTACTGCTCCTTTGCACTTCTCGTCAAGAACTCTCGAATATGACTAGTGTGTATTGAGTACGGACAGGAGTGCTGAATATGTTTCTTCTGGGCGATCACATTTAGAATCTATGCGAATTGTTTGACCCCGTGAGTTAGCAAAATCAATCATCTTGTCGTATTTCTCCTCAAGCAACTTAATGCCTCCACCTCGGTCAATTAGCCCTCCTGGCCTATAGCCCTGGTCAGAACCAGAGGCTCGCCCTCGCCTCATGAATCTATCTATGGCCTCTTCCCTGGGGGCGTAGAGTAGTATTTCGAAAAGTTGAGCGCCCGTGTCGTCAGCAAGCTCTTCGAGCCGTTGCCACTGCTCTTTGCGAGTCATAATCTGGGCTATGCAAACATCTTTACCGGAGCTAATCGCAGCCCTACCAAGTTCTGCAGCCTTATTCCAAGCTAACTCTGAAGATTCCTTGGTGAATACGCGGTGACCCTCTACCGCTGGCCTTAGCAGGTCTATGTCAATATTTAGTGTTTCTGGGTTTCTCGCGCTATACATTTTGGCGAGTGTAGACTTGCCGATAGCAAGCGGCCCGTTTAGTAATATCAAATTTGGTTTGTTGTTTTTCATATAATCTCCTTTAGCTAAGCAGCAGCCCTGCTGTGGCTAGTGCCGACCCGACAAGCTTTTGTTTAAGGTTAGATTTTTCTTTTAGCAACACGTAGCTGGCGGCAAAGATCGTCACGACTCTAAAGGAAGCTAACGATGAGACTAGCGCAATATTATCTATAGAGTCTGCTGCTAGCCAAAAGGCGATCATGCCAATAGCAAAGCTGGCTCCGATACCAAGCGACAATCTAATGTCGGACATGGAAGGCTTCTTGAGCGTGGACTTCGATGCTACAAGCAATACAGCAATTATCTCCATGCCCGCAAACAACACCAGCATAGTCGACAGCGATGTCTGCTCGATTAAATATCTACCGAGCACGATAAACGACCCAGAAAATAAGCTATTCAGCAGCGCATAGGATTCGTATTTGCCAATATGCTTTGTCCTTGGCAGCCTGCCGCCCGCACCAACAATTGATACACCTACCAATATGCAAGTCATCGCCAGTGTCTGGGCAAACGTTAGGCCTTCGCTCAACAGTAAGCTAGAGATAACTACTGATACGGGAACAGACAGCATCTGCAACAAGGTATAAGACGCAATGTCTAAATTTTTAATTGCTATGATGGATATCTTACCGGCGACAACGCTGAGCATGGCTGTAAAAGCTGTTAACGCTAGTAGCGGAGGTGTTACCCCCTCCAGCAGTGGCTGCGACTGCTGCTGCAGTCCGTAAGCTACTCCGAATAGATAGCCGGGTAACCTAGTCGCAAGGTTTGCGGCATGTGGATCTAGTTGCGTCTTCTTAGAAAATACGCGGACCAGAAGTTTGGCTGCTGTATTTGCAATAAAGTACAGCGCCATAAGAAATATGAACATGGTAGTTCCTTTCAGAGTTAATTTTTTAAAAGATGTTTGTGCCGGTTAGGCTTTTGATAAAAAGAGATGTAGTTCTGACTGGTTTGGTGATAAAAACTGAGAAGAGAGTCCAAGCAAAATTGCTAGTTAATAAATTCATAATACACTAAGATAAGTATTTTGTCAAGCTATTCTATGAGAGGCGGCTGAGCCTTGAAGTATCAACTTCTTCTACCAAAATTGCATTCCTGATATCGAATTGATCTATCTTAGTGCGGTGGAGGGCCGACATGTAGGCTCCTGCGCCGAGCTGCTCGCCGATACCCTCTACAAGGCTGCGGATGTAGGTGCCGCTGCTGACGTCGCAGGTAAAGGTAAT